>NZ_JBCGCU010000005.1:0-215053 GCF_038739665.1 Pseudoalteromonas qingdaonensis | reverse complement strand
ATGGCAAAAGAAAAGTTTGAACGCGTAAAACCGCACGTAAACGTTGGTACAATCGGCCACGTTGACCACGGTAAAACAACTCTAACTGCAGCAATCACTAACGTACTTGCAAAAGTATACGGTGGTACAGCAAAAGACTTCGCATCAATCGATAACGCTCCAGAAGAGCGTGAGCGTGGTATCACCATCTCAACTTCACACGTTGAGTACGACA
Organism: Pseudoalteromonas qingdaonensis; assembly: GCF_038739665.1. Lineage (NCBI taxonomy): Bacteria > Pseudomonadati > Pseudomonadota > Gammaproteobacteria > Alteromonadales > Pseudoalteromonadaceae > Pseudoalteromonas > Pseudoalteromonas qingdaonensis. The sequence continues at coordinate 214,839 of NZ_JBCGCU010000005.1, read as the reverse complement.
CTCCAACTCGCCACTACGCGCACGTTGACTGTCCTGGACACGCTGACTACGTTAAAAACATGATCACTGGTGCTGCTCAAATGGACGGCGCTATCCTAGTAGTAGCTGCGACTGACGGCCCTATGCCTCAGACTCGTGAGCACATCCTACTTTCTCGTCAGGTTGGTGTACCTTACATCATCGTATTCATGAACAAATGTGACATGGTTGACGACGAAGAGCTACTAGAGCTAGTAGAAATGGAAGTTCGTGAACTTCTTTCTGAGTACGATTTCCCAGGTGACGACCTACCACTAATCCAAGGTTCAGCTCTTAAAGCGCTTGAAGGCGAGAAAGAGTGGGAAGACAAGATCATCGAGCTTGCAGAAGCCCTAGATACTTACATCCCAGAGCCAGAGCGTGACATCGATAAGCCATTCATCATGCCTATCGAAGACGTATTCTCAATCCAGGGTCGTGGTACAGTTGTAACTGGTCGTGTTGAAGCTGGTATCATCAACGTGAACGACGAAGTTGAAATCGTAGGTATCAAAGAAACTACGAAGACAACTTGTACAGGTGTTGAAATGTTCCGTAAGCTTCTAGACGAAGGTCGTGCAGGTGAGAACATCGGTGCCCTTCTACGTGGTACTAAGCGTGACGAAGTTGAGCGTGGTCAAGTACTAGCAGCTCCTGGTACAATCAAGCCGCACACTAAGTTCGAATCAGAAGTATACGTACTTTCTAAAGACGAAGGTGGCCGTCACACGCCATTCTTCAAAGGCTACCGTCCACAGTTCTACTTCCGTACAACTGACGTAACTGGTGACATCCAACTACCAGACGGCGTAGAAATGGTAATGCCTGGCGACAACATCAAGATGACTGTTGAACTAATCTGCCCAATCGCGATGGACGAAGGTCTACGTTTCGCGATCCGTGAAGGTGGTCGTACAGTAGGTGCTGGTGTTGTAGCTACAATCGTTGAGTAATCAACGATATAGCTAAAACGCTAAAAAAGAGGTCGCTTCGGCGGCCTTTTTTTATGCGTGAAAAACCTTATAGGCCAGCTTCACGGCCGTGAGTTGTAGGTCAGGCTTCAGCCTGACAATCCCTGTATCTCCCCACACAGCCTTTTAAGCAACTCTACTTACCTTTTCAATTAAAACTCCCCACAGCTCTCTGTGGTGCGATCTTGTCGCGTTGACGACGGCAACCAAAGGGCGGTTTACGCCAACCACCCCTTGGAAACCCAAGGCGCCCCAACATTGCATAATTTCATCAACGAGTTACGAGAAATGAACGTAACCAACAGGCACAGCGCATCCCTGCTCTGGGCCTGTTTTCGCCAGCGTCCTGCTGGCGATTACTCTTCTCGTATCTCGTTTCGGATGCAATGTAAGGGGATAGGGCTGACACATCTGTGTTCTTGAGGTGGGTTGGAATTTGTGGCTGTGGGCGAGGCTTTAGCCTTGCATTGGCTATCACTAATTTATCGTTGAATCCTGATTCCTGTTCGTGATGATTATCAATCGTAGGCCACTCGTCGCCCCGCTTTGGAAACTCCGCGAACCCATAATTCGCTAATGCTTACGCACTCGGATTTTTGCTAAACGCTTCGCTTAGGCTGCGACACGATTTAGCGGCACTTCCCTGTGCCGATAAATCTAGCTCGGCGTCGTGCCTTGCTGTCTTAGCCACGCGCCGCAGCACAAGCCGATTTCTTCAGCGCGAATTTAAACGGGAAATCAGCTGATACATCTGTGTTAGACAGCTGCATTTGAACGATTGTGAATTAGGGTTTATAGGTTGGCGTGTATCAACAACAATGCACACAGAACTTATTCTTGATGCATTAGAGCAAGCTATTTGGCACCGTGGCAAGCCCGAGGGGTTAATTCACCACAGCGACAGAGGGAGTCAATATTTGTCTATTCGATACACTGAGCGACTTGCTGAAGCTGGAATTCAAGCGTCTGTAGGCAGTGTGGGTGACTCTTATGACAATGCATTGGCTGAAACAATTAATGGCTTATTTAAAACAGAGGTTATTCGCAGAAATGGCCCGTGGAAGAATGTTGATGCTGTTGAATACGCAGCGTTAGAGTGGGTTAATTGGTTTAATAATCAACGCCTCTTATCTTCAATTGGGTATATTTCACCAGCTCAATATGAAACAGACTACTATGATAATTTAAACGAGTCAGGTAAAGTGGTCTGACTTAAACAAACTGGTCTCCGATGAACTCGGGGCGATTCATTGTTTGGCGACGTTAGAATACCACCAACAGGCAGTTGATCGTCTGTCACCCATTAACCATGAGTGGTGCACTTATTATCTGAATTCGGGCGTAATTGTTACAATAGCTCTACCTGTATTATTTATACCGATAGGAACTTATTTTATATGGATATACCTAAAACAATCTCAATGAGAATAGCTATGCTAGCCAAAAAGGATAAGAAGGTTTCTGATTTGTGCGCAAGTTTTATATCAGAAAAGTATAACCCTGATGTAAAGGACTTTTGGGGTAATGTATCTGTTTGGCTTAAGTATGTGGCTAAAGGACTTGAGCTGCAATCAGCTTTAAAAAATGAATACGGTATAGAAGAAGAGTTTAACTGGGGAGAATTTGATAAGTACCCTCACTGTACAATAGCAGAAGGTGCTTTGAGACAATATACAAAAGCTATTTTCATAAATGATTTTAAAGAGTTATCAGCTAAATGCCGTCAGTTGTCTTACAGGAATGAATTTGGTGAAATCGAAAGAGAAGATTTTATAAATTATCTTGTGGGGAAATATATTAATTCAAGGGTAGAGGCTCCATTACGTGCTTTCAAACAGTTTTTGACGGACTACTGTGATAAAGAATGGGTTATAGCTCTGGATATGTCGGAGCTGTATCGTGAGAATATAATGATGGTTTTAGATATTGTTAGGGAAGATGCCTCTGCTTGTGAGAATGAGCCTGATGATCCATATGAGTATGAAAAGATAGTAGCCCACCAACTTTGTGAACTGGGGTGGACTGCGTATTCTACTTCTGGTAGTGGCGATCAAGGAGCAGATGTTGTTGCCGAAAAATATGGTTTGAGGTTTGTTATTCAATGTAAGCTGTATAGCCAACCTGTAGGAAATAAAGCTGTTCAGGAGGTATCTTCTGCAAGAGATTACTATGAAGCGTTTGGTGCCGCAGTTGTAACAAATAATGACTATACAAAGTCTGCTAAGCAATTGGCTGAAAGCCAGGACGTATGGCTTCTCCATGATAGCATGCTCGATGAGTGGAGTTACGCTGTAGATCAAATGATTGAAGCGCTTGATGGCGAAGATTAACTTTGGCTAGGGTCTGTTGATCTTTGTTGTACATATTTTGCTTAGCAATGCGTCGGCAGCCACATTATTGAAAATACCGGTGACAGAGGGCGTTCAGAAATATTAAGGTGGGAGTCCAGTTTGGTTTGTTCTGGTGCCTTCTATATTACGTAGCCTTATTGGTGGTATTTTTAAATTAGCCGTTAAATATCCAATACCTGCGTTAGTCATAGTAGTAATTGTTTTAATTGCTGGTAATTCATAAACACATAACAAGACCTTAAAGTCGGATTCGTAACAGTTTGCTCAGTTTCACTTCGTTTCATATTTTAGCAAACTGCTCACCGCTTAAGGCGGCGTTATACATTTCATAGAGGCTCATATGATTATCCAATTTAAGTGGTCAAATGCAAACTATCTTGAAGCTGGTAAACAAGCTGAGTTTGAAAAAGCAGTTAGAGACGATTTAAATTTAGAATCTGATGATAGAGCAAAACCATGTCATACCGGAGATTTGCTCGTTGATCTTAGTGTTGCAGGTCTATCGCTGAATAAAGTGGTTGGCAACGTTAAATGTAATTGCGGAATCAGCTATTTAATTATTGATGGTACAGTAAATCAAAATATTAGTTACAGCAGGGTCTGATAGACACTGCATGTATAACAAGCACCATCAAAAACGGGTCCTATGGACGCTCGACTCGCAACAAGTTGCTCCCGTTTTGATTCGCGCTGTAGAAATCGGCTTTTGTTGTGGAGTGTGCTAGAGACAGCGAGATAGGGATATCGAGCTAGGTTTACCGAGGTAGGACACCTCGTTAAACCTTGTCGAAAGCAAAACGAAACGCTTAACAAAAGCTTGAGTTCGGAAGCATTAGCGAATCCCGGGTTCGCGGGGTTTCCAAAGGGGGAGTCGAATCACTCCCTCTTTGGTTGTTGTCGCCAACGCGACAAAATCTAAAATCGAAGCGCCTTTCGCAAGGCTAAAGCCTCGCCTACAGACAAGGTGCAGAAACAATCCCGCATTAAAGGCCGGTGCCCTTTGATCGCTTCTCCACCACCGCTGCGGTCATCCTTGAAATACAACACAAATCGCCCGCGCTGTTATAAATCTTAATCTCCCACACGGAAGAGCGGCCGCCGATATGCACGGGTTTGGTTACGGCTTTGAGGGTACCGGTGCGTGAGGCTTTGAGGTGGTTGGCGTTGATCTCCTGGCCGACGCAGTAGTATTTGCTGGTATCGACAACAAAGTTGGCGGCGTAGCTGGCGACGGTTTCGGCCAGTACCACGTAGGCGCCGCCGTGGACTATGCCCATGGGGTTGTAGAGCTCGTTGTCGATTGGCATGGTGGCCACCAGGTAGTCGTCGCCGATTTCGCTGATTTCAATACCGAGTTTGGTCATCAAGGTGCCTTTGCCGCCGACGCCGAGGTCTAGTTGGCGGCAAAGATCAAAATCGATTTCCTGTGCCCAAATACGTGTGCTCATGCTTACTGCTCCTTATGTGGCAAGGTCTGTGAATGCTCGGGTGTTGCTCACGATGGCAACCTGGCTCACATAATGCTGCACATGCTCCGGCATCTGCAAGTCTTTTACGATGGTTAGCTTGCGCAGGGAGGGAAGAGCGGGCGGCTGTATCTGGGGTTGTGAGCAAAAATATCGCCTCCTTGTCATCATCCGAACCCCTGAATTGACTAGACTGTTTGTAACGGCTTAAGGGTTAATGCGCAGGAGAGGTTATGGACTTTCAATCCGTGTATGATTTTTGGTTTTATCAGTGCCAGCCAGAGGATTGGTTTAAAAAGAGTGAGGGGTTCGACGCTCAAGTCACTGAGTTGTTTGCCGAAACCCACCGCGCTGCCAGTCGGGGTGAGCTGTATCAATGGCGTCGAAGTGCCAAAGGGGCGCTCTGTGAAATTATCGTGCTGGATCAATTCTCCCGTAATATATATCGCGATACCGCCAGCGCCTTTGCTCAGGATGCGCAAGCCCTGTGTCTGGCTCAGCATGCGCTAGAAAAGGGTTACGATCTGCTGCTAACCGAGCAGGAGCGTAGTTTTTTATATATGCCTTATATGCACAGCGAAAGCACCGCCATTCATATACTTGCCGAGCACCTGTTTCGACCTTTGGAGAGTTATTCCTATGAGCTGGCCCGTAAGGCTATTATTGACCGCTTTGGTCGCTACCCCCATCGCAACGCCATACTCGGGTGTCGGTCGCCCCCCGAGGAGCAAGCTTTTCTGGAGACGCCCAGCAGTGGCTTTTAACTTGTCGCTGTGGGGCTAAAGAGGAGAGGGGGCGACTTCCGTAAATTCCCTGATTTTATTTGCGATTTTCTGACAACTGTATATACTCACAGTTAAATGTACTGTATGGAAAACCAGTTGTATGCGCCCTTTAACTAATCGCCAATCGCAAATTTTAGAGCTGATCAAAGTCTTTATTAAAGATACCGGCATGCCGCCAACGCGCGCCGAAATTGCACAAACATTAGGTTTTCGCAGTGCCAATGCTGCCGAGGAGCACCTTAAGGCGCTGGCCAAAAAAGGGGTGATCAGAATGAAACCCGGTGCCAGCCGAGGTATTCAGCTGGTTGAGGAAGAAGAGCCGGAGCAATTAGGCCTGCCGTTAATCGGTCGCGTTGCCGCCGGTGAGCCTATTTTGGCGCAGGAACATATCGAGAGTCATTGCCAAATCGACCCCATGTTGTTTAAGCCGGCGGCGGACTATCTGTTACGGGTTAATGGCATGAGTATGAAGGATATAGGTATTCTTGATGGCGACCTGCTGGCGGTACATCGTGCTCAGGTGGCCGAAAACGGTCAGGTGGTGGTGGCCCGAGTGGGTGACGACGTAACCGTGAAACGCCTGGAAAAGGCCGGCCGCAAGGTTTTACTGCATGCGGAAAATGAAGAATTTGCTCCTATCGAAGTCGATTTAGAACATGAATCTTTTGATATTGAGGGCTTAGCGGTTGGTGTAATTCGAAACGCCGACTGGATGTAGGTTTTATTTGGTATTTTGGCCCCCGATACGCCGTTTATTGGGGGTTTTACGACGCTTTTCTCCCTTCTTTCACTGTTAGCTAACAGTTTGAATATTCCACAAATATTTATTTAAAAAAGCAAAACAAAAACGCTTCATTTCTTGCTATTCGTTCAAATCTTGACTAATTGGTTAGATTACAGGCTTTGCTGGTTGCTTTTTAATCGCTTTGTGTAAAGTAAATGTAATCGGCCAGTTCTAAGCATAATAATAATGAAGATTGGCTAGCAGTAATTGCCTCTTCTCTTTTTGCGTTGCGCGTTTTAAGGAGATGGTACATGAAGCAGCTGTGCTCCCTCATGTTGCTGTGTCTGTTTGCCCCGCACTTGGCTTTTGCAAATAGTGATTATAATTTGCGCCCAGGGGTGACGGATATCAGCGAGAATGTTTACCAGTTACACATGACGATATTTATAATCTGTTGTGTGATTGGGGTGATAGTGTTCACTATCATGTTTTGGGCCTTACTAAGGCACCGTAAGTCAAAAGGTGCGCAGCCCGCATCTTTTCACGAGAGCACTAAGGTCGAAATTATTTGGACCGCAATTCCCTTTCTTATCCTTATCGGCATGGCGGTACCTGCGACCAAGACCTTGATTGCCATGGAAGATACCAGCAAGGCCGATATCACCATAAAGATCACCGGCTCGCAGTGGAAGTGGCATTACGAGTATATGGGCCATGATGTGGGCTTTTATTCCTTACTGGCCACGCCACAGGAACAAATTCAGAACGCTCAGAAGAAAGGCGAGAACTACCTTCTTGAAGTGGATAAGCCACTGGTGATCCCAACCGGTAAAAAAGTACGCTTCCTGATGACCTCGGACGATGTTATCCATTCCTGGTGGGTGCCGGACTTTGCGGTGAAAAAAGACGCCAACCCAGGCTTTATCAATGAGGCCTGGACCAAGGTTAACGAAACCGGTATCTATCGCGGCCAATGTGCCGAGCTGTGTGGTAAAGACCACGGCTTTATGCCCGTGGTAGTTGAGGCCAAGGCACCGGCGGAATTCGATACCTGGCTGGCAGGGCAAAAACAGGCTGTGTTGGACCAAGCCCAGGCCGATGCGGCCTTGCTTGACCAAACTCTATCAAAAGACGAGCTGATGGCTCTGGGCGAGCAGGCTTATATGGCCCGCTGTGCCGCCTGTCACCAACCCACAGGTTTGGGCCTTGCCGGGGTGTTCCCTGCTATCAAGGGCAGCCCAATCGCAACTGGCGAAATTAAAGATCACATCGATATTGTGGTGCACGGTAAACCAGGCACCGCCATGCAGGCATTTGTTAGCCAGCTCACACTTAAAGAGCTAGCGGGTGTTATCACCTATCAGCGTAATGCGTTCGGTAATGACACCGGCGATGTTGTGCAACCAAGTGCAATTCAGGCCTTTATTGATGGGGAAGAACAATGAGTACAGCCGCTGCGACACATGAACACCACGGGCCTGCAACTGGTATTAAACGCTGGCTCTTTACCACGAACCATAAAGACATAGGCACGCTTTACCTGCTGTTTTCGTTGCTGATGTTTTTAACCGGCGGTGCCATGGCCATGGTGATCCGCGCCGAACTGTTCCAGCCGGGATTACAACTGGTTGATCCGCACTTTTTTAACCAGATGACCACAGTCCATGGTTTGATCATGGTCTTCGGTGCGGTAATGCCGGCCTTTACCGGCCTGGCTAACTGGATGATCCCCATGATGATCGGGGCACCGGACATGGCCTTGCCGCGCATGAATAACTGGAGCTTCTGGATCCTGCCCTTTGCCTTTGCCATTTTGTTAGCCTCCCTGTTTATGGAAGGAGGCGGCCCGGCATTTGGTTGGACCTTCTACGCGCCTTTGTCGACCACTTACAGTAACGACAACACAGCGCTGTTTGTATTTGCCATCCATATCATGGGGATCAGCTCCATTATGGGTGCCATTAACGTCATAGTGACTATCGTCAACATGCGCGCGCCGGGCATGAAGTGGATGAAACTGCCGCTGTTTGTGTGGACCTGGCTTATCACCGCCTTCCTGTTGATTGCGGTAATGCCGGTGCTGGCCGGGGCGGTGACCATGGTACTGACGGACAAATACTTCGGCACCGATTTCTTTAATGCCGCCGGTGGTGGCGATCCCGTGATGTTCCAGCATATTTTCTGGTTCTTCGGTCACCCCGAGGTGTACATAATGATCTTGCCGGCATTTGGTATTATCTCCACCATAGTGCCCGCCTTCTCGCGCAAAAAACTGTTTGGCTACTCCTCCATGGTGTATGCCACCGCGTCCATCGCCTTGTTGTCTTTCATTGTGTGGGCGCACCATATGTTTACCACCGGCATGCCGCTCGCTGGTGAGCTCTTCTTTATGTACTCCACCATGCTGATATCCGTGCCCACCGGGGTCAAGGTGTTCAACTGGGTGGCAACCATGTGGCGCGGCTCCATCAGTTTTGAAGCGCCCATGATGTTTGCCATCGCCTTTATTGTGCTCTTTACCCTGGGCGGTTTCTCCGGCCTGATGCTGGCCATTACGCCGGTGGATTTCCAGTACCATGATACCTACTTCGTGGTGGCGCACTTCCACTATGTGCTGGTAACTGGCGCTGTGTTCTCCATTATGGCCGCCGCTTATTACTGGCTGCCGAAATGGACCGGGCATATGTACAGCCCCACCTTGGCGAAGTGGCACTTCTGGATGTCCTTAATCAGCGTCAATGTGCTTTTCTTCCCCATGCACTTTGTTGGCCTTGCGGGTATGCCACGCCGTATCCCCGACTATGCGCTGCAGTTTGCCGACTTTAACGCCATTATCAGTATCGGCGGCTTTGCTTTTGGCCTGTCGCAGCTGCTGTTTGTTGCTGTGGTGTTTAAGTGCATTAAGGGCGGTGAAAAAGCGCCGGCTAAGGTTTGGGACGGAGCCGAGGGCTTGGAATGGCAGGTGGCTTCACCAGCGCCTTATCACACCTTTGAAACGCCGCCCGAGGTGAAATAAATGAACCATATGCCGCTGTTAAGAAAGCTGTTATTAGGCACCCTGGCCATGTTCGCCTTTGCCTTTGCGCTGGTGCCCTTGTACGACGTGTTCTGTGATGTCACCGGCCTTAATGGCAAGCCTTCCATGGAGCAGGCGCAACAAAGCGAGCGGGTGGATAACAGCCGTGAGGTTACCGTGAGCTTTACCACTCATGCCCAAAGCGGTGCGCCCTTTAAGGTCAGCGCCCAGCAGCAGTCTGTGGTGGTTAAGCCCGGCGAGATGAGCCTGGTGACCTTTGCGGCAGCCAATACCAGTGATCAAGCCCGAGTGATGCAGGCTATTCCGTCTGTCTCTCCGGGTTTAGCGGCAAAATATCTACATAAACTGGCTTGCTTTTGCTTTGACCAGCAAACCCTGCAAGCCAACGAAAAACAAGAATATCAATTAAGATTTTATGTCGATCCGGCGTTGCCCCCCGAGTACGAGGAGCTAACGCTGTCATATACGCTTTTTGATATCAGCGCCAAGCATCCCGAGTCGTTAGTGGCGTCGGCGCGATAACCCAAATGAGGCATGAATATGAGTGAAGAGTATCAAAAGTACTATGTGCCGGCGCAAAGTCCCTGGCCGATAGTCGGTGCGGTGGCGCTGTTCTTTATTGCCGCCGGTGCGGGCTTAACCGTGATGCAAATGGGGCAGGAAAGCAGCCATGGTCATTATCTGTTATTTGCCGGTATTGCCGTGTTGTTGTATATGCTGGTGGGCTGGTTTCGTAATGTGATCAACGAATCCCACGGCGGTCTCTACTCAATGCAAATGGACCGCTCCTTCAGACAGGGCATGAGCTGGTTTATTTTCTCCGAGGTGATGTTCTTTGCCGCCTTCTTCGGCGCGCTGTTTTACGCCCGTATGCTGGCGGTGCCTTGGCTCGGTGGCGATGGCAATAATGTGATGACGGGCGAAGTGTTATGGCCTGAATTCACATCGGCATGGCCGCTGGAAAGCACCCCAGGTGGCACAACAACCCAGGCCATGGGCTGGCAGGGGCTGCCACTTATCAACACCATTATCCTTTTGGTGTCTTCGGTGACCTTGCAGTTTGCGCACACCGCCATTGAAAAAGATAAGCGCGGGCCACTGACGCTCTTTTTGCTATTAACCGTCCTTTTGGGGCTTAGCTTCCTTGGCTTGCAGGTTTATGAATATATACACGCCTATCAGGACTTAGGGCTGAAGCTGGATTCCGGCATTTATGGCAACACCTTCTTTATGCTAACCGGCTTTCACGGCCTGCACGTAACCCTGGGTACCATAATGCTTATTGTGGTGTTTATCCGGGTATTAAAGGGGCACTTTAGCAGTGAAAAGCACTTCGCATTTCAGGCAGCGGCCTGGTACTGGCACTTTGTAGATGTGGTGTGGTTGTGCCTGTTTGTATTTGTGTATGTGTTGTGATCGGTGATGGATTAAAGCGCAGCAGACCAAACTGCTGCGCCAGCAAAATAATAATAAGTACAAGGATGCACAGGGCGATGCGTTTGCCCAAATAGCGCGACATAGGCACCTTGTTATCGGATTTTATCATCGCCAGTAAGGCGCGGAAAAGGGTGTAAATGACGGTCAGCAAGAGCGCAATAATTATAATTTTAATAAGCAAGATACGGATACTCCGAGGTTGGTGGTTGAGTGTTTACAGCTAAGCTTAGCGCAATTTTATGGATAGGGCTGGTTATCCTCGCGGTAACTGTTTGTACTCGCTTGGGTTTTTGGCAGCTTGAGCGGGCAGAACAAAAACAGCAAAGACAACAGCTGCTGGATTCCTGGTCGGCTCAGGGGGTTATGCCTTTAACCAAGGCGCTGCGCTATATCGAAAGCGAAGATGCCACAGGTTTGCAGGTACGCTTTGATGCTCAGCTGCAGAGCGAATACTGGTTGCTGGACAATCAGGTGTATCAAGGTCGGGTCGGTTATGATCTGCTGGTACTGGCCTTGGCGCCAGGCTCCAGTAACTGGCTGTTGGTCAATCTGGGCTTTGTGCCAGCACCGAGCCAGCGCAATGAGCTGCCCACTATAGCCTTGCCATCAGAGCTCACCCTGACTCAGGCCTTGGTCAAGGAAGGCCCACTGGCACAGTTCACCCTGAGCGAAACCCTGGTGGAGCAGGGCTGGCCCAAACGTATTCAAGAAATCGTCATCACCCAGATGAGCGAGCAAACCCGCAAACCCATTTATCCCTTTATGGTCTATGCCCAAGATGCCATTGATGGCATAGGCGCCACCCCTCATTACCAGCCGGTCACCATGTCGGCTGACAAGCACAAGGCCTACGCCTGGCAGTGGTTTTTAATCGCCCTGGCGGCCCTGGTGATTGCTTTAAGTGCCTATTGGCGAGCAAGGAGAACGCATGCAGCTACCTAAACCCCTTATGTTATTTATCGGCTGCTTTTTGCTGCCAATTGTTGCCGCTGTGGCGGTTTTATATTTCGGCTGGTTGCCCGGCCATAAGAGTAATCAAGGGCGGCTGATGAGCGAGCAGGTGGAAGTGAGCGACTGGCAGCAATTACCACCATCGCCCTGGACCATAGCCCTGGTGAATACCGAGCCCTGTCAGGGCTGTGCGCAGCAATGGCAGGACCTGCAGTCGCTCTATGTGGCTCTGGGTAAAAACAAAGACAAGGTGCGTATTGCCGTGTTGGGCGAAGCAGCAGCAAAGGCGCAAGACATGCCCAGCATTCATATTAACAGCGCTCCGGCACAGCTTAATGCCGGCAGCCTGTATTTAATCGACCACCATGGTTTGGTGGTTCTGGAGTATGACTTTGCTCCACAAGCCGACGCCAATCGTTTGGTACACAAGGGATTGTTGAAGGACTTAAAAAAACTACTTAATTATGCTCGTAGCAGTTAAAGAGGCCAGTATGACAAAAAACTATAAATTTCTGGTGTTAACTACGGCTTTATTGGCCGTGTTGGTGGTGGGTCTGGGGGCCTATACACGATTGAGCGATGCTGGGCTGGGTTGTCCCGACTGGCCCGGCTGTTATGGCTTTTTAACCGTGCCCGATAAGGCCCACGAAATCGCCGCGGTGGAGGAAAACTTTCCCGGTATGGAACTGGATCAGGGTAAAGCATTGAAGGAAATGGTGCATCGTTACTTTGCCGGCACCTTGGGGCTGTTGATCCTCGCCATTGCTTTGTATGCCTGGCGCTATGGCAAGCATGTCCGTATGCCGGTGCGGTTGCCCACAGTGCTTTTGCTCTTGGTGATCTTCCAGGCCATGTTGGGTATGTGGACTGTGACCATGAACCTGCAGCCGCTGGTGGTGATGGGTCACCTACTCGGTGGTTTCTCCATCGCCAGCCTGTTATGGCTCTTGTATTTACGTAACCACAGTCGCCCTGTGCCCGGTGGCGACCCAGGTGCTAGAGCATTGCAGGGCTGGAGCATGGCGGCTCTGTGCATGGTAGTGGTGCAGATTGCCTTAGGGGGCTGGCTGGCAGCCAATTATGCCGCCGCCCATTGTGTTGGCTTTCCCTTGTGTGAAGGCAGCGAGGCCTTTTCCCTGGCCGAGGTATTCCATTTGCCTATGGAGCATGCCAATTATGAGTATGGGGTGCTCTCCTACGAGTCGCGCATGTCCATTCACTTGCTACACCGCTTTGGCGCCCTGATAACACTCTTGATTGTCGGCGCGGCCATGTGGCGGGTGTTTAAGGGCGCCTATTCGCGCACTATTAAAAATGCGGCCTTAGCGGTCGGTGCCGCTTTGGCGACCCAGCTTACTTTGGGTATCGCTTTGATCTATATGCAGATCCCCTTGTTGATGGCGCTGGCCCATAACCTGATGGCTCTGCTCTTACTGCTGACCCTGGTGCGGTTGTGCTATTTACAAAAACGAAAATGTTAGGCGCAAAGGAGAAGAATTATGAGTAAAGCAATAACCTTAACACCCTCTTTGGCGCGCTCAACAAGCTGGCGCGATTATCTGGCCATGTGCAAGGGCAAGGTGGTGCTGATGCTGGTGCTGACCGCCTGGGTTGGCCTGGCCTTGGCGCCGGATATGGGGCGATCCTGGGTGCTGCAGCTGATCAGTTTGCTCGGCATAGGTCTGTTATCGGCGGCGGCGGCGGTGGTCAATCATATTGTCGACCGCGAAATAGACTCCAAGATGGCGCGTACCCGCCATCGTCCGGTGGCCCAGGGTAGGGTCAGTGAAGGGCGAGGCTTTGCCTTTGCTGCGCTGATTGGTGGCATTGGCTTTGTTGCCTTGGTCGGAGCCGCTAACTGGCTGACCGCCTTGTTAACCCTGCTGGCCCTGGTTGGTTATGCCGTGGTCTACACCCTGTTTCTGAAGCGGGCAACGCCGCAAAATATCGTCATTGGTGGTTTGGCCGGTGCCATGCCGCCCTTGTTGGGCTGGGTGAGTGAAACCGGGCAGCTGGCCGCCGCTCCTTGGCTTTTGGTGATGATTATTTTTGCCTGGACGCCGCCGCACTTCTGGGCTCTGGCCATTGCCCGTGAAGCGGATTACCGCCGCGCCAATATTCCCATGCTGCCGGTGACTCATGGTATCGATTTTTGTAAAACCTGTGTGCTGGGTTATACCGTGCTTTTGGCTCTGGTCTGTGTGTTGCCCTATCTGATTGGTATGTCTGGGCTCTTCTATCTGCTGGCGGCATCGGCGCTTAACCTGATGTTTATCGCCTATGCCTGGCGCTTAAAGCGCGAGCCTCAACATCAATCGGCAATGCGTGTTTTTAAGTTCTCTATCTTGCATTTAATGTTACTCTTTGTCGCATTATTTATTGATAAGTGGGTATTTTATGTCGCTTAAGTGGTGGCTGATTGGGGCGCTTACAAGCTTGACACTGGGTTGCACCAAGCCGGAATTGCAGGTGGAGGCTCTAGTGTATGAGCAGCCGCGGGAAATAAATGCCTTTAGTCTGGAAGATCAGCATGGCGAGCGAGTCGGTGTGGCCGATTTACAGGGGCAGTGGGATCTGCTGTTTTTAGGCTATACCAGCTGCCCGGATGTCTGCCCTATGACGCTGGCGAAACTGCGCCAGGTCGAGACACAGGTAAAGGAACCTGACCTGAATGTGTGGTTTATATCTGTGGACCCAGCGCGGGATACGGCGGCGAAACGCCGCCAATATATCACCTACTTTAATCCTCAGTACAAGGCGGTTTCTGCCCCGCACCAGGATCTCTATCCTTTTGTGCAAAACCTGGGGTTGATGTATGCCATTAGCGAGCAGCAAGAAGGTGACTACCTGGTGGATCACAGTGCTTCCGTGGTGCTGGTGGACCCGCATGGGAAGATCCGCGCCATCTTTAAGCCGGAATTTGCCGCCGGCTCGGTACCCACCATAAATACCGAGGTCATGGTACGCGAGCTAAAGGCTATTATTGACTATTACCCCGGTTAGTCTCATCTTGGGTGATCACCCAAGGTTGGGAGAACCACAAATAGCGCCCCGATTTATGCAGCGATGGGGCGGTGCAGTTATAGCGGGCGCGGCCGGGTTTTAAATCCTGCTTAGCCTGCACTGTCACGCGCTTGCCATCCAACCATTTGATCTCGGCTTGCCCCTGGCCGGAGACATAACAAGCAAACTGCTTGTTATGAAAGCCCTTTTCGGCAAACTCCAAGGTCACCATAGGGCGAAGTTCGGCGGTTACAGTGTCGCTATAGTCGATGTTTGCTAGGGCAAATGGCAGGGACTCCAGCTTGGTCGCCAGGGTGTCCAAGTCGGCATAAAAACCAGAAGCTGGAAAGCGTGGCAGGCGGGTAAAATCATTGCCCGGGCCCATGGCACCTGAGTGTTGACCTATGCCTGTATAGCCTAACTCTTTCACCACCTCTTGCAGTGCCTTATCGAATTCGCCATAAGGGTAGGCCAGGTATTTCAGGCTGTAGCCAATTTCCTCTTCGATGCGCTTTTCCGCATGGGTGAGATCGGCTTTAATGCGGCTGCGCCATTGCTCTTCGCTTTCTCCTTCAAGGCGATGATGAAGATAATCGTGACGGCTGCTGTGGTTGGCGATCAGGGCGCCTTGTTTACTGAGCTCCTTGAGCTCTGCCCAGGTCATCACATAGCCTTTTTGTTCGTCGATCAAGGCTGGATTCACAAAAATCGTGTAGGGGTAGCCAAACTCCGCCAGTATGGGAGCGGCCTGCTCGATATTATTGTCGTAGCCGTCATCAAAGGTGATGGCCACAGTTTTATCGTCAAACGCTTGCCCTTGCTGTAAGCCATTGAGCAATGTATCCAGAGCAACGACCTTAAATTCATGCTGCTGCAAATACTGTAAATGGGCACGAAAGGTGTCGGCTTCGACACTGGTTACCTTGGGCAGGGTTTTACTAACGTGATGATACTGTAAAATAACCGCAGCCTGGGCAGAGGCGCCATACAGGGCGCATAAAGAGAAGAGCAAATGGGACAATTTTCTATACATAACAACACTCACCATAAAAGCTTATTGCTGCTTGCCGGGCCCATGATTCTATCTAATATCACGGTGCCTTTACTAGGCCTGGTTGATACCGCGGTTATCGGCCACCTCGGCAGCGCCCATTATTTAGCAGGAATTGCCTTGGGTGCAACGGTTATTTCCATCTTGTTTTGGCTCGCCGGATTTTTGCGTATGAGCACTACCGGGCTTATCGCCGCCGCTTTTGGCGCCGAAGACAAGCAGGAACTGGTGCAGGCGCTGCAAAAAAGCCTGCTGCTGGCACTGGCGGTGGCGTTGCTCTTGTTATTGCTGCAAAAACCTTTGGGGTCGCTGATGGCACTGCTTGCCGATGCTTCGCAGCCAACCATGGAGCAGGCCTTTAATTATTTTTATATTCGTATTTATAGCGCCCCAGCGGCCTTGGCAAATCTGGTGCTGCTGGGCTGGATGCTCGGTGTGCAATACGGGCGTGGGCCATTTTTACTGGTGCTGCTCACCAATGTGGTCAATATTGCTTTGGATATTCTCTTTGTGGTCGGCTTTGGCTGGGGTGTTAAGGGCGCGGCGCTGGCCTCGGTGATCGCCGATTACTGCGCTTTGGCCTTTGCCTTGTGGTTGGTATCTCGTCTGTTTGCCAAGCTAGAGTTGCACTGGTGTTGGTCCTTCGGCGCCCGCTTGCTGCAACTGGGTTCCTTGCTGCGCCTCAATGGCGATATTTTTCTGCGCTCCTTAATGTTGCAGCTGTGCTTTAGTTTTATGACTTTTTACGGTGCCCGCTTAGGGGATGTGGTGCTGGCCGCCAATGCGGTGCTGCTGAACTTTTTGCTCTTGATCAGCTTTGCTATGGACGGCATTGCCTATGCCGCCGAGGCCAAGGTGGGGCAGGCGCGTGGGGCGCAATCCGTGCATCGAATTAGAATGTGGGTAAGTATTAGCTTACAGTGGGGCACTTTATTTGCAGTGCTTTACGCCTTGGGATTCTATATTTTTGGGGAGCAGGTAATACGTTTACTTACCGATGTGCCTGAGGTGAACAGCCTGGCTATCGCCTATTTGCCCTGGCTGGTGCTGATGCCGCTTATTGCTATGAGTTGTTTTTTATTCGATGGCATTTTTGTTGGCCTGATGCGCGCCAAGGATATGCGCAATACCATGATGTTGTCTGCCTTAGTGGGCTTTTTCGGGGTATTTTTGTTAACTCAGGGCTGGGGGAATCATGCCCTGTGGGCGGCCATGAGTGCCTTTATGGCGCTGCGCGGTATTAGTCTGGCGGTGCGTTATCGTCAACTGGTAAAGGCGGATGCGTTGCTGCAATAACCTGAGCAAAGCGATTGGCAAAAATGCCGAGATAACCCCAGATGGCGAAAAATAATGCCACTGCGAGCAACAAGAGACCGGGAATTTGCCACCAGGGCTGATAAAAGTAGCCGAGGGCAATAAAGGCGACGGCAAGAGCGAAGAGGCCGAGGCCAATAAGGAAGCGTTTGAGGCTGCGCTTGGGCTCTGAGCCCAAGCGGTAGATCAGCGCCGCAAACTTAGTAGTAGGAGTGGTCGCCACGGTTGTGTTCGGTAATATCACGCACACCGGTGATTTCGCTGAATTTAGCGATCATTTCCTTCTCGATACCCTCTTTTAGCGTGATATCGATCATAGAACAACCATTACAGCCGCCACCAAACTGCAGCACGGCAATGCCTTCGGCTGTGATTTCAACCAATTGTACCTGGCCGCCGTGGTTGGCAAGCTGAGGGTTTACCTCGGTTTGCAGCATATGATCAACCTGCTCTTCCAGCGAGGCATCGTCTGATAGCTTACGGGCCTTGGCATTAGGTGCCTTAAGGGTCAATTGTGTGCCCATTTTATCGGTTACGAAATCGATTTCCGCTTCTTCTAGAAAAGGCGCACTTTCTTTGTCTACTACCGCATCAAAACCGTTGAAGTTAAGACGAATGTCATCTTCTTCAACCGCATCGGCCGGGCAGTACGACACGCCACATTCGGCTTGAGAGGTACCAGGATTGACAACGAATACACGGATATTGGTGCCATCTGCTTGTTCTGAAAGCAGTTTTGCAAAATGACTTTGCGCGGTTTCTGAAATTGTGATCATAGTAACAACACTATACTTGACTGTTTTACTCGGTTAATGGCTATGATACTCCGCTCGTCGCGTTGCCGCCAGTGTTGAACGTAAAAAGTTGGCTTAATTTTAAGCCAATGGTAGCGTGAGGATATGGTTTTTAATTCACTGTTATACTAATGCGTCGAATTCTATTTTTATTGTTAACGGTCTTTGCTTCATCCCTGGCTGCCCAGCCGCTGAGCTATTATTTTGGTGATGAAGTTCAATTTGATCCCAAGGTGCCCACGCCGGCATCGGTACTGGGTTATGAGGTTGGCCAGTGGCATGTGCGTCATGATCAGCTGGTTTATTATATGCGCGAGCTGGCCGAGCACAGCGACCGCGTGCAAATGCAAACCATAGGCTATACCCATGAGCAGCGCCCTTTGGTGATGCTGACCATAGCCGCACCCGAGCGCCTGGCTAATATTGAACAAGTACGCCAAACACACCTGGCCCGAGTGACGGGCGAAGGCAAGGGCTCCTCTGCTGCCACAACGGCAACTGCACCGGCAGTCATGTATATGGGTTACAGCGTCCATGGCAATGAGCCTTCCGGCAGTAACGCCGCGCTGTTAGTGGCTTATTATCTGGCCGCGGCACAGGATCAGCGCGTTGAGCGCCTGTTGCAGGAAACCGTGATCTTGCTCGACCCTTCGTTAAACCCGGACGGGCTGGCTCGTTTCGCCAACTGGGCTAACTCTAACCGCGCCATGGTGCCGAGCGCCGATCCCAATACCCGTGAGCACAATGAAAACTGGCCAAGCAGCCGTACCAACCATTATTGGTTCGATCTTAACCGCGACTGGTTATTGCTACAGCACCCTGAATCGCAAGCCCGTATCGCTCAGTTTCAGCGCTGGCAGCCCAATGTGCTGACTGACTTCCATGAAATGGGGCCAAACAGCACCTTTTTCTTCCAGCCCGGTATTCCTAGTCGTAAAAACCCGCTGACGCCTGACGAAAACGTGGATTTGACCAAGGCCATAGCCGAGCACCACGCTCGTATTCTCGACAGTCATGATCGCCTGTATTTTACCGAGGAATCATTCGATGACTTTTATGTGGGCAAGGGCTCAACCTACCCGGATGTAAACGGCAGCGTCGGTATTTTGTTTGAGCAGGGCAGCAGTCGCGGCCATGTGCAGGACACCATAAATGGTCGTTTGGAATTTCCATTTACCATTAAAAATCAGCTGCTAACCAACTTTTCTACCTTTGATGCCGTACTTGAAAAACGCCAGCAGCTGCTTGATTATCAGCAAGATTTCTTTGCCAAGGCGAGCCAGCTTGCCGATAAAGACAAGATAAAGGGCTATGTGGTTGGTGCGCCAAAAGATCCGACCCGGTTGCGTTATTTCCTCTCTATTTTGGCGCAACATCAGATAGATGCTTATGCGCTGCAAGAAGATGCGACCGTGGACAAGCAGCAGTTTGCGGCCCAAAGCAGTTACCTGGTGCCCTTGTCTCAGCGCCAATATCGCTTGATCAAGAGTATTTTTAGCGAGCAACAGAGCTTTGCCGATAACACCTTCTATGACGTTTCCGGCTGGACCTTGGCCCATGCCTTTAACCTGGAATTTAAAGAGCTTAATAGCGTTCGCGGCATAGATGTGGCGGCGCAGCCCTGGTCACCGAGCAGCAGTGCCTCGCAACAGGTGTTGCAGCCTCATTATGCCTTTGCCTTTGAGTGGTTCGATTATCACGCACCTAAGTTGTTAACCAAGCTATTGCAGCAAGGTATAGAGGCGCGCGTTGCTTTGGCACCCTTTACCGCCAGCAGTGATGGTCAAAACCGTGAGCTGGCCGCCGGTTCAATTGTGATCGCCGCAGGATTGCAGCAGCGCGATGATTGGCTAGCGATATTAAACCAGGTCAGTGCTGAGTTTGATATTGATCTGCACGGCATAGACTCAGGGTTAACCAGTCGTGGCGTTGACCTGGGTTCACGCCAGTTGGCGCCGGTAAAGTTGCCCAAGGTGCTATTGGTGGGTGGCAAGCAAAGCAGCCAGTATGAAGTGGGCGAACTTTGGTATTACCTTGACCGCCATGTGGGCTTAACGCCGAGTATTATCGAGGCCGATGAGTTAACCAATATCGACTTAAATAATTACACCCATATTGTTTTTGCCAATGGCCGCTATGCCAGTTTGGCCAAGTCATTTAAAGCCGCGCTACATACCTGGGTGCGTAATGGCGGTGTGATCTGGGGTCATAAGGGTGGGGCGCAATTCTTGGCCGATGAGCAGATATTAAAGGCCAGCTACTTGTCCCGTAAAGATATGGCAGCGGCCTTTTCTACCCAAGGTCTGAATTATGGCGACAGGGATATGCTGGCGGGTAAGCAGCGTATTGCCGGCGCGATTTTTAATACCAAGGTCGATTTGAGCCATCCATTGAGTTATTCACTCACTAGGGATGAGTTGCCGGTATTTAAGAACGGTACCTTCTTGCTGGAGCAAGCGTCCGTGCCTTTTGTGAATGTGGCGACCTATACGGAAAAACCCTTGCTTGCCGGTTTTACCCATGAGCAAAACCTGGCACAAATCGCCAATGGGGGTGCCATCCTTGCCCATAGCTATGGTCGTGGTGCTGTGGTGGCTATGACGGACAACCCGGTATTCAGGGGCTTTTGGTATGGCAGCAGCCGTATTTTCAGTAATGCCTTATTCTTTGGCGCCCATATAGATGCCAGCGGCGAGTAAGTTTTACATTTTCGAGTAACTTTACTCTTTCCAGTAATAGTTCTCTCCTAAGCAAAAGCCGGTGTAAAAACCGGCTTTTTTATGTTTTCGCGGTCAAGCACACGACCCAGGCCGACACCGAGCGAGCTCCCGCTGCTTTGAGAAGTTTTGCGGCGCTATCCAAGGTTGCCCCCGTGGTCAGCACATCATCTACCAAGGCAATATCAAGATTATGCACATCGGCCTTAAGGTTAAAGGCCTGGGCCAGGTTTTTGCGTCTTTGCCTGGCACCCAGCCTGGCCTGAGCCCGGGTTGAATGGTGTCGCTCTAATAGGTTGGTGACAAACAGCTGGGGCGGCAGGGCGTCCTGCCATAGCCGCACCACCTGATTAAAGCCACGCCAAACCAGCCGTGAAGGTGCCAAGGGAATAGGGGCGACAAGATGCGGCCAGTGCCAGCTGGGCTGGGTGGCCAACTGCGCAAAATAATGACTAAGCAGGCTGGAGATGGCCACCTGGCGATACATGCGTTGTTGATATTTATACTGCTTTAACCAGGTCGACAGGGGAGGGCGATACCAGTCCAGGGCCTGCAAACTGTCTATATAACGCAGTGGAAACTGGCGTTGAATATCGGCGCGCAACAGCAGATCTTCCTCTAGATCTGTATTTATGCCGTTAAAAGCCTTGATGCAGTGGGCACATACTTGCTGTCCGCCACTGAGGGGCTGAGCACAGAGCTGGCAGTACTGCGGGAACAGCCAGGCACAGGCTTTTGTGAATGCGTCCATTGCATAAGCCTTTATTCACGTTAATAATGCAGGTGTCGGCGCGCGGCGCGACAGGGTTTTATACCAATTCCTTTAAGTTTGTGATCAGATATAGCGCAGGATAAATAACGTGATAACAAGGCGGAATTTTTATTATGTAGTTATTCTACATATAAAAAGTCCAACGCAGTTAACATGATATTTAGCCCGCTAGAATGATTAGCTATTTAAGTGAATTGGTATTGTTAATAGTGGATGCGGAACAGGTTAAATGCAAAAACAACTGGTGTTGCTTCATGGTTGGGGTATGAATCGTGAGGTATGGGAGTTGGTTCGTCCAGAGCTTAACTTTATTTTTGACGGCGAGGTGCGGGCTCTGGACTTGCCCGGTTATGGCCATGCCCAGCCGACCGAGAGTGAAGGGTTTCACTCGGATCTGCCGACCATGGCCAAGCAATTAGCGGAGCAGTTACAAGACGGCTCTATTCTCGTTGGCTGGTCGCTTGGTGGTTTGGTTGCCTTGTATCTGGCGCACTTTTATCCGCATAAGGTCAGCAAGGTGATCTTGGTCGCCTCGACACCATTTTTTAGCCATAGTTCGAACTGGCCAGGCATTAAGAATGCGGTGTTAGAGCAATTTAATCAGCAGCTGGTGGAAAACAGCAATAAAACCATAGAGCGCTTTCTTGCTATTCAGGCCATGGGCAGTGAGTCGGCGCGTCAGGATATTAAACAGCTTAAAGCGCTGATCAAAAAGGCGCCCAGCACTTCAGAGCAGGTGCTTAAGCAGGGCTTGGAAATCCTGGAGTATCAGGACTTAAGACAGGAATTTGCTCACCTTAAGCAGCCCATTGGCGCTATTTTTGGGCGCTTGGATGCGCTAGTGCCTTATAAAGCCATAGAGCAGATGCAGCGCTTAAGGCCGCACTTGGATATAGAAGTGTTGGATAAGGCATCTCATGCGCCTTTTATCTCCCATAAGGATGAGTTTGTCGCGGCCTTAAAAGCCATGCTTTAGTTGTATTTAAGTAGTGTGTTTTTTGCGCAATAATAATTGGAAACTTACCTCGGAGAGCTGAGATGACGGTAGCAATGATTTTTAATGCGGGAATGGATGGCTTTGCCCGTGCCCAGCAGGATGCGACCCAAGCCAGTGCCAATATCAATCGCGCTACTACAGCACAGCTAGACACTCAGCAATTACAACTTGGACGTCAGCCTCAGGGGGCGAGTAATGGTGAAACTCTGATAGCACCGGTAGCGGAAACGCCGCGTCTCGAGCAGGAGCTGGTGAATTTACAGGTTGCCGAATTGCAGGCCAAGGCCAGCGCCAGGGTGATTAGCAGTGCCGATGAACTATTGGGCACCATTATCGATATTCGCGCCTAGTAGCCAATTACAAGCATAAAAAAACGCAGCCTAGGCTGCGTTTCTCAAAGTTTTAAGCCATTACTTTTTCATTTTGGCAAAGGCCTCGGCAAAAGCATTACCCATAGCGGCATTGCCTTGATCCTTGCTGCGATTATTGCCCTTCTTGCTTGGTGCTGCAGTCTTCTTTGCCGCCGGCTTAGCTGTGCTTTTGGCACCTGCTGCTGGCAGCTCGTCATTAAGGCGCATGGTAAAGCTGATACGCTTGCGGGCACTGTCGACTTCCATCACCTTGACCTTAACTATATCGCCGGCCTTAACCACTTCGCGAGGATCGCTAATAAACTTGTCGGTTAGCGCCGAGATATGCACTAGGCCATCCTGATGGACACCCACATCGACAAAGGCACCAAAGTTAGCAACGTTCGATACCACGCCTTCAAGCACCATGCCGGGCTTTAAGTCATTAATGGTTTCTACGCCGGCCTTAAATGCCGCGGTTTTAAACTCAGGGCGTGGATCGCGGCCCGGCTTATGCAGTTCGCTGATGATGTCGGTGACCGTGGGCAGGCCGAATTGCTCGTCTGTATAGTCCGCAGCTTTAAGGTTTTTCAACACCTCGGCATTACCGATCAAATGGGCGATATCCTGATCATTGGCGGCGCAAATATTCTTAACCAGGGGGTAAGCTTCCGGGTGAACCGCAGAAGCATCCAATGGATCTGTACCACCGACAATGCGCAGGAAGCCGGCGCTTTGCTCAAATGCTTTTGGCCCTAAACGCTCAACTTTTTTCAATTCGCTACGCTTGGCGAAGGCACCATTGCTATCGCGGTACTTAACGATATTCTGGGCCAGGGTTTTGTTTAAGCCGGAAACGCGAGTCAGTAGCGGCACCGAGGCGGTGTTCACATCAACGCCCACGGCATTTACACAGTCCTCAACCACAGAGGTCAGGGTTTGCCCTAGCTGGCTTTGCGATACATCATGCTGGTATTGACCCACACCTATGGATTTAGGTTCGATTTTTACCAGCTCTGCGAGAGGATCCTGCAGACGACGGGCGATAGACACAGCACCACGCAGAGAAACGTCAAGATCCGGGAATTCCTGAGCGGCAAACTCGGATGCCGAGTATACGGAGGCACCGGCTTCGCTGACCATTACCTTGCTTAATTTCAATTCTGGCGCCGCTTTAATTAGTTCGGCAACCAGTTTATCGCTTTCACGGCTGGCAGTACCGTTACCTACGGCGATCAGCTCCACCTTGTGCTGGCGGCATAACTGTTCCAGCGTGCGCAAGGACTTATCCCATTGGTTTTGTGGCGCATGAGGGAAAATGGTGGCGGTACCAAGCAGCTTGCCCGTGCTATCAACCACGGCAATTTTACAGCCGGTACGTAGACCCGGATCCAGACCCAGGGTTACCTTGGCGCCCGCAGGGGCTGCCATAAGCAGGTCTTTCAGGTTTTTAGCGAACACATCTATGGCGCCGGTTTCGGCTTGCTCGCGCATATTGGCAAGAAATTCATTTTCCAGATGCAGAACCAGTTTTACCTTCCAGGTCCACTGGGCTACCTGTGCCAACCATTGGCTGGCTGCCTTGCCTTCGATGGCAAGATTGAAGTGGCGGGCAATCATGTTAACGCACAGGGCCTGACCATCTTCGCTTTGCGCATCCGGGTTAATATTCAGCGCTAGCACCCCTTCGTTACGGGCGCGCAGCATGGCTAAGGCGCGGTGCGATGGAATGCTGGCGATGGCTTCGCTGTGCTCAAAATAATCCTGATACTTGGCACCGGTTTTTTCCTGACCGGCGATCACTGCACTGCTAATATGGCCATGCTGTTTGATGTGGCTACGCAGCTTGGCCAGTAACTTGGCGTCCTCGGCAAAGCGCTCCATCAAAATATAGCGGGCTCCTTCTAGGGCTGCTTTGCTATCCGCTATGCCCTTATCGGCATCAACAAAACGCGCCGCTTCACTTTCTGGCTCCAGGTTGGCGTCGTTAAGCAGGGCATCGGCCAAGGGCTCAAGGCCTGCTTCAATGGCTATTTGACCCTTGGTGCGGCGCTTAGGTTTATAGGGAAGATACAGGTCTTCAAGTTCGGTTTTAGTCGCGGCGGCGGCAATATCTGCGCTTAGCTGCGGCGTTAACTTATCTTGTTCGCTAATGGTTTTAATGATGAATTGGCGGCGCTCTTCAAGCTCGCGTAAATAGCCTAAGCGCTGCTCTAAAGTACGTAATTGGGTGTCGTCCAGGCCACCGGTTACTTCTTTACGGTAACGGGCAATAAATGGCACCGTGGCGCCTTCATCTAAAAGCTTGGTTGCTGCTAGCACTTGATGTTCTTGCGCTTGTAATTCCTGCGCCAGAATCGTGGTGAGATTAGCCATTAATAACCTTATATCTTGGTGCCCAAAAGTAGGGCTAATACGAGTAAAATTAACTGGATAATATCACAGCTGGTCACGAACGACAGGGCAAATTTGTCGTTCGTGACCCGCATTTAAAGTGCCTTAAAATGGCCTGTTAGTGAGGGTGTTCAACGCTGGCAACCACATCCTGAAAAGACTGCGCCACCGGGGTGATATCCAAACTAATATTCAGGGTTTTGGCTATCTTACGGGCGCAGAGAATACCGCGGATCTGCTCATTCTCGGTCACCAGCAGATAGAAGCTGCCGGTGTGCTCCATGGTGCTAAGCACATTGCCTAGGCTAGTATTGCGTACCGCCAACATGCTGATGCATGGCAGTGTGTGCAAAGAGCGCATAACATCGTGCACCATCAGTTCACTGGGTTTGAGACCAAGCTGCAGGGCTTGGGTGGTTACACGAATACTTTGCAGCTCGACACTGGAGGTGACTCCTATCACCTGACCTTGCTCATTAAGCACCATAAGCGCATCCGTTGGCGTGTTGCTGGCCAGTTTGCGCGCCGCCGTCAGCGGAGTGTTGGCCTGCACACAAATGGGGCTTTGCAGGGTGAAGTCTTGCAACAGACTCAAGGCGCCACTGTTGGTATCTAGCTGTAAGTGTGACTCGTGAGCGCTCGCTAATTGAGCGCCATCAAGAATATGGTGTGTACGTAATGAATTAAAATTAGTCATGATATTTCTCCAAAAAAATTGTAAATAAAACAGTTTCTTAAGAGAAGTGTGGCGGTGCCCTTTGTTGTGCTGCCGTGAACACTCGGCGGCTAAGCGGCGCACCAGGCGCTACCGACACATGGGTGTTAGTTAAAGCGGCTTGCTTAATGGCTGGGTTTAGCGGATGCTCAGGGTCGTGATCATTATCGCTATCATGATTGATAGTTTGTGCCGTATCCACCTGTAGGGTAAGGCTATACTGGTCACTGGAGTTGGCAGCTGAGGTGAATAAATGCTGGCTTGCGAGTAGGCCGCAAAGGGCAAACAAGGCAAACACAAATAGCAGGTTGTACTTCAAGTTGTACTTTTGCATACCATCACCTGCCTATAAAATTACTACCTAGGGTAAATATGACCCTGATCATATGAACGAAAACTGAACATTATTTATGAAAACGAAATTAATCACCCGCCGTGGTTATCTGCAATTACAAACCGAGCTCGACCATTTATGGCGAACCGAGCGCCCGGAAGTAACAAAAAAAGTAGCCTGGGCGGCAAGCCTTGGCGATCGTTCTGAGAATGCGGATTACCAATATAACAAGAAGCGCCTGCGGGAAATTGACCGCCGAGTCAGATACTTACGCAAGCGATTGGACGAGCTGAGAGTGGTAGATTACAGCCCGCAGCAAGAAGGTAAGGTATTTTTTGGCGCCTATGTGGAGGTTGAAGACGAGCAAGGTGAAGTGCTGGCCTTTCAAATCGTTGGCCCAGATGAAATTTATGATAACAAGGCCGTGGTTTCCATCGATGCCCCTATGGCTCGCGCCTTATTGAAAAAGGAGGTTGATGACGAGGCCTGGGTGAGCACGCCTAATGGTCGAAAATTGTGGTATATCAATAGTATTTGCTATCAGCAAGGGGGAGAGTAAGGCGGAAAACAAATGTAACAATGTTATCGTCCTTGGGCGTTTCCCAACTCGGGTATTTCGCATATAGTTAAGGTTACAACAAGAACAATTAAGCAAGAACATGGGACAAGAAACCACCAAAATCCTCGTTGTCGATGATGATATGCGTTTGCGCAGCCTGCTAGAAAGGTACCTGGTTGAGCAGGGCTTTATCGTTCGCAGTGCCGCCAACTCAGAGCAAATGGATAAATTGCTGGAGCGGGAAAACTTCCACCTTATGGTGCTGGATCTAATGCTGCCCGGTGAAGACGGCCTGTCAATCTGCCGTCGTTTACGACAAAAGGAAAACGAAATTCCAATTGTCATGCTGACGGCGAAAGGGGACGAGGTAGACCGCATTATCGGCCTGGAACTCGGTGCCGATGATTATATCCCTAAGCCTTTTAATCCCCGTGAATTGCTGGCCCGTGTAAAGGCCATTCTGCGCCGCCGCGCCAAAGAGGTACCTGGTGCTCCTTCTGCGGAAGAGAACCTGGTGAAATTCGGTGAATTTGCCCTTAATCTGGCGACCCGGGAAATGACCCGAGGCGATGAGGTGATCTCCCTGACCAGCGGCGAGTTCGCTGTACTTAAAGCCTTGGTTTCGCATCCTCGCGAGCCGTTGAGCCGAGACAAGCTAATGAACCTGGCTCGGGGCCGTGACTACAGCGCCTTGGAGCGCAGTATCGATGTGCAGGTGTCGCGCCTAAGGCGGATGATAGAGGTGGATGCCGCCAATCCTCGCTATATTCAAACCGTTTGGGGACTAGGTTACGTATTCGTACCCGATGGCAATAAATAGATGCACTTACTTCCTCGAAGCGCTTTTGGACAAACGGTTTTTCTGGTTGGCGCCCTGCTACTGATAAATCAGGTGGTGTCTTATGTGGCGGTGAGCTTTTATGTGGTGAAGCCGACCATAGAGCAGGTTAATATTATGCTCGCCAAGCAGGTAAAAACCGTGTTTATCGGCGTGAATGACGGCGTGGAGGTGAGCGATGAGGTGTCCAAGCGTTTCCTTGAGGAAACCGGCATTGAGATATTAACTCAGCGCGATGCCTATATTAATGGTCTAGGCGAAGCGCGAGAGTATTCCATGCTCTCCAATATTATGTCGCAGCAGCTCAATGGCTCGGCGCGGGTGCGCATCAGTCAAACCGATCCCTTGGTTTACTGGATAGAGCCACCGCAGGCACCGGGTTATTGGGTGCGAGTGCCGCTGTCGGGTTTTACCGAAGCCAATATCGAATTCTTAACCTTTTACCTGACCAGTATCGGTTTTCTCAGTGTGCTTGGTGGCTGGCTCTTTGCTCGTCACCTCAACCGTCCATTAAAGGCGTTGCAGGAAGCGGCTATTAAGGTGAGTAAGGGAGATTTCAGTACCGAGGTGGATGAGCAAGGTTCGACGGAAATGGTCGAGGTAACCAAGGCCTTTAACCAGATGTCGCGGAGCATAGCCGCCCTTGAGCAGGACAGGCGCTTACTAATGGCGGGGGTCTCCCACGATTTGCGCACCCCTTTAACCCGCATTCGTCTGGCAACGGAAATGATGTCTGACGATGAAGACTACCTGCGTGAAGGCATAATTCATGATATCGAAGATATGAATGCCATTATCGACCAGTTTATCGAGTACCTGCGCCACCATGATAAGGGCGATTATCAAAAGGAAGATCTAAATGCTTTGGTGGAAGAGGTAGTGCATGCGGAGCAGCAGCATAGGCGCGTAGATGGGCGAAAGATAAGTGCTTACCCGAACCCCAGTTTACCCAATGTGCCCATGAGTCATGTAGCCATTAAGCGGGTGCTGACCAATATGATTGAAAATGCGCTGCGCTACTCCAGCGCCGATATTGATGTGGTGACCCACTATAACGCCCGTAAAACTTATGTCTGTGTGAGCGTAAAAGACCGTGGGCCGGGTATTCCCGAGTCGGAGCTGGAAAAGGTGTTTGCGCCCTTTACTCAGGGCGATCAGGCCCGTGGCAGTGAGGGCAGTGGTCTGGGTCTTGCCATTATTAAGCGCATTATCACCATGCATAACGGCCGGGTGGAATTAAGAAACCGCAAAGAAGGTGGTTTGTGTGCCACCATCTACCTACCTATAAAAACGCCGGCGTAACACCGGCGTTGCTTCCTGTCTGCTGATTTCGCCAGGCTCTAGCAACAAAAACGCCAGCATAAAGCTGGCGTTGGTGCGAATTCTCAGCGCTATGGCTAAGTTAAATAAGTCGACCCTTTAGCTATTAGGGCCAGCTTGTTTAATGGCGTCAGATACGTCGTACTTAGCAAAGTTCTCGTTAAAGTCGTTCGCTAGTTTCTGTGCGTATTCTGCGTATTTCTCTTTGTCGTTCCAAGTGTTGATTGGGTTTAGAACCGCGCTATCAACGCCAGGTACGGCTACCGGTACGTCTAGGTTTAGTACGTCGATGTGCTGAGTTTCAACGTCGGCTAGTTTGCCAGATACGATAGCATCAACAACGGCACGCGTAGTCGGGATGTCGAAACGCTTACCAACGCCGTAAGGACCACCAGTCCAACCTGTGTTTACTAGGTATACCTTGGCACCGAACTCACGAACGCGCTTCATTAGAAGCTCTGCGTAAACGCCAGCTGGGCGAGGGAAGAAAGGTGCACCGAAACAAGTAGAGAAGGTTGATTCGATATCAGAAGTTGAACCGATTTCAGTTGAACCTACTTTCGCTGTGTAACCGCTTAGGAAGTGGTATGCAGCTGCTTCTTCGCTTAGTACAGAAACAGGAGGTAGTACGCCACTTACGTCACAAGTTAGGAAGACCACGGCCTTAGGCTCGCCAGCGCGGTTTTCTTCTTTACGCTTGGCTACGTGCTCAAGTGGGTATGCAGCACGAGTATTTTGCGTAAGTGATGAATCTGTGTAATCAGGAGTACGTGTGTCATCTAGAACAACGTTCTCAAGGATGGTGCCGAAGCGGATAGCATCCCAAATAACTGGCTCGTTTTTCTGTGACAGGTCGATACATTTCGCGTAACAACCGCCTTCGATGTTAAATACGCTGCCAGGTGCCCAGCCGTGCTCGTCATCACCGATTAGGAAACGGCTTGGATCCGCAGAAAGAGTTGTTTTACCAGTACCGGATAGACCGAAGAACAGGGCAGTGTCGCCTGCTTCGCCTACGTTTGCAGAGCAGTGCATAGGTAGCACGCCTTTAGCAGGAAGTAGGAAGTTCTGTACTGAGAACATAGATTTTTTCATTTCGCCGGCGTAGTGCATACCAGCAAGTAGTACTTTACGCTCTGCGAAGTTGATGATTACCGTTCCGTCACTGTTTGTACCGTCACGCTCTGGCTCACATACAAATGAAGGTACATTTAGAATTTGCCACTGTGGCATGTTGGCCTTGTTGAAGTGCTCAGGCTGGATAAACATGTTTTTAGCGAAAACATGGTGCCAAGCAGTTTCAGTGGTTACAACGATTGGTAAGTAGTGCTCTGGATCCGCACCTACTTCAAGGTGAGAAACGAAGTGGTCGTTTTGCGATACATGATTCTCAACTCGCTCCCAAAGGGCGTTGAATTTATCAGCATCGAAAGGACGGTTAACGTTACCCCATTGGATATCGTTCTCGGTGCTAGACTCTTTTACGATAAAACGATCGTTAGGAGAGCGGCCGGTACGACGACCAGTTTTAGCCACGAAAGCTCCGTTAGCAGCAAGAGAACCTTCACCACGGCGAATTGCCTGCTCGATTAGTTCTGCAGTTGTAAGATCAACAAAACGAGTAGCGCTTGAAGTCATGTTTTTACCTAAAAGTTGTGAGAGATTGAACGGTTAATCTAAAGCGGTGTGAGAGTGCTTTGATATGCAAATTATAGTAACAGATGGTTTGTGCATATACGAGCTTTGAAGTCGCTAAAAATGCCCGTTTTAGGTGAAAAAACATGAATAATTTCAGTGATACCGGTGTCATGAAAAGTGCATCTTCTTATGATACCGGTGTCATTTTTATTCATAAAAAAACTCGGGCGTTAATAACCCGAGTTTTTTATCGCCTTCGTTTCGGCTTATATTAATTAAAAATCGCTTTAATCTGTTCTTCGTTAAAACGGTAATCAGTCAGGCAATAATGACAGCTGATCACTATCTCACCATTTTGATGTACGTCGTCGAGCAACTCTTCCAGGCCTATATTAACCAAGGCGTCCATGGTTTTTTCACGGCTACAGGTGCATTTAAAGCGAATCGGCTGTGGCTCGAACAGCTGGGGGTTGTCTTCGTGATAAAGGCGCGTTAGCACTGTATGGGCATCGAGGTTGAGCAGCTCATCGCTGGTAACCGTGTCGCTCAGGGCTTCTAAATGGCTGAAATCGACTTCCGATTTATCCTTGTGCACCGGCAGTACTTGTAAAAATAAACCTGCGGCGCGCTCTTGGCCCTCGGTGACATCGGTGGCAAACCACAGGCGCGTGCGCAGTTGCTCTGACTGAGTAAAGTACTGCTCAACACATTTTGCCAAGGTGTCATGCTCTAATGGCACTATGCCCTGGTAGCGCTCGCCTTTAACAGGAGTGATGGTGATAATCATATGACCCTTACCCATCAGCTCAAGCAGGTTGTCGCTTTTTACTTCACCCTGCATACGGGCAACACCGCGCATATTTTGTTCGTGGTCACCATTAATTGCGGCAAATTTAACCGGGCCATCCCCTTGGATTTGCACATTAATATGACCTTGAAACTTTAAGGTTGCTGTGAGTAAAGAAGTCGTTACAAATAGCTCGCCCAGCAGCTTTTTAACCGGGTCCGGGTAGTTACGACCTTCAACCATTTGGGTGAAAGCGTCACTTACTTGCACTAACTCGCCGCGTACGTCGAGTTGTTCAAAAATATAACGATGTAGTTGATCTTGCTGCATGTGTTTCTCTATCTGGCTTTAAACTTGATCAGTTCACGGCGCTGTTTTTTATCCGGCTTGTGATCTGGATGCGGTGCAAAGAAGGCGTTATTTTTGCGGGCTTGCGCGTTTTCTTCGCGTTTTTGCTTACTTTGCTCTGTTTCCTCATAGCAAGTCTCAGCAATGGGGGCGGCAGCGCGTTTTTCAAGTAATTTAACTACCCTAATTTTCTTTTCATCGAAGCCCTGAGCGAGACGAATTTGCGCACCTACCTCAACCTGCTTGCTGGGTTTACAGCGTTGGCCATTGTAATGCACTCGGCCGCCTTGCACCATCTCGCGAGCCAGGGCGCGGGTCTTATATAAACGCACCGCCCAGAGCCACTTATCTAAGCGTACTGGGTCGGGTTTTTGTTCGGGGGTTTTGGTCATGATGTTTGGCCTAATTGCAAGCCCGTATAGAAGGGCAAAGTTAGCATATAAGCCAGTGTAAAAAAAGTTGGCAAGACTGTAATACAGATGCCTTACTTAGCTTATATAGTCGTGCCCCGATTTTACAGATTGCTACAGTACGCGCTTGTTGAACGCAGGTGATGAATGTACTATGTGGCGTTAGTTAACATAATGATAATAGTGAACAGTTTTGGATTTAGCCCAACTACAACAAAGGCTTAAACAGCTTCCACAGACGAAGATTGTGACTGCTATAGTGCTGGCTACGACAATATATTGTGGCTATTTAGCGGCTTCATTGGTGTGGTTACTGTGGCCACAACCACAAGTTACGGCGGTCATGCCGCCGGCGACTACGACCTCGACGGCAAATAATGGCGTCAATATTGCCGCTATTAAGGCAGTTAAATTATTTGGTGATGTTGCGGCCGTAGTGCAGGAGCAGCCCAAGCAAGAAGTGACCAGCGATGCTCCCGAAACACGTTTAAGCATCAACCTTACCGGAGTTGTGGCAGCCACCGATGATAACAGTGCCGGCTTGGCCATTATCGAATCCCAGGGTAACCAGGAAACCTACGGCATAGATGATGTGATCAAGGGCACCCGAGCAAAACTGGCTAAAGTTTTGCCCGATCGCGCCATTTTGGACGTTAACGGTCGTTTTGAAACCCTGATGCTCGATGGTATCAGTTTTACCAAAACGGTCAGCATGCCGGTTCCGGCCAGCAAGGAGCCACAAAGCTCCGGCCCCAGCCGACAACAGGCGAAGCAAAGCGTGAATGTTACCGCCAATCCCGAGCTCAAAGCAGAGATAAAACAAAAACGCGAAGAGGTATTGGCGGATCCCGGCAAACTGGCGGACTATATCCGTGTCAGCCCGGTGCGCAACCAGGGACAGTTGCAAGGTTACAAGTTAAGTCCGGGTAAAGATCCCCAGCTGTTTAAGCAGATGGGCTTAGAGAATAATGATATTGCTGTTGCGATTAATGGCTATCAACTCACCGATATGAAACAAGCAATGGCGGCTTTGCAGGAGCTTCGTTCAAGTACAGATGCGGCGATTACGGTGAATCGTAATGGCCAGCTTATCGACGTGCAATTTAGCCTGCAATAATCACAAGTGTGGAGAGAAGAATAATGGGCGCGAAATTTCGCACAAAAATTTTCAAAGGGTTGGCCAAATATGGTGCGCTCTTTTTTGCCGCTGGTATTAGTTTAAACCTGTATGCAGTTGAGTATGCGGCAAATTTTAAAGGCACGGATATTAATGAATTTATTAATATCGTCGGTAAAAACCTCAATAAAACCGTGATCATCGACCCCAATGTGCGCGGTAAAATCAATGTCCGCAGTTATGAGTTGATGGACGAAGAATTGTATTATCAATTCTTCCTCAATGTGCTTGAAGTGCATGGCTTTGCTGCGGTAGAAATGCCTAACGGTATTCTTAAGGTAGAAAAAAGCTCGGACGCGAAAAAGACCAATGTGCCGGTGATCGGCGAAGAAGACGGTTACGGCGGTGATATGCTAGTGACCCGCGTAGTACGAGTTAAAAACGTAACCGTGCAAGAGCTTGGCCCACTTATTCGTCAATTCAGCGATCAAAAAGACGGCGGCCATGTAACTAACTTTAACCCATCGAACGTTATGATGCTGACCGGCCATGCCGAGTCGGTGAACCGCCTGGTAGAGATCATTCGCCTGGTTGACCAAGCCGGTGATAAGAGCGTGGATATTGTTCGCTTAAAACATGCCACCGCCGCAGATGTGGTATCCGTAGTCGATAATATTTTTAAAGATACCGGCAAGGGCAGTGTGCCCGAGTTTTTGATCCCCCGCGTGGTTGCCGATGAGCGCACCAACAGTGTGATCGTCAGTGGTGAAGGCCAGGCCCGCACCCGTGCCATAGAATTAGTGAAGCGTCTTGATAACGAGTTGGAAAGCACGGGTAATACCAAGGTGTTTTATCTTAACTACGCCAAGGCCGAAGAGCTGGTTACCGTATTACAAGGTGTAAGTAAATCACTGACCGAAGAACAACAGGGCGCCGCTGCTACTCAGCGCACATCGCGTCGCTCTCGCAGCGATATCAGCATTGAAGCCCATAGCGATTCCAACTCACTGGTTATTACCGCGCAGCCGGATATGATGCGCTCGCTTGAGAAAGTAATAGAGCGTTTGGATATTCGCCGTGCTCAGGTATTGGTTGAAGCCATTATCGTTGAAGTATCCGAAGGCGACGGCATTAACTTTGGCCTGCAGTGGATCACCGAAGAAGGCGGCATGCTGCAGTTTAATAACGGTACCACTGTGCCCGTGGGTGCATTGGCCGTGGCCGCCGAGCAAGCTCGTGATGAGACCATTACTGAGAATGTGATTGGCACCGAAACTGGTAATGTGACCGAAATTAAGCGTACTCGCGAGGGTGACTTAGGCCCGTTAGGTGCGCTGCTAGGCGGTATCAATGGTTTGGCCATGGGTATTGTCCGCAACGACTGGGGCGCCATAGTGCAGGCGGTATCAAATGATACCAACTCGAACATTCTAGCGACACCTTCGATCACCACCATGGATAACGAAGAAGCTTCGATGATCGTGGGTCAGGAAGTACCAATTATCACCGGCTCATCGACTGGCAGTAACAACGATAACCCATTCCAGACCGTTGAGCGTCAGGAAGTGGGTGTGAAACTCAAAGTAACGCCGCAAATCAATGATGGCTCGGCGGTACAACTGACAATTGAGCAGGAAGTATCGAACGTTGCTGGCTCTACCGCGGTGGATATCTCTATCAACAAGCGTGCCATTACCACAACAGTTCTAGCCGATGACGGCGGCATGGTGGTACTAGGTGGCTTGATCGACGAAGACGTACAAGAAAGTGTTTCTAAGGTGCCATTACTGGGCGATATTCCAGTACTGGGTCACCTGTTTAAGTCGACCAGTACGGCCAAGCGTAAGCGTAACCTGATAGTCTTTATTCGCCCGACTATTCTTCGCGACAGCGAGAGCATGAACCGTCTTAGCCACAGCAAGTATAACTTTATCCGCGGCGAGCAGTTAAAACAGGATGATGGTGGTATCGATCTGATGCCATTTGAGAAGGTACCCATGCTTCCTGAGTGGGACGACGCTCTGGTATTGCCTCCTACGTATGAAGAGTACCTGAGAGAACAGAATAAGGCTGAGCGTAACAATGACTGAGCAAGTGGCCAATGATGCCTCTGTTGAGGTGCAGGTAAGCGACGAAGAGCTGATGGAAGTATCGGAAGTGCTTGCCGCAGCGCCGTTGCGACTGCCTTTTGCTTATGCCCGTCGTTTCCAGGTGTTGTTGGTCGAAAATGACCAGCAACTGGTGCTCTATTATGCCAATGCTTTAGACGCCCAGGTGATGCTGGAAGTGCGTCGTTTCGCCGGCCGCGGTTTTGTGGTGGAAAAGCTCGCAGAAGATAAATTTGAGCTGCTGTTGGAAGCCTCTTATCAAAGAGACAGCTCGGAAACCCAGCAGATCATGGAAGACATTGGCAATGAGGCGGATCTATTCTCCCTTGCCGAAGAGCTGCCGCAAACCGAAGATCTGCTGGCCGGTGACGATGATGCGCCTATTATCAAGTTGATCAACGCCATGCTCGGCGAAGCCATTAAAGAAGGCGCCTCGGATATACATATAGAAACCTTTGAGCAGGATCTGGTGATACGTTTTCGTGTCGATGGCGTGCTTAAAGAAGTACTTAAACCAAATCGTAAACTGTCGTCGCTTTTGGTGTCGCGTATCAAGGTTATGGCCAAGCTGGATATCGCTGAAAAGCGGGTGCCACAAGACGGTCGTATTAGCTTAAGAATCGCCGGTCGCGCCGTTGATGTGCGGGTATCGACCATGCCATCGAGCTTTGGTGAGCGTGTGGTGCTGCGTTTGTTGGACAAAAACAATGCCCGTCTTAATCTGCAAGACTTAGGCATGACGCAGCACAATCAGGAGTTGTTCGACGAGCTGATCCGCAAGCCTCACGGTATTATCCTGGTTACCGGTCCTACGGGCTCGGGTAAGAGTACGACCTTGTATGCCGGTATGAGCGAAATCAACAGTAAAGATCGTAATATATTAACCGTTGAAGATCCAATCGAATATGAAATTCCAGGCATAGGCCAGACTCAGGTTAACCCTAAGGTGGATATGACCTTTGCCCGTGGCTTACGAGCAATTTTGCGTCAGGATCCGGATGTGGTTATGGTCGGTGAGATCCGTGACCTGGAAACAGCGCAGATCGCCGTACAGGCCTCCTTAACCGGCCACCTGGTATTATCGACCCTGCACACCAACACCGCCGCTGGCGCCATTACCCGGATGGAAGATATGGGCGTGGAGTCCTTCCTGCTTTCTTCATCTTTACTCGGGGTCTTGTCGCAGCGTCTGGTACGTACCTTGTGTAACTCTTGTAAGCAGCCACATCAGGCTGATGCCAACGAGTGTCAGATGCTCGGCGTTAGCGCTGAATCGGCGCCGGTTATTTACCGTGCCGTGGGCTGTGAAGAATGTAACTACAACGGCTATAAAGGCCGAACCGGTATTCATGAGCTGTTGATCGTGAACGACCATATTCGCGAACTTATTCACAATGGTAAGGGCGAGCAAGCGGTTGAGAAATACATTCGTCAACATAGCCCGAGTATTCGTGGCGACGGTTGTACCCGCGTGTTGGCTGGCAAAACCACTCTGGAAGAAGTATTACGGGTCACCCGTGAGGAGCAATAGTGGCGGCGTTTGAATATCGAGCTCTGGATGGCAAAGGTAAAGAAAAGAAGGGCCTGTTAGAGGCCGATACCGCCAAACAGGTGCGTCAGCAATTGCGCGATAAGGGTTTAATGCCTTTAGTGGTTGAGCTTGCGGCTTCGCAGGAAAAGGCCAGTGCTGCAAAAACAGGGATGTTCAGTGGCTTGTTTAAGGCCAAGATATCCACCTCTGACTTGGCTTTGATCACTCGCCAGTTGGCGACCCTGATTCAGTCGGCTTTACCGGTTGAAGCGGCGGTGATGGCGGTGGCCGAACAGTGTGAAAAGCCGCGCTTAAAAAAGATGTTGATGGCGGTGCGTTCCAAGGTGGTTGAAGGTTATACCCTGGCCGATGGTCTTGCCGAGTTTCCTCACGTTTTCGATAATCTCTATCGTGCCATGGTAGCGGCAGGGGAAAAATCCGGGCATTTGG
Source organism: Pseudoalteromonas qingdaonensis (assembly GCF_038739665.1). Taxonomy (NCBI): domain Bacteria; kingdom Pseudomonadati; phylum Pseudomonadota; class Gammaproteobacteria; order Alteromonadales; family Pseudoalteromonadaceae; genus Pseudoalteromonas; species Pseudoalteromonas qingdaonensis. Next base: position 177,552 of record NZ_JBCGCU010000005.1, on the reverse strand, counting down.
ATCAGGTATTAAACCGCCTGGCTGACTACACTGAACAGCGCCAGCATATGCGCTCGCAAATAGTGCAGGCCATGGTGTATCCCACCATACTTGTGGTGTTCGCCATTGCCATAGTGTCTATCTTGCTTGGTACAGTCGTTCCCGAGATCTTAAAAACCTTTGAGAAATCCAAACAGGCTCTGCCTTGGACCACCGAATGGGTTATGGCGGCCAGTGCCTTTGTGCAAAACTACTGGTTTATTACCCTGGTCGTGCTGATAGCCGTGGTGGTCGCGATTAAGCAGGCCTTGAAGCGTCCCAATATTCGTTTTTGGTATCACACTCGCTTGTTGGCCATACCCGGTTTGGGCAAGGTCAGCCGTGGCTTGAACACCGCCCGCTTTGCCCGCACGTTAAGCATACTTTCTTCCAGTGCAGTGCCCTTACTCGAAGGCATGAAGATCTCAGGTCAGGTATTGGAGAACGAAAAAATCAAACAGGCGGTGGCCGAAGCGGCGACCCGGGTCAGCGAAGGTGCCAGCCTGCGGGCATCTTTGGAACAGTCTAAACTTTTCCCACCCATGATGCTGCATATGATTGCCAGCGGTGAAAAGTCCGGTGAGTTGGAGCAAATGCTTGAGCGTGCCGCCGACAACCAGGACCGCGAGTTTGAGACCATGGTGAATGTGTCACTAAAACTCTTAGAGCCGGCAATGATAGCGAGCATGGCGCTAATTGTGCTATTTATCGTAATGGCAATATTGCAGCCAATCATGGCAATGAACAAGGCAATTGGCTTATAGTGGCCAAGTAAACACAGATTTCAGTAAATTTAGAGGTACGAACAATGAGAAAGCAGTCTGGTTTTTCATTACTTGAAGTGATGGTGGTATTGGTCATCATAGGCATGATCATGTCGATTGTAGCCCCGAATATCATGGGCCAAAAAGAAGAAGCCGATCTGGATAAGGCACAGTTGGATATTCAGCAAATTGAAGATGCGCTAAGCATGTATAAGTTGCGCGTTAATACCTACCCAACTACAGAGCAGGGTTTGGAAGCACTCGTGACCAAGACCAGCATAGAGCCAATTCCAAAGCGTTTCCCTGAAGGTGGCTTTATCAATGAATTGCCAATGGATCCTTGGGGTAACCCTTACCAGCTAATCTATCCGGGTGAAATCGGTAAGATTGATGTATTTTCTATGGGCCCTGATGGCGAAGCCGGCACCGAAGACGATATCGGTAACTGGGACGAAGAAGAGCGCTAAGCATGAAGGCGGTGAATCATCGATCCGGTTTTACCCTAATCGAAATTCTGGTGGTGCTGGCAATTATTGCGTTTAGCGCCAACCTGATAGTTTATAGCATTGATGATTCACGCCACGACGAGTTAGAGCAAACGGCCTTTGCCTTGCAAACCAGCATTAACTTTGCGTCCGAATACGCCATTCTTAATCAGCGTCAGCTCGGTTTATTTGTAGATGACGAAAATGGTTATGAGTTTATGGTTTATGGCGAGCAAAAATGGCAAGCATTGGATGACAGCGATGGTGTGCTAAAAGGCAAAAAGCTGGAGTCCGACTTTTCCCTGACCCTGAATCAAGAAGATCTCCCTTGGGCGCAGGATAGTCTGCTCAATGAAGTGGATTGGCAAAAGCTGTTGGGAGCCGATGACGATGACTTTCTTGAACTGCAAAAAATGCAGATCCCCCAAGTGATGATCCTATCCTCCGGTGAAATCAGCCCGTTTCAACTACGTCTTGCCTTGCAGGATACGGACGAAGATCTGGCCCCCTTTATTATCGAAGGGGAATTTATGGCGCCGGTTAGCCTTTACCAAGAAGAGCTGCAATGATGGCTCAGCATAGATCTTGCTCAGGCAAGCGCAGCACAGGCTTTACCCTTATCGAAGTTTTAGTGGCGCTCAGTATTTGTGCTATGGCCGGGATCGCTGCCATGCAGATCAGTGGCGAACACATTAATCATTTAGGTGCCATTCAAGAGCAAACCTATGGCTCCTGGGTAGCGGAAAACCAGTTGGTTGAAATTCGTGCTCAGGGAGATAAGTGGGATGCCAAAAATGGTGCCAAGGGTAAAACCGAGTTGGCCGGAGTAACCTGGTATTGGCAACAGGAAGTGATACGCACCGCCAACAGCAGTTTTGTGAAAGTGGTGATCTCCGTATTTACCGATGAAGAGCACGAACAGTTTGCCTATGAGCTCGCGACCTATATAGATAAAGAGGCGAGCAAAACATGATGCCTAGCCGCTTTGCTAATGTGTCTCGCCAACGTGCTTTTACCCTGGTTGAGGTGCTTGTTGCCTTGGCCGTAATGGCCTTTATTATCGGCGCCACCCATCAGATTTTTGAGGTCAGCACTCGCACCAAGGAAATGTCGGAAGAGACGCTTGAGCAATTGTCGCGTATGCAGACGGTTTTTCGGGTGATGGAGCAGGATTTTAGTCAGATCAGTAAGCGTAAGGTGCGCAATGAGGCTGGCGATTTTCAGGAAAAATACCTGTTACACGAGCGCTTTTTATTTGGCAGTGAACTAGATGGCATTGCCTTTATACGCAACGGCTGGACCAACCCAGGTTACTTATTGCCGCGCAGTGAACTGCAAGCGGTAGCTTATCGGGTGCAAGAAGGGCGTTTAGAGCGTTTGTATAGTCTTTATGTCGATCAGTTAGACAGCAGTGAGCCTAGAGTGCAGGTGCTGTTGAATGATGTGGAAGATTTTAGGTTTGAATTTTTTAACGGTCAGGCGCAAACATGGCAGGAGCAGTGGCAGCAGGAGCTGTTACCCAAGGCCGTTGCCGTGGATCTGACCTTAAAAGAAGGTGACCCTATACGTCGATTGTTTTTATTAGCCGGTCAGGGCAGCGATATCCCAGTGCAGCAAGGCGGTTCCCAAGGCGGAAATAATAATCAAGGCGGCAACAACTCGGGTGGCAGCGGTTCGACAGGGAGCCCTAATCATGGTTAATCGTCATCAAGGCGGGGCGGCCCTGATCATTGTTTTATTTATTGTTGCCCTGGCCGCAACTATTGCCGCGCAGATGAGTATGAATCTTATGGTTCAGGTGCAAAAGTCATCGAATCTTAACGATTTTCGTCAGGCTAAATGGTATGCCTATGCGGCTGAGTCCCTGGCGCAAAAGGTGCTGCGCGAAAGTATCGAAGAAGAGCCGGACAAAATGCACCTGCAGCAGAGCTGGGCTTTGGCGGCCAATACGCCGTTTCCTGTGGAAAATGGCACCATCGCCGGGGAAATAAAAGACTTGCAAGCCTGTTTAAATCTTAATGCGCTACGGGCTGAGCCCGAGACGCAAAATGGCGGCTATGTAAAATCTAACCCGGCTCATAAGGCTCTGTTAGCCTTATTGAAGGAAATTGATGACTTGCCCAGTGATGAGTCCGAAGAGGCTATGGCCGACAGCGTGTTTGACTGGGTGGATGAAGACAGTATTACCATGCGTTCCGGCGCCGAGGAAGACGAATATTTATCCCGGGATGTGCCTTATTTAACCGCCAATAACTTTTTTGCTGATATTTCCGAGTTACGCTTGGTAAAAGGCTTTAACCCCTTGGCGATGCGTAAATTGGCTCCTTATGTCTGCGTGATCCCCGGCAGTGAGGTGTTTGCATTAAATGTAAATACCATTACCGAAGATCAAGCCTTGCTTCTGGCTGCTATGATTGAAGGGCTGGACGAGTCATCGGCGCAGTCGGTGATCAGTGCACGCCCGGAAAAAGGCTTTGATTCACTGAGCGAATTTGTTAACGAGGTAACCCAGCAGGGGGGCCGTGATGTTAAAGAGGATGATGGTCGGTTTGTGCTGAAGAGTGCGTATTTTCAATTGCAAACAACCGCAACTTTTGTCGAGTTTGAGTTTACTATGACCTCGCTATTACAAATAAATAATAAAGAAATTTCCATTATGGCGCGAAAATTTGGAGGCCTGCAGTGAGAGAATCCTTACTGATCCACGTGGGCGAGCGCCCAGAGCAGCCTATTCATTGGCTGGTATATAATCCCGCAGAGGACGAAATTATCGCCAGCGGCCATCTGGCCGATGCAGCCGCTTTATCCGGACTTACGGACAAGGCGCGCAATCGCGATTGCACCTTAGTAGTGCCCTGTGCTCAGGTGCAGCTGCAAAGCGTGAAATTGCCGGCGAAGTGGAATCGCAAGCTGGCTCAGGCTTTACCCTTTATGGTGGAAGAGCAGGTGGCGGTCGATATCGACAGCCTGTTTATCGCCCATGGTAATGCTTACAGCGAGGCGGATAATCATTTTATTAATATTGCCCTGGTCAATAAGCAGTGGTTGCAAAACTGGCTGGATTTATTTGCCGAGGCCGATATTGCCGCGGCAAATGTGTATGTTGATGCTCTCTTGCTGCCCGAGCCAGCACCGCAAAGAGCCAGCGCCATTGCCATTAATGATGACAGTTTTTTGGTGCGTTCCAGCCAGTGGCAAGGCGCACAGCTGGAACCTGATTGGGCAGCAGCCTATTTAATCTCGGCAGGCATCGAGACCTTGGACTTATACAGTCCATTACCCAGTGGCGAATTGGGCATTGAAACCTATAGCCACGAAGATAAGTTTGAATTGCCTTTAGCCATGTTTGCCAAGGCCGTCTCGCCTATCAATTTGCGCCAAGGCACCTTTGCCTACAAGAAAAAAAGCAGTGGCTGGATTAAGGTATGGCGTCCGGCCATGGTTGCCGCGGGTGTGGCACTGGTCTTTATGTTGGGCGTCAAGGGGGGGCTGTGGTATCACTATTCTTCTCAGGCCGAGTCGGTGAAAGAGCAGGTGGTGAGCAGCTATGAGTCGGCTTTCCCCGGCACCAAGGTGCGTCCGCATCTTATTCGTAACCAGATTAATACCGCACTGGGCGGGCAAAGCCAGGACGGCGGCGCCGATTTTTTGATGATATTGCAGGATTTTGCCGATATCGTGCAGCAAAGCAATGAGTTTGTAACGCAAACGCTGCGTTTTGATCAGCGTCGCAACGAATTACGGGTTGGCGCCAGAGCCAAAGACTTCCAAAGTTTTGCACAAGTAAAGGCGCGCTTGGAACAGCGCGGTTTCAGTGTCGACCAAGGGTCATTAAACAATGACGGCGAAACCGTGGTGGGTGAATTACGCATAAGGGGCGAACAATGAGCGCATTAACGAATTATTGGCAATCATTGAAGCCACAAGAGCAGCGTTTGCTAAGCATCGCCGGCGTTATTTTTATCATCTTTTTCTTTGTTATGGTGATCTATCGGCCGTTAAATAACGCCGTTGCTGAGGCCAAACAAGAGTTAAGCAAGCAGCAAGAATTATTACAGTTTGTGCAGCAAAGTGTGGTGCAAATTAAGGCTAAGGGCGGCTCAGCAAAAGCTGTACCCAGCGGCAATGTCACTCAGGTGGTGAACAGCACCCGCTCACGCTATCAAATTGAGATTGCTCGTATGCAGCCCAGCGGTGAAGGCTTGCGCTTAAATATAGATAGTGTGCCCTTTAATCAACTTTTGTCTTGGTTGGACGACATAGTCAAAAACCATGGCGTGACCATTAGTAATATTGAGCTGTCTTTAGATCCAAAACCGGGCCATGTCCGTGTTAGTCGTATCGTTCTGGAGTAACTATGTCTGTGAAGAAAATCAGCGGTCTAGCCGTTGTCTTTGTTGTTTTTTTGCTGGTTTTCGCCATTGCTCTGTTGCCCGCTTCGGTGGCCCTGCAATGGGTTAAAAAGGATTTACCGCCGGGCTTACAGCTGGGTCCGGCCACGGGAACCATCTGGCAAGGCCAGGTGCATGGCGTGCGTTATCAGGGCCAGTATGTCAGCCAGGCAAAATGGCAGGTTCAGCCGTTGGCGCTGTTGCAGGCTAAGCTTAATACGGATCTGGTGCTGGGTAATAAGCGCAATACCAGCGAAATTTCGGCCCAGGGTCAATTAGTCTACGGTCTGTTTAGCAAAGAACTAGAGCTTCGCGATACCCAAGCTCGACTTTCACTTGAGCAAGTGCTGCAGCGAGTGCGCCTACCCATACCTACAGAGGCCAAGGGGCGGGTGTTTGTCGAACTGGATAACTACCAACTAGGTGAGCCTCATTGCCAGGCGCTAGCCGGCACCATCAGCTCGGCGGATATCAGCGTCAAGGGTCGTAACGGTTGGTTTAGTATTGGTGAACTTGAAGGTGAACTTGGTTGTGTGAATGGCGCCGCCAAGGTGACAGTTACCAAGGAAAACCGCCTGGGTTTACAGGTTGATGCCGGCTTTGACGACCGTGGTCAGTTTAGTGTTAAAGGCTTTATTAAACCCGATGCCAGCCTGCCTAAGGACGTACATGATGCGGTGCAGTTTCTGGGATCGCAGGGAGCCGATGGTCGCTATCGGATCAACTTCTAATGAACGAGCTATCGCTTACCCCCTTGCGTGAATACCTGAGTGCGGCTGGTAATGCCATGCCCTTGGCTCAGGTTCAGGGTTATCTTTTTGCGCTTATCTGTGCCCCTGCTCCCATAGAAGAAGAACAATGGTTGCAAGAGGTGCTTGGTGACCATGCTGCCGATTGCGATGAAAGTGTTTTATTTGCACTTATGGGTCTGCATCAGCAGATCAGTGAGCAGGTGTTTGAAAGTGGCTATAAGCTCACTAGCAATGTCACAGTTGCACAGCATTGGCAGGATAATCTTGCCGCCGATGCTGAGCTGCATCAGTGGGCGCAGGGCTTTGTACTGGGTGTCAGTTATTATCTTGAGCCCTTGCTTAACGCCCCAGCTTGCCCTGAACAAAGTAAAGAGATGCTTGCTCAGGCGGTCACTGTACTTGGACTATTTGCCGATGCTGAGCAATTCAGCATACATGCGGCAAGCTCTGGTCAGGATAAGCAGGCATTTAATGATGCACTGGTCGATATGATGACTGATTTCAGCCTGGGATTTGCCGAGCTGATTGAACTTACCGCGGTGCAAAGTGGTTTATTCGATGATGAGGAGCACTGGGAAACCTGAACCATCAGGTGTGAAATCAATGCTTAGCCGAGTTGCAGTAGCAGGTCGGTGCAGCCCTTGGCGCAACGGGCTTTGGCATAGCCGGGCTCGGCGAGTTGCAAGCTGATAGCGCCTTGGCAGTGCTTGCATAACACGGTTTTACCCTTGCTCAGTTGCTGCAGCAGGCGTTTGTGCTCGGCAAAAGAATCGCCCTGCTTTTTGTTTAGTGCTGAGAAGTCCATTGCTTACTAGTGGGTAGCCGCAATAATGGTGCAGGTCTGCAGTAAATCATCACCATAAAAATACTGATTAAGCTCCCTGTTTTTACAGTATTTTTGCTCCCACCAGTGCATACCTCTAACCGTTTTAAAGCTGTCGGCGAGATGGGTATCCTGATCTTTGTTTAATTTAAGCTGAGAGCGGACCTCAGTTAAGGCATGTTTTGCCTTTACTTCACGTTGTACCTGGGTGGAATCACTTAAATCCGACACCACAGAGCCAAGAATCTTGTCACGGGGGTTTTTGATCAATGGATGATCGACACTCAGCAGTGCTAAAAGAATAACGACCAACAGTAATAACTTCTTCATGAGTAAACCTTGATCTAGGTGGTAACGGGTACGCTGTTAGTGTAGTAAACTCTGGGTTTTAAAAGCAAGCTTATTAAAGCGCTTAGGGTGAAATATAATCTCCTGGTTACATCATTTTGGTGGCCGAATTGATATACTTGCCCGAAACGACAAACCTAATTACCAATTAGGTGAGTTTGCCCATTCCTAAATCCCTGGCGTTGAGGAACTAAGATGGAAAAAGAGCAGCGGATCAAGGTAAAAAACATACCCAGTGACGTGAAAATCGTGAAGCCCAGCGCGGCCGAGTACGATAGATTTAATCCCCGTAACCGTATTTATGTCCGGGCCGTCACCGGATTGCATCAACTGCTAAGGCAGCGTATCGGCTTAATCGGTATGCTCGCTTTTATGCTCTTGCCATGGATTAATTATAATGGCCAGCAAGCGGTACTTTTCGATATTGAGAATCAACAGTTCAGTATCTTTGCCCTGACTTTCTGGCCGCAAGACTTAACCATACTCGCCTTTATTTTTATGATTGCCGCCTTTGCGCTGTTTTTGGTGACCACCTTCTACGGCCGTGTCTGGTGTGGTTATACCTGCCCGCAAACTGTGTGGACCTTTATCTTTATCTGGTTTGAAGAGAAGTTTGAAGGCACCGCTAACCAGCGTAAAAAGCTGGATCAGCGCCCCATGGACTTTGATAAGTTTTGGCGCAAAACGGCTAAACATGGCAGCTGGTTGCTTTTCTCCTTGTATACCGCCATTACCTTTGTCGGCTACTTTACACCCATGCGTGAGCTGGTGATCGACTTTGTGACCTTTTCAGTGGGCGGCTATGCGCTGTTGAATATTGTCGTATTTGCCCTTTGTACCTATGGTAATGCAGGCTGGATGCGGGAAATTATGTGTTTGCATATTTGTCCTTATTCGCGCTTCCAGTCGGCCATGTTCGACAAAGACACCTTTACCGTAAGCTATGATGCCAAGCGTGGTGAAAACCGCGGTCCGCGTGGACGTAAACAAGACCCTAAAGAGTTGGGGCTGGGTGATTGTATCGACTGTAGCCTGTGCGTGCAGGTGTGTCCTACCGGTATAGATATTCGTAACGGTTTGCAGTACGAGTGTATTAACTGTGGTGCTTGTATCGATGCCTGTGACGGCGTTATGGATAAGATGAATTATCCACGCGGCCTGATCTCCTATACCACGGAACGTAACCTGGAGGCTTCCGCCGAGAAAACCAAACCGGTGCGCGGCAAGTTAATCGGCTACTCAATTATTCTCTTTATTCTCGTCGGTGCACTGGCGGCCAATATCGCCATGCGGGTGCCTATGGATCTCGATATTATTCGTGACCGTAATCAGCTGTTCCGCGTTAATGTCGATGGCTTGGTAGAAAACACCTATACATTGAAGGTATTGAATAAGGCCCAGGTAACTCAGCAGTTCCGCGTTGAGGTTGAGGGGCTGGAGCATTACCAGGTGATCGGTCAGCTTGAGTTTAGCGTAGCACCGGGACGCTCTCACGATCTGCCCTTGTCTGTGATTATCGACCCCTACGATCTGAAAAAGCCGATGACAGAGTTTAATTTTGTGCTTTACCCGGTGACGGATCCCGAGTCGCAAATTAAGCAAAGCAGCAACTTCTTTAAAGGTCGTTAAGGTGAGTGAATTTAGTTTTGCCTCGCTCACACCTGATACCATTTTAGATGCCCTCGATGGTGTGGGCATCTATGCTGAGTCAGGCCTGCTGGCGCTTAATAGCTACGAAAACCGCGTTTATCAGTTTATGGCCGAGGATAAGCGCCGCTATGTGGCAAAATTTTATCGCCCCCAGCGCTGGAGCAATGAGCAGATCCTTGAAGAGCATAGCTTCAGTGCCGAGCTGCAAGAGGCTGAGGTACCTGTGGTGGCGCCGTTGCGTATCGATGGTCAGACCTTGTTTGAGCATCAAGGCTATCGCTTTACACTGTTCCCCAGTGTGGGTGGTCGCCAGTTTGAGATGGATAATCTCGACCAGCTAGAACAGCTTGGCCGTTTAATTGGCCGTATGCACAAGGTGGCCGCGGCAAAGCCTTTTACCACGCGGCCTGTGCTTGGTTGTGATGAATACCTATATCAAGCCAAGGTTCATTTGCAGCACAGTAACTTGGTAAGCGAGGCAATGTCTTTACCTTTTTACACCGTGCTCGATCAGGTTATCGACAAAGCTAGCCGCTTATACCAGAGTGTTGCTACTATACGCTTGCATGGAGACTGCCACGCTGGCAACATTCTCTGGTCCGGTGATGATATGCTAACCTTTGTTGACCTTGATGATAGCCGTCAGGGCCCAGCGATGCAGGATTTATGGATGATGCTAAGTGGCGATCGCCATAATCAGCTTATTCAGCTTGATACCCTGGTGAATGCCTATGAGGAGTTTGCCCATTTTGAGCATGGTCAGTTACGTTTAATAGAGCCGCTGCGGGCGATGCGCATGGTGCATTATATGGGCTGGATTGCCAAACGTTGGCAAGACCCGGCATTTGAGCGGAACTTTTCTTGGTTCGCACAAGACAAATACTGGGAGCAGCAAACTCTGGCATTAAAAGAGCAGCTGGCGGCGCTGGATGAGCCAGCGTTAAAATTGATGCCATAAGCGCGCAGCCAAATTGAATTTAAAAGAGACGATTATGATAAAAACATTAACAGCTTCGTTATTACTACTTTGTTTACCTCTGGCCTCTTGGGCTGCCGACTTTAAGGCTGGCGAGCATTATCAGGTACTTGAGACCCAGGCTTCTGAAAGTGACAAGGTAACCGAGTTCTTTTCTTTTTACTGTCCTCATTGTTACCGTTTAGAACCGGCGGTTGATGCGCTTAAAGGCGCCTTGCCAAAGGATGTGCCCTTTATTAAAAGTCATGTAAACTTTTTACGTTTGGACAAGGCCGCGCAAAATCGTCTGACTACGGCGTATCTGATTGCTCAGCAAGAAGGCAAGGGCGAGCAAGTTGCCGAGGCCATCTTCAAGAGTATTCATCTGCAACGCGAGCCGCTGCAATCGCAACAAGCGGTAGCAAAATTACTGGCGGATCATGGGATTGGTGCCGAGCGTTATAGCATGTTAGCAAGCAGCATGCCGGTATTGGCCGGTGAAAAGGCCGCTTTGGAAGCACAGGAAACCTATACCAAGGCCGGCGCTCTAACAGGTGTGCCTACCATTATTGTTAACGACAAATACAAGGTGCATGTACACACTGTGAAGTCGCAGCAAGAGCTTAATGAGCTCGTTAACCATTTATTAGAAAAATAACACGGAGAATAAAGGTATGAAGAAGTTTATTGCCCTGGCGCTAATGGCGCTGGCATTACCTTTGACAGCAGTGGCAGCACAGTTTGAAGAAGGTACTCACTATGAAGTTGTTTCTGAGCGCGCTAGCCATAAGCCGGAAGTAAAAGAATTCTTTTCTTTCTACTGCCCAGCCTGTAACGCTTATGAAGGTTTACTAAGAGACGTTAAGCCTAAGCTAAACGAAGGCGTGAGCTTTAAGCGCAGTCATGTAAACTTTATGGGTGGCCGCACCGCAGAAAACCAGGACATGTTGTCGCAAGCGCTGGCCACAGCCAGTGTGTTACCTGAAAAAGAGCTTTTGGTTGCTGCCATCTTTAACCACATTCACAATAAACGTTCGCAGTTTAACGAAATGGCCGACGTAAGAGATGTGTTTGTTGCCAATGGCGTTGATGCACAAAAGTTCGACAAGTTATTCGAAGGCTTTGCGGTACGCACTAAAGCCTCAAAGATGCAGCGCGATCAAGAATACTTTAAAGAAAAGGGTGCCCTTAAAGGTGTGCCTACCTTTATTGTTAACGGTAAGTATCGTTTAATCTTAGGTCGTGATTCTGGCGTCACCGAGCCAGATGATATCGCCGCGCTAATTAATTACTTAGCTAAGAAGTAAGTACAGCGAAGAATAAAAAAACCGCATCTTGATGCGGTTTTTTTATGTCTTTATTTGCGCTTTAGGTAGACCCCGGATTCAATATGATGGGTGTAGGGGAACTGATCAAAAATAGCAAAACGGGCTATTTCGTGAGTTTGCGTCAGCATCTCCAAATCTCGCTCCAGGGTTTCTGGGTTGCAGGAGATATAGATGATGTTGTCGTACTCGCTGGTAAGCTTACAGGTTAGCTCATCCATACCGGCTCTTGGTGGATCGACTAATATGGTTTGGCAATCATAGCTGTGCAAATCGATATTGCCCAAGCGGGTAAAGGTACGTTCTTTACGCATTGCCTGCGTAAATTCTTCGCTACTCATACGGATGATATCCAGGTTTTCAACCTTGTTGGCGGCAATATTATATTGCGCCGAGTGTACCGATGACTTGGAAATTTCCGTGGCCAGTACGCGATTAAAAGAACCCGCTAGGGCGATTGAGAAGTTGCCATTACCACAGTAAAGCTCAAGCAGGTCATTGCTCAAGGGCGCACAGATATCCTGAGCCCAAGCCAGCATAGACTCATTTACCTTGGCATTGGGTTGGGTAAAGCTGTTTTCCACTTGCTGATAGGTATAAGTACGGCCATTTACTTCTAGTTGCTCAATCACGTAATCCGTGGCCAGTACCTGCTTTTGTTTGCGGGCGCGGCCAATAAGCTCGACATTAAAGCGCTGTTGCAGTCGTGCTTGTAGATCCTGCGCCGCTTGCAACCACTGTTCATCTAACTGTTTGTGATAGAGCAGGCTGATTAAGGCGTTGCCGCTCAACGTGGTCAGATAATCGATTTGAAACAGCTTACGGCGCATCAGCTCGTTATCTTTGAGCTCGGTGATCATCGCACTCATCAGTTCATTGATCAGCTCGGCACCCGGGTCGAAGCGCTCGACACGGACTTTTTCTTTGCTCTGTTGATCGAACATAATGTGATAAAGGTCATCGCCATCATGCCAGACACGAAATTCCGCACGTTGCCGGTAATGTTTCGGGGCCGAGGCAAACACTTCTAACTTATTGACACCAAAGCGAGAAAATTGCGCAAGAATACGCTGTTCTTTTTCTGCTAATTGCTGGTCGTACCCGGACGCGTCGATTTCTATTACTGGCATGCAAACCTCTACTAATTTATGTGCGCCGCTATTGTAGGTAGCTGCGCCCAATTGTCCAGTACAAGCGCCATATTCTTGTTTGTTTTTTCTACAGCTAGATACCTTGCTCTGACTATGAGCGCTTTGGGCCATTATAAAATTCGGGTCTTGAGCCGGGAGAATTACTTGTCGAAGTTCGGGTAATAAAGAAACCTTGGTAAACGAGGCGGGTGGATACAGGGGGTTTACTACAGATGCGATGAGTATTTTTCTGCCTTGCTTACTCAATTTAACGACTGCGGTTAATTAAATCACAATTTATCGTCTAGGCTGACTATAAGAGATGACTTTTATATTGCACTTTGCAAAGTGGCAGAAATTTTACTACTTTAATACTAAAATCATCTTATATTCAGGAATATAATGCTTTAATATAGCGTACCTGATTAAGTTAAGGCGCGAACTTGCTTAATTAGGCTACAATGTAGATGTGTTGAAACCTGTTAGCGCGGATCTAGACCTGGTGCCGTATAGCACCTGCGATAAAAGCAAGAAATGTCGGCTGATAGATTAATGAATCATCGGAATATAACTAAGTAAGAGGCACAAGATGGAGCTCTTACTTGGCGCATAAAGGCCCAATTTGCCTTAGTGCGCATAATCGATAATCGTAAAATGGGATGGAAACAATGAAAATCAAATCACTTTCTGCTGCTATCGTTTTGGCAATGGCATCACAAGCTGTTGTTGCTGAAGAACAGAAAAACCCTCATGAAGGTATTCACATTGGTGTTTTTGGTGATTACTTCTGGGCTGACTGGGACAACATCAAGGGCGCAACCCCTGCCAATGTTGCACTAGGTGAGTCTTTCGGTTCAGGTATCGAAGTAGGCTACCGCTTTAACGAAGACTGGACTGCGCGTCTAGAATTCGCGGCGCTTGAGCTTGATAAAGAAAACTCAAACAACCACAAAACCGGTGAGCGTTACGGTGCTGATGTATTGTACCACTTCAACGACACTTTCTACGGTGTGCTAGGCGCGAAGAAATTTGACGTATACGATGATTTCAACGCAGCTAACCTAGGTTTCGGTTTCCGTAATCACCTAAACTACAACTGGGCGATGTTTGGTGAAGCTAACTACTATGAAGGTCTTAACCAGAACCATTCTGATTTCGGTCTTAAACTAGGTCTTAGCTACCACTTTGGTGACAAGCCTGAGCCTAAAAAAGTTGAGCCAGCACCAGTAGTTGTTGCACCTAAGCCAGAGCCAAAAGACACAGACAAAGACGGTGTACTTGATGCCAACGATAAGTGTGCAAACACACCTATGGAAGATGCAGTAGATGCGTCTGGCTGTACTCGTTACATGGAAAAAGGCGACAAGGTTAGCTTGTTAGTTCGTTTCCCACACGATAACTCAGATGTTAACCAGCGTTACTTGGATGATATCCAAAAAGTAGCTGATTTCATGACCAAGTACCCGCAAACTAACGTACTACTTGAAGGTCACGCTTCAGCAGTAGGCGATGCTGGTTACAACAAAAAGCTTTCTAAAAAGCGTGCAGACGGCGTTGCTAAGCAACTAATCAATGATGGTATCTCTGCTTCTCGCGTAGAAACTGTAGGCCTAGGTGAAGAGCGTCTATTGAACACTGCAAACACCAAAGAAGCTCACGCTGAAAACCGTCGCGTTGAAGCACACATCTCAGTAACTGAGCGTGTTAAAGTTAAACGCAACTAAGTATTAGGTTATTTTACCTAAGATAATGAAGCCCGGCACCAGCCGGGCTTTTTGCAAATAATTATTACTCAATATTCACCAGTCTATAGTTTTAAAGCCCCTACATTCACTGTATTTATATTGACTATTTTGCCTCTAGGCGGCGGTGACAATTTTCTTCTATCTTTAAAGCCTTTATACTTGCATGGTGTCAAAATTCTATAAGTAGTATGGACGCGCTGAAGTCTGCTACTTTCACGTCACCAAGAGGGCATAATTGTGCTTCAAGAATATCGTAAACATGTTGAAGAGCGTGCAGCCCAAGGTATTGTGCCTGCACCATTAGATGCTCAGCAAACTGCTGACCTGATCGAATTAATCAAGAATCCACCTGCCGGTGAAGAAGAGTTTATCCTAGACCTTCTTATTAACCGTGTACCGCCTGGCGTAGATGACGCCGCCTATGTAAAAGCGGGCTTCCTAGCCGCAGTTGCAAAAGGTGAAGCGCAGTCGCCACTAATCAATAAAGAAAAAGCGGCCGAGCTACTTGGCACCATGCTAGGTGGTTATAACATCGAGCCTATGATTGATCTGTTAGACGATGCTGCACTGGCGCCATTCGCAGTAAAAGGCCTGTCACACACCCTGCTTATGTTTGATGCCTTCTATGATGTAGAAGAAAAAGCCAAAGCGGGTAACGAATTTGCTAAGCAGGTTATCGAATCTTGGGCAAATGCCGAATGGTTCCTTGAGAAGCCGGCTGTGCCAGAGAAAATCTCTGTAACCGTGTTCAAGGTAACCGGTGAAACTAACACTGATGACCTTTCACCTGCTCCAGATGCCTGGTCTCGCCCGGATATCCCATTGCATGCCCTAGCTATGCTTAAGAACGAGCGCGATGGTATCAACCCTGATAAACCCGGTGAAATCGGTCCAATCGCCCAGCTTGAAGAGCTTAAAACCAAGGGTCTACCACTAGCCTATGTAGGTGACGTTGTGGGTACTGGTTCATCACGTAAATCAGCGACCAACTCGGTACTTTGGTTTATGGGTGATGACATTCCTCACGTGCCAAACAAGCGCGTTGGCGGTGTATGTCTAGGCGGTAAGATCGCTCCTATCTTCTTCAACACCATGGAAGACTCAGGTGCACTACCTATCGAGCTAAACGTTGACGACATGAACATGGGTGATCAAATCGATATCTACCCGTATGAAGGTGTGGTTAAGCGTCACGGTACCGACGAAGTTATCTCTACGTTCAAGATGAAGTCAGACGTGATCCTTGATGAAGTACGTGCCGGTGGCCGTATTCCACTAATCATCGGTCGTGGTCTAACAGACAAAGCACGTGCATCTCTAGGTATGGAAGCCGAAGATATCTTCCGCAAGCCAGCACTTGTTGCCGATTCTGGCAAGGGCTACACCCTGGCTCAGAAAATGGTAGGTAAAGCATGTAACATGCCTGGCGTTCGCCCTGGTCAATACTGTGAGCCAAAGATGACCACAGTTGGTTCGCAAGATACCACAGGTCCTATGACTCGTGACGAGCTGAAAGACCTTGCTTGTCTTGGCTTCTCTGCTGACCTAACTATGCAGTCTTTCTGTCACACGTCTGCTTATCCTAAGCCTATCGACGTAAATACACACCACACGCTGCCTGATTTCATCATGAACCGTGGCGGTGTATCGCTACGTCCAGGTGACGGTGTAATCCACTCATGGCTAAACCGTATGCTTCTTCCTGATACCGTAGGTACAGGTGGTGACTCGCATACTCGTTTCCCTCTAGGTATTTCATTCCCAGCGGGTTCTGGTGCGGTTGCATTCGCAGCGGCAACAGGCGTTATGCCACTGGATATGCCTGAGTCGGTACTAGTACGCTTCAAAGGCGAAATGCAGCCTGGTATCACATTACGTGACCTGGTACATGCAATCCCTTACTACGGTATCAAGCAAGGCCTGCTTACCGTTGAGAAGAAGGGTAAGATCAACGAATTCTCTGGTCGCGTACTAGAGATCGAAGGTGTTGAGCACCTAACCGTTGAGCAAGCGTTCGAGCTTTCAGATGCCTCTGCCGAGCGTTCAGCCGCGGGTTGTACCGTTAAGCTAAGCAAAGAGTCTATCTCTGAGTACCTAGAGTCGAACATCGTTATGCTTAAGTGGATGATCGCTGAAGGCTACGGTGATGTACGTACTATCGAGCGTCGTATCAACGCGATGCAAGAGTGGTTGGCTAATCCAGAGCTTATGGAAGCTGACGCTGATGCTGAATACGCGCACGTAATCGAGATCGACCTGGCGGAAATCAAAGAGCCAATTCTTTGTGCTCCTAATGACCCGGATGACGCACGTCTTCTTTCAGACGTAACAGGCGAAAAGATCGACGAAGTATTCATCGGTTCATGTATGACTAACATCGGTCACTTCCGTGCCGCTGGTAAGCTACTAGATAACTTCGGTGGTCGTCTACCAACTCAACTTTGGGTTGCACCACCTACTAAGATGGATAAAGACCAGCTTACCGATGAAGGTTACTACGGTATCTTCGGTCGTGTAGGTGCGCGTATCGAAACTCCGGGATGTTCATTGTGTATGGGTAACCAAGCACGTGTTGCTGATAAGGCAACGGTTGTTTCTACCTCTACGCGTAACTTCCCTAACCGTCTAGGTACAGGTGCCAACGTATTCCTAGCTTCTGCCGAGCTTGCAGCGGTAGCGGCAATTCTAGGTAAACTGCCTACACCAGCGGAATATCAAGAATACGCGGAGAAGATCAACGCAACAGCGGCTGATACTTACCGTTACTTGAACTTCCACAAGATGCCTCAGTACACCAAAAAAGCGGATAACGTTATTATCCAGCAAGCCGTGTAATCAGCATTGGTGATAAAAGCCCGCTTATATAGCGGGCTTTTTTATGTTTAAAATTAGTTAAAATAGGATATGATCTTTAGTAAGTTTTCATATTTTTAATTTTCAATCCGTAAAATTTAAGATTAAAGGTTTTTTTATTTAATTTGATATCAAAATTGTCGCTAAATGAAATCAAACCTGCGACGGAAATAGCTTAAAATCCCCGCCAATTTTCTTATCAAGGCAGGATCTTTATGACTTCGTTAAATAACCAGAACCTTCTGCAGCTTCGTTTCATTGACCAGTCTCATATTGACGCGGTAAAGCCTTCTTTCGACCATCTTCCCGATAATCCCTATGCCGATGGTGCCTTCCGTAAGCGTCGTTATTCAGTGATCAAAGCAGAGCAGGGGGCGCTAAAGCTTCAGCCAGCCAAAGCCTTTGTACAAGATGATTCCATCAATACCTTCCAGGGCAATATTGAGCGTAGCTATGAAAACCTCGATGCAGAGCTACTGGCAAGCGAAGGCATGAAGCGCATTGTGGCCGAGTTTATTGCCATGACTGGCATCGACGCCGACCGCGATATCGAAATTCACCAGTTCCGTATGCTGGCCATCGACAGCGATACACCGCCAGCCCCAGAAGGTATACATCAGGATGGTTTCGATCACGTCTGTGTATGTGGCGTGTCTCATGAAAATATTGAAGGCGGCGAGTTATTGGTATACGAGCACAAAGAAGCCAAGCCTTGTTTCAAGATGGAAATCAAAGACGGCATGTTCGCTCTTATCGACGATCGTCAGGTGTGGCACAACGCCACCCCGATGAACAAGCTGGATGAGTCGAAGATCGGCTATCTTGATTGTTTTGTACTGACTGCCTAAGGAAGAATGATGAATCTAGTCTCTCTACGAAGCCAGTTTCCAGCCTTAATGCAGCAAGTTAACGGCGAGTCGCCAATCTTTTTTGATGGCCCGGGTGGCGCGCAAGTACCGCAATCGGTATTGGATGCCATGGCGGCCTACCTGGGTTTTTATAACTCAAACCTGGGCGGCGCGTTTTTCTCCAGCGATAAAACCGTGGCGGTGATGAGCGAGGCCCGTCAGGCCATTGCCGACCTGCTTAACAGCCCTAGCGCTGAGCAAATCGTCTTCGGCGCCAATATGACCAGTTTAACTTTTAGCTTTAGTCGCGCTATTTCACGTACTTGGCAAAGTGGCGACGAGATCATAGTCACCAATGCGGATCACTTCTCCAATGTGTCTTCGTGGCGTCAGGCCGCCGAGGATAAAGGAGCCACTGTGCATGCGCTGCGTATCAATGAAGCGGATTGCACCCTGGATATGGCGCATTTCGAGTCATTGCTTAATGCCAATACCAAGCTGGTCGCCGTAACCTATGCGTCGAATACCACGGGCTCTATCAATGATGTGAAGCGCATTATCGAGCTGGCACATCTGCATGGTGCCCTGGTGTATGTGGATGCGGTTCACTATGCTCCACATGAGCTGGTGGATGTGCAGGCACTGGATTGTGATTTCCTTGCCTGCTCGGCCTATAAGTTCTTCGGCCCTCATGTGGGCATCGTTTACGGTAAGCGCGAGCATTTGGAAAACTTCACCCCATACAAGGTAGAGCCGGCGAAAGATGTAGTTCCGGGTCGTTGGGAGACGGGTACGCAAAGCTTTGAAGGCCTGGCCGGTGTGGTCGCCGCCGTGGACTATATCGCTTCGTTGAGCGGCTTGGATGCGCAACTGCCGCGTCGTCAGCGTCTTGAAGCGGCATTTGCCAACAGCAAAGAGCACGAAATGGCATTAAGCAAGCACTTCCTTACACGCCTAAAAGAATTTCCGCAGATTAGCCTATTCGGTATTGATGATATGGAGCGTCTGGCCGAGCGTACGCCGACCTTTGCCCTGACCTTCGATGATTTAGAGCCACGTCAGGTATCCGAGTTCTTAGGCAAGCAGCATGTCTGTGTATGGGACGGTAACTTCTACGCCCAGGGCCTGTGTGAGCAATTAGGCGTAATGGATAAAGGTGGTGTGGTACGTATCGGTTGTATGCACTACAACAGTATCGAAGAGATTGATCGTTTATTTGCCCTGTTCGGCGAGCTACTCGGCTCGTAGGATTGGGGAACGTAAAAGGCTGCCTAGGCAGCCTTTTTTGATCTTGGGCTGTGGGTTATTTACTTGGTCGGCCGTAGATCTGCTCGGCGCGATTAAACAACACCCAAGAAGTAAGAATGTATTTGTCATTCGACAAGGGTTTGTTACCGCGGTGGGTATGGGTAAAGTAGGCTGGTGCGACCACCATGGTGCCGCGTTTTGGGGCGATTTTACGGTTTTGATAGTAAAACTCGGTTTCGCCGCCTTCACTGACATCGTTCAAGTAGAACATAAACAGCAGCACCCGGTGTAAGGCTTCGTTATGGCCGGTTTGCGGATAAACTTCACTGTGCCAGTAAGGATACCCGCCCTTATTGATATCGTATTTCTGCGCTTGAATACTGCCTAAACGAAACAGCTGTTGCATCAAGGTACCCAGCTGGGGTTTGGCCACCTCTTCAAAGTTGTCCTGATTCAGCGCTACCGGTTTGCCGGTTTTAGGGTGGAAGACCTGTAAACCAAAGGCGCCAATCATCATAAATAGATGTTCTTCAACATAGCGCATCACGTGTTGCGCGGTGACATGTTGAATATGCTGCAAGTGCTGTTGGTACTCGGGGTGAGCATTGAGGTAAAGGTCTTTACTGTCTTTTTTACTTAAATCTATGCCGCCAGAGGTGGTACCCTGCTTCAAATGCGGGCTCTGCTCGAACAGCTCGATAAACTGACTACAAAAAGTGTCACTAAGCGCGTTATCATAAACGCCAATAAAGTCTGTCATGACTGCAACCTTATCTATTGGAATTATTATGCTTATTGAAAAAGTTCAGCCCAGATTTAGTGAAACGGATGTCCTCGGGCACATCAACAATACCGTACTACCGGTGTGGTTTGAAGCCGCCCGTACACCTATTTTTAAAATCTTTACCCCAGATCTTAATCCACATCAATGGCGCTTGATTGTTGCTAAGGTGGAAGTGACCTTTTTGGGCGAGCTTTTTTACGGCCAGGAAGTGGAAGTAAAAACCATGATCGAGCGCATCGGTTCCAGCTCTTTTGTGATCAAACAACAGGCCTGGCAGCATCGCCAGTGCTGCGCCGAAGGAAAAACCGTGATGGTGCGTTATAACTTCGAAGATAAAGCGTCACAAGCCTTAAGCGAAGACGAAAAGGCACAACTTAGCCAGCATCTTGAGGTGGCTCAATAGAGCTTGGGATGGCGGGAAAGGCGGGAGAGACACATTTTTTGTTTCAAAACGCACGCCATATTACGCTTGCTTATCCTCGAAGAGCTCAACAACTTCATAATCATTGAGCTCAACCACCTTACTATTTTTGCTTCAAGGTGCATTGTGGAAGGGGTTTCTTGCGCTGCGAGCTGTTTTTGCTTTAAGGCGTAATAAGGGGGCCGTCATTATAAGCCTGAATATTTTTGTTAACTATTCAGGCTTTACCCCCTAATTGCTTATTTTGCCAACAGTGGCTTGAGATAGTGCCCGGTATGGGATTGCTCATGCGCAGCCACTTCTTCCGGCGTACCGGCGACAAGAATTTCCCCGCCGCCGCTGCCGCCTTCCGGCCCTAGATCAACAATCCAGTCGGCGGTTTTGATCACATCCAGGTTATGCTCAATAACCACTATGGTATTGCCGTGATCGCGCAGGCGGTGCAATACTGTCAGCAGTTGCTGAATATCATGGAAGTGCAGGCCGGTAGTGGGCTCATCGAGAATATACAAGGTTTTACCCGTGTCGCGCTTGGACAGCTCTCGGGCCAGTTTAACACGCTGCGCCTCACCACCGGATAAGGTGGTTGCCGCCTGTCCCAAACGAATGTAAGAAAGACCCACATCCATCAGGGTTTGCAGCTTACGATTGATCGCAGGAATGGCATCAAAGAATTCGCGGGCGTCTTCTACCGTCATTTCCAACACCTGATGGATGTTTTTACCCTTGTAGAGCACTTCCAGGGTTTCGCGGTTATAGCGTTTGCCCTGACACACATCGCAAGGCACATACACATCCGGCAGGAAGTGCATTTCCACCTTGATCACGCCATCGCCCTGACAGGCCTCACAGCGTCCGCCCTTAACATTAAAGCTAAAGCGACCCACCTTGTAGCCACGCGAGCGCGACTCTTGAGTGCCGGCAAAGAGTTCCCGTATGGCGGTGAAAATACCCGTATAGGTGGCCGGGTTTGAGCGTGGCGTACGGCCGATCGGGCTTTGGTCGATATCGATAACCTTATCGAAATGATCCAGGCCAGTGATTTCTTTATGCGGCGCCGGCTCAACCGCGGTGGCACCGTTGAGTACGGTATGCGCTACCTTAAACAAGGTGTCATTAACCAGGGTCGACTTACCCGAGCCGGAGACACCGGTAATACAGGTCATTAAGCCGAATGGAATACGCAAGTCGACATTCTTGAGGTTATTGCCGGTGGCGCCAAACAGCTCCAGCCATTTTTCGTTAGTGGGGTGGCGCTCCTTGGGTACGGCGATTTCTTTGGCGCCGCTGAGGTATTGGCCGGTTAATGAGTCCGGGTTATTTATGATGTCGTCGCGCGAGCCTTCGGCCACCACGTGGCCACCATGGACACCGGCGCCTGGGCCGATATCGATAATGTAGTCGGCGGCGCGAATGGCGTCTTCATCGTGCTCCACCACCAAGACAGTATTGCCGAGGTCGCGTAGGCGCGTCAGTGTCTGTAGCAGGCGGTCGTTGTCACGCTGATGCAAGCCGATGGAGGGCTCATCCAGCACGTACATAACTCCCACTAGGCCGGCACCAATCTGGCTGGCCAAGCGAATGCGCTGAGCTTCACCTCCGGAAAGGGTATCGGCGCTGCGCTCCAGAGATAAATAATTCAGGCCGACATTAACCAGGAAGGATAAGCGGTCGCGAATTTCTTTAAGTATCTTATCGGCTATTTTCGCCTTTTGGCCGCTGAATTCCAGGCTGTCGAAATAGTCGAAGGCCTGGCCTATGCTCATCAGGGTCACGGTCGGCAGGTTGGTTTCATCGATAAAGACGTTACGTGCTTCCTGGCGTAAGCGTGAGCCGCTACAGCTGGGGCAGGCTTGCGAGGTTTGGTACTTGGCCAGCTCTTCACGCACCGAGTTAGACTCGGTTTCATGGTAGCGGCGCTGCATATTATTGAGCACACCCTCGAATTCATGATTGCGGGTAATTAAATCGCCGCGGTCGTTACGATAATGGAAGGCGACCTTGTCCTTGCCCGAGCCTTCAAGCACCACTTTTTTGGCTTCATCGCTTAAATCCTGGAAAGGCGTATCTAAATCAAACTGATAATGCTCGGCTACAGATTGCAGCATTTGGAAATAGTAGAAGCTGCGCTTATCCCAGCCCTTAATGGCGCCACCGGCAAGGCTTAGCTCGGGGTTATGAACCACGCGATGGGGGTCGAAATACTGGCGTACACCCAGGCCGTCACAGCTTTGACAGGCACCGGCCGGGTTATTAAAGGAGAATAATCTTGGCTCAAGTTCGCTCATGGCATAGCCACAGCTTGGGCAGGCAAAGTTGGCGGAGAACACCAGCTCTTCTTCAAGGGAATCATCCATGGCGGCCACCTGAGCAACGCCACCTGAGAGCTCCAGCGCGGCTTCAAAAGACTCGGCTAAACGTTGTTGCTGGCCTTCTTTCACCTTTAAACGGTCAACCACCACTTCTATGGTGTGCTTTTTATGTAGCTCTAACGGCGGAGGATCGGATAGATCACAGACTTCGCCATCGATACGGGCGCGGATATAGCCTTGTGCCGCCAGTTGCTCGAGCAGCTTAACATGCTCACCCTTACGGTTTTTTACCACGGGCGCCAACAACATCAGCTTGCTGCCCTCGGGCAGGGCCAGCACCTGATCTACCATCTGGCTGATGGTTTGCGCCGCCAGTGGCAGGTGATGGGTTGGGCAACGTGGCTCACCAACACGGGCAAACAGCAAGCGCAGGTAATCGTATATTTCGGTAATAGTGCCCACGGTTGAACGCGGGTTATGAGAAGTGGACTTCTGCTCGATGGAAATAGCCGGCGACAGGCCTTCAATATGATCTACATCGGGCTTTTCCATTAGCGACAAAAACTGGCGCGCGTAGGCCGATAAGGACTCCACATAACGCCTTTGCCCTTCGGCATACAGGGTGTCGAAGGCGAGGGACGATTTGCCCGAGCCTGATAATCCGGTAATGACGATCAACTTATCCCGAGGTATGGTTAGGTTGATGTTCTTGAGGTTATGAGTGCGTGCACCGCGAACTTCGATGTTATCCATTCTCCGCCTGTTTCCCGAGCTATTTATTAACCTGTAAGTATCGCATAGTATGCCATGACTTAGCGATGCTTTCTTGTCCTTTCGCTGGGGCGATGGCTTGCATCTTGCCAAGGGCTAAATTCGCCGTCAGGCATGTCCTAATGGCGGGCGATTATGCTATCATCGCCGGCCAAGATAGAATTTTTCATCAGCCGATTATTAATCCGTCATGTCTGCATCCCAGTTAAACAGTGTTGAAAAGCGCGCCGCGCTGTCGTTGGCGAGCGTGTTTGCCTTTCGTATGCTTGGCCTCTTTATGTTGATGCCGGTGCTGGCCATTTATGGTCAGGATCTCAGTGGTTTTTCGCCCTTGTGGATAGGCCTTGCCATTGGTGCCTACGGTTTGACTCAGGCGCTGTTGCAAATCCCCATGGGCTGGCTGTCTGACCGCTTCGGTCGTAAACGTATTATTATCGGCGGATTAATCGTCTTTGCTCTGGGCTCTGTGATAGCCGCTTTGGCCGAGTCCATGTATATGCTGACCCTGGGTCGAGCACTACAGGGCATGGGCGCCATTGCCAGTGCCTTGTTGGCATTGGCTGCGGATTTAAGTCGTGATGAGCAGCGTCCCAAGGTGATGGCGGTGATCGGCATGAGTATCGGCATGAGCTTTGCGATAGCCATGTTGCTAGGCCCCATGGTGGCGGCCAGCTTTGGCGTCTCAGGTATCTTTTGGTTAACGGCGGCTCTGGCGCTGGTGGGTATGGTCATAGTTGTGTGGCTGGTGCCCAGTGCGGTTAATCGGGCTCCCAAGGGGGAAACCAGTGTGACCCTGCGGGATGTGGGTAAGCTGGTGCGTCACCCGGATCTGGCGCGTTTGGATTTGGGGGTGCTGTTTTTACACCTGACCCTGACCACCATTTTTGTTTCCTTGCCGCCGCAGCTTATTAAAGATGGTTTACCTGCGGCCCAGCATTGGCAATTGTATATTCCGGTATTTATTTTATCTTTTGTGCTTATGGTGCCTATGATGATAGTGGCTGTGGCTAAGCAAAAGGAAAAACCGCTGTTTTTGGTGGCCATATTTATGCTGGTTGTCAGCATGCTGGGCTTGGTTTTCGCAGCCAACTCTGTCTATATGATAGCCCTGTGTATGATGTTGTATTTTATCGCCTTTAACTTTTTAGAGGCGACCATGCCAGCCCTGGTATCACGACTATCGCCGGCCAATCAGAAGGGCTCGGCCATGGGCGTGTTCTCATCCTCCCAGTTTATCGGTGCCTTTTTGGGCGGTATTCTTGGCGGATTTGTGGCTCAGCGCGGCACCCCTGAGATGGTGTTTGCGGCTGCCGCCTTGGTTGGGTTAATATGGTTCGTCATTGCTGTAAAAATGCGAGTACCGCCGCGCAGTAAAATTATCAGTTTGCTAAGTGCAGTAGGCAGCGAACATGATGCAGAACAATTAGCGGCGCAATTGGTCGAGCTGCCGGGCGTGCTTGAAGCCACGGTGGTATGTGATGAAAACCGTAGCTACCTTAAGGTAGACGAGAAGAAATTTGATTTACAGGCGGCGCAACAGCTGGTCGCCTCAGCGTAAAAAGTAGGAGTATATATCCATGGCGCGCGGTATTAATAAAGTGATTTTAGTGGGCAACCTGGGTCAAGACCCTGAAGTTCGCTACATGCCTAACGGCAATGGCGTTGCTAACATTAGCATCGCGACCAGCGACAGCTGGAAGGATAAAAACACAGGTCAGATGCAAGAGCGTACCGAGTGGCACCGCGTGGTGTTATTCGGCAAGCTGGCCGAGGTAGCCGGTGAGTACCTGCGTAAAGGTTCACAGGTTTATATCGAAGGTAAATTGCAAACCCGTAAATGGACAGATCAAAGCGGTCAGGAAAAGTACACCACGGAAATCGTGGTAGACGGTTTCGACGGTAAAATGCAGATGCTTGGCGGTCGCGGTGAAAACCCAGGCGGCGGTCAAGGCAGTTACCAAGGTGGCCAACAGCAGGGCGGCTACGGTGGCGGCCAGGCGCAGAGCCAGCAAGGCGGTCAGCAAAGTGGCGGCTATGGTCAGTCACAGCAGCAGAGCTACGCTCCGCAGGGCAACCAAGGTATGCAACAGCAAGCGGCTCCACAGCAAGGTGGCCAGCAGGGCGGCGGTTATGGCAACCAGCAGGGTGGTCATCAAGGTGGCCAACAAGGCGGCGGTTTCGCTCCTAAGCCACAAAATGCCCCTCAAGGTGGTGCAGCCAACCCAATGGAACCGCCAATCGACTTCGATGACGATATTCCGTTCTAGACAAAGACAAAAAGAAAAACCCAGCGAAAATGCTGGGTTTTTTTATCTCTAAAGGCTGTAGCTGAAGGTTAGCTCGGCATTGCGTTCTTCGCCGGGCATACCGCCTAAATACATGGCTTTTGAATAGTATTTTTTGTTAAACACATTGTTGAGGTTTAACTGTACCTGCCACTGCTCAGCCTGATAGGCCAGCACCGCATCATACACAGTATAGCTGGGCACATAGCCGTCGGGAATGCCGAAGGAAGTTGAGTTGGTACTGCGATCATCCACATATTGTACTCCGGCGCTCAGGTTTAATGGTGACGCCAGTTTAAACCAGTCGGCAGAGTAGGTGAGCCAGGTACTGGCAGTTACATAAGGTACCCCTTTTTGGCGGGTGTCGAAAGAGGTAGCGTGAGGGTTTTTCTTATCCCTGGCGTCCTGGTAAACGGCATTGAGGTTGATCTTCCAGCGGGCATTCAAGTCGGCATTGAGATCCAGTTCCACCCCTGTGGTTTGTTCCTCACCGTTATAGTAGCTTTTTGGCACCGAGGGAGCCGAGACGCCGGCTTCATAATCCGGGTTAGCATATTCGAGATTTGTGCGCGCCGTATCGAACAAGATGAGTGAAGCCAAGAGTTGATCGTCGAAGGCTTTAAAGCGCATACCTATATCATTGCTGATCGACTCGGCATCATCCCGATCGGCTTCGTTGCCTGCAACTGAGCCGAGTACGCTGTAAGCAGTGCGCCCTTTGGCATGATTAATAAAGAACGACAGATCGTCAGTCGGCCGATAAGTCGCACCCAGGTTATAAGTCAGGCCACTGTCGGAAGTGTTTGCTTCTGGGGTAGGCGCGGCGGCGCTGGCGCGATAGCGAGGGTCGACACCAAGGTGTTCATAGCTTTGCTTAATGTGGTTGTAGGCCAGGCCAATACGCGTGGTAAAGGTATTATGAATATAAGCCACATGCTGCAAGCCCACGCCCCCGGCGCGCACCTTCTTATTGTAATTGCTGGTTTGTAGCGGGTCGTAATCGTGGAAGTCGCCCGTCCCCCAGTTGGGATTGCGCATATCCAGGATGTAGGGTAGCTGACCTTGGTAGATCACCTCGCCTTGCTTGTTTTTAATTATCTTGTCGGCATCAAAAATAGAGTACTGACTAAGGCGAATATCTCGGTCTTCGTAATTGGCGTTGACCAGCAACTCATTGTCTATATCGTTGATGGTAAAGTTGTAACGCAAGTCGGCAAAGTACTGCCAGGACTTTTCATCGGCCTCGACCTGTCGATATTCCTGGCGTCTGGCAGCAAAGGGGTAAAGTGTGTCGTCAATAACCAAAGGTGCGCGTGGGTCAGCATTAATTACCCCGTTGCGGTTCCAGTATACATAGTTATAGGCTCCGGTTTGTCGGGCAAAGCTAGATTCGTAATTACGGTATTGGAGCTGCTGATTAAGGAGCAGATCATCGGTGATATAAATGTTATGGGTCAGCTTAAGGCGTAATTCTTCGCCCTCGTTGTCTTTGGCCATGGGTGAGATAATCCCGCGATGACCAAAGTGATAAGGGGTTAAGCCATCGTTAGCGCTCAATGAATCTGCCAGTTGTTGGCGCTGTGCATCGCTTAGCTGGACACCTGCACCATTAGGATCATTGAGCAGATCTACGCCACTGACGTCTCCCGCCGTTTTGCCTCCTACAGAGGCGGCATTGTAGATGCGAATTGGGTGGCCGATAGAATCCACGGCAATCGCATCATCTATGTAGGCCGCCGAGAGCATAAGATCTTGCTGGTCGTTGAACACATATTTGAGCGCCGCATATACTTCATCGCGGTCATCTTTTAAATCACGATAGCCATCGCTGCGGGCGCTTTTGGCATTGATACGATAGGCCAGCTGTTCGGTAATGGCCGCTGTGCTGTCGATGGCCAGCGAGTAGCTGTTCCATTGGCCTACCTTGGCGGCAACTGTGTGCTGAGCATTGAATTGCGGTTTTTTCTCAATCAGGTTGATCACGCCGCCAGCACTGCCCATGCCATAGAGGCCGGTTGCCGGGCCTTTAAGCACTTCCACCGATTCAACATTGGTCAGTGAGCGGGTGGGGTTAAAGGTGTTACCAAGGCCTGCACCACCGTACATGCCGTCGTATGTGTAGTTTGCCCCGAGGCCGCGAACAACCAAGTTATCGCCAATACCGTAGTTATTGCCAGCCTGAGTCAGGCCGCTGACATTGCGCACTAAATCCTGCAGGTTACTGACCCCTTGCGAGTTAATTAGGTCGCGATCAATTATCACTACTGGAGCCGGCGTTTCCATCAAGGTCATGTTCGATTTAGTCGCCAGACCTGACTCGAGAACAACGCGGTTTTGTTTGTCGTAAACGGTAATGCGCTCTATGTCGCTGTGATCATTGGCGTGTGCGCTAAGCGCGCTGAGGCAGGCGATGCTGAGTAAAGAGTAATTGAATGAGTTCATAAAGGGTACAAGTTAAATAAATTTGGCCGCAATCTTAATGCGTATTGTTTTCATTTCAAGTTTTAATTACCTTAATTAGAAAATAATTAAAGTGGCTATATGCTTGTATCTGTTTGATTGCAAATAATTAGCCCTGGCGCAAAATACCTTTGTAGGTCTGCATTTTATGCCGACAAAGGGTAACCGGTTGGCACCTTGTCGATGCAGAGAACCGGCCTACAAACAACAAATGCAATGCAGGAGGGGATTATTGTCGAGAGCCAGACGAATGAGAAAAATGCTGCATAGACAAGCTTATTGAAATCTAGATAGTTTCTTCTGCAAGCCCCGTACTTCGGGGCTTTTTTCTGGACTCACACTTGAGCTTCCCCTGCTCATAGACAACACTTTAGTCATGGGTAAAGATGACTAATAGACCTTGGATTTGTCCATTTTCACTAAGTATCAAAAGCTTGGCTTAACTTGCATGCTTGGCACGCTGCTAATGGTGTTGTTCAACGCCATTTTAGTGTGGAGCTTGATGCAGGAGCGGCAATCGCAAATACAGCAACTGGAAACGCGGCTTGAGCAATTGGGCAGTGTTAACGAGCAGGTGCTGTCCACTGTCCTGGCACCTTATGGCTTATCAAGCAAGGCACAGCGGGGCAGTTTTGTGATGCCGGTACAGTTTAAGCTGGCGCTAAGCTCAGGGTCGCTCACCGTCTATAGTCAGCCCTTGTGGCAGCAGCATAGCCATTGGTTTATTGCCATTAATGTTTTGTTGCTTATTTTCTTATGGCGCCTGGTGCAGTGGCTGCGCAGGACCGAATGGCGATCGGCACGGGCATTCAGCCATCGCGGGGGGCAGAAAAAAGAAGCCGAACACCAGGATACCCATCCGGCCAGTGCCAATTTGCTGGGGGTCAACCAGCTTTATCAAAGTGTTTTCGCCATTGTTTATTGCCAGCGTTTAAGCTCGGTGGCAACAGGAATTGCCAGTTTATTCGAGACTCTGTTACAAGAGCAGTTGCAGCATCAACAAAGGGTATCGGTGAAAGTTCTTAATTCCGGCTGCCTTGCCATTACGGTTAAAGAAGTGGCCTATAAACAATTGGAAACCCATCTGCAAAACTTTAGTGTTATGGCCCTTAAATGTTGCCGTAACTTATTACCTGATTTGCGTCGTGATGAGGTGAAAGTTGGGCTTTGTAATTACCGCAGCGGTGCCGATCAGGCGGTGGTGTATCAGCTGTGCCAATCGGCTTTAGCACTGGCGCGTCAGAGCGAGCACAAGCATTGTTACCGCATTCCCTTTAGCCATAATCATTCCATGCTGCTGGCCGCCAAGTCCTGCTCTTTGGTAGATGCCATTAATAACGAGCAGTT
Source organism: Pseudoalteromonas qingdaonensis (assembly GCF_038739665.1). Classification (NCBI taxonomy): domain Bacteria; kingdom Pseudomonadati; phylum Pseudomonadota; class Gammaproteobacteria; order Alteromonadales; family Pseudoalteromonadaceae; genus Pseudoalteromonas; species Pseudoalteromonas qingdaonensis. The sequence goes on along the minus strand of NZ_JBCGCU010000005.1, from coordinate 147,837 downwards.
TGTGTGTTTCTTCCAGCCTGTATTCGGCTTATATAATGAGGAGATTATTCATCATGAAACCTTGCTGCGAATTCGCCATCCACAGCTTGGGCTGATTTCGTCGGAATATTTACTAAGTCACAGCACCCCTGAAAGCGCCGCGCGCAGCGTTGATATTGCCGTATTAAAGCGTCTTGAAACCATGCTTAAGAGCGAGCAGCTGCAGGCTGATATCAGTTTAAATATTCACCCCAGCTCCTGGCTTGATGATGATATGTGGCGGCGGTTAGAAGAGTTTCTTACGGCACACTCCAGGGTGTGCCTGGAATGCCCGGCAGCGCTGTTGGCAAAACAGCCCAGGCTGATAGCTAAGCGTTTAAAAAGCACGGCAGCCTGTCAGCGCGGTATCATTGTCGATCAGTTAAGCAAGTGGCCCACGGATTCCTTAAGCACTCTTAAGGTGCCGATTAAGGCTGTAAAACTGGCCAGTGAATTGATCAGTCATGTGGATACGGACAGGCATATTCAGCGTCGGGTTTTATCTTATGTCGCTAACGCCCAGCGTTTTGGGATAGCCGTTTACGCGGTTGGTATTGAGCGCCAGCAACAGGCCGAAGTGCTAAAACAACTGGGTGTGCAAGGAGCGCAGGGTTTTTACTTCACCGGCGCTATCAACCAACTCAGTGCCTTTAATTTGCCTCAATAAGGCCGCGGTATCTAAGCCCCATCCTACCCTGTAAACCACCGGTATGAATGGCAATAATATGGCTGCCGTCGGGAAAATAACCCTGTTCGATCAGCTGCCATAAGGCATACATCATCTTACCGCTGTAAATGGGCTCTAGGGGCACCTTATGAGTGCGCTCAAACCACTGACAAAAACGCCATAATTCGGGACTGAAGTGTCCATAACCACCATCATGATGGTCACAGAGTAAACGCCAATCGCGGTTAGGCTGCGGCTGAAACTGGGTGATTTCTTGTTGTAAGTATTCGGCATTTTTCAGCACAGCGATGCCCAACACCTGAGTTTGTGTATGCCCGGATAAAAGTCCGGCCAGGGTACCGCCGCTGCCGGTGGCACATGCTAAAAACTGATGTTCCGGCAGGCTCTGGGCCAGCTCAGCAACTCCCTTTAAAGCTGCTGCATTGGTACCGCCTTCGGGAAGAATATAGGCCTTGCTAAAGCGCTGCTGTAATTGTTCAAGATACTCAGGGCAATTGCGCTGGCGATACTCGATACGGGTAACCGGATGCAGCCGCATACCGCAGGCCCTGGCAAAACGCAGGGTAGGGTTGTATTCATCCAGCTGCGGGCCGCGCACTATGGCGTGCGTTGGTATACGGAATATTTTGCCGGCGGCAGCACTGGCATACAGGTGGTTGGAAAACGCGCCACCAAAGGTCAGTAGCTCGGATTTACCGGATTGGGCAAAGGCGACCAGATTGTATTTTAACTTGCGCCACTTGTTGCCATGAATAATGGGATGCAGCAAATCGTCACGTTTAATACTCAGGCGCACGCCATGTTTTGTTAGCAGTGGATCCCTAAGCGGCTGCAGGGGTGACTCAGGGACTAAATTTGGTACAATCATCATAAATTACTACTAGGTTTTCGTCCTTAGTTGGTTGTTTCAGCAACAGATTGTGGGTTATTACAGGGCGGTAAATGTGTAATTCGTATAGCCCTAAGTACCATCCGCTTAATATTGCTGGCTAACGCTTACAAAACGGATTGAATCGTATCGTAAGTCGAGTGTATTTCGGTTGCACATAAAGTAAAGTGTATAAATTAATGCGCCTTAGTGCCTAGCTTTAACGGTATGTAATACCAGTTCTGTTAAGTATGTGAGCAGAGATAGCGCTGGATAAATGATATGCTAACGAGGCGGAGTTGTTCTTATGTAGTTATTCTACATAGGCGAGCAAGATCGAAGCAATGCTTCGCAGCTTAGCTAGGTGAGCGCATGTATGCGCGATGTAACCAAGCTTCATGGATGAATTTAACCGCAAAAATAAACAGATTAGCTATTTAAGTGAATTGGTATAAGTATTTAAAATATTAATAATTAAAAAACAGGCGGTAAAACTAACTTTATGGGTTCTCAATCACGTGTGCGTATGCCTTGGTTTAAAGCCAGTAAACAGTCACAAACCCTGGTAGGGGTTTCCCTGTGCAGTCACGCTATCCGTGCCGTCAGTTTAAAGCAGCGGCAACAGCAATGGTACGTCAAGGATACGGTCGAAGTGGCGTTACCAGAAGGCACCAGCCCGGCCGCGGCATTAACGCAGTTGCTCAAAGGCCTGACTAGGGATAACAGCCAGATATATGTATTGTTGCCGCAGCATTATTATCAGATTGTGCAAATGGAAAAGCCGGCGTTAGCAGAGCAGGAGCTGATTCAGTCATTAGCCTGGACGTTAAAAGATCTGGTGAATATCAAGGGTGAGCATATCGTTGCCGACTATTTGGATTACCCCATTCAAGTCGCGGGGCAGGGCGCAAAAATAAATGTGTTTGTGGCCGACAAACAAGAGCTACATCCCCTGGTAAACGAAATTCATAAGGTACAAGAATGGCAATTGCAGAGTATTTCCGCCAAGGAAACCGTCATTGCCAACATGACGAGCGATGACAACTACGCGCGTTTGGTTATTTTTCATGAGCGTGGCCAGGAGCCGAGTATTTTAATTATTCGTGAGCGGCAATTATTGCTAAATCGCCGCCTACGCGGCTTTAAGATGTTGGAGCAAGACCTTGATCAGAGTGGAATCAATCATCTGGGCGACTCTTTGGGACTAGAAATCCAACGTTCCATGGACTTTTTTGAGAGCCAGCTGAAGCAGCCACCGATCAAGGAAGTGCTGTTCTTCAGCGATCTTGATACCGCCGCAGTGATCGAGAGGTTACAGCAATTGCAAGCCGTACCCATAGCTCGTTTTACTCCGCAGATGCCCCTTGCCGACGTCGTTGAGCCTGAGTTTTATCTCGCCTTAGCGGGAGCCTATTTACCACAGTTGGAGTCGGCATGAAGCGCAGTATAAATTTTTATCAGGACAGCCTAAAGCCAATGCACGACCCCTTACCTTTGGCCTTAGTAGTGAAAATTATCACCGTGACTTGCGTCTTTCTGGTTCTGGTTTTGCTGCTGCTAAATTGGCACCTGGCATCTACCCAGCAACAACTTGAGCAGAGCCAGCGCCAGGCGACCATGGTGCAGCAAAATGTCGATGCCCTAAATCAGCAATTGCGTCAGCATCGTGATGTCAGTGCCCTTGAGAAGGAACTGCAACACCAGCAAAGCAAGGTGGATTACCGTTTGCAACTGGTTAATTATCTCAATCAGGGTAGTTCCGGTGAGGCAATAAATTACAGCGAGTTTATGACCGACCTGGCTCGTTATCATCATGCTCAGTTGTGGCTAACCGACATTCGCGTGGCGGCTCAGCATCTGCAGCTGCAAGGACAAACTACCGATCCGAGTGCGATTGCCCCCTGGTTGTCGGGTTTGCAACAATCCCCACATTTTGCCGGTCGGGAATTCTCGGTATTGGAATTTGCAAAGCAGGCCGAGCTGAGAAATTTTAAGGTTTCTACCCAGCTTGAGGGGGGGCAGCCATGAGTCTCTGGCAAGATGCGCAACAGCGTTTCAGCGAGTTGCAGCAGCGGGAAAAAGTGTTGGTTTTGGCGGTGTCGCTATTTTGTATCTGCTATTTGAGTATTTGGTTTTTGATTCTGCCTATGACGGCGAAGCAAGCCGATTTTAAAAGGCAAATCAATGGCCTGGAAGCTAGTGTTGCGGCGGCGAAAATGCAGCAGCAAGCCCTGCAACAGGCATTAACGATTGATTATAAAGCGCAGGTACAAGAGAAAATTAAGGCGCAACAAGGCTTGGTTACCAAGCTCGACCTGCAATTGCAGCAACTCAGCCGAGGCTTTGTGGCCGCCGATAAAATGCCCCAGGTGCTAGCCGATATTCTCGCAGGTCAACCCGGTTTACAGCTTATTGAATTTAAGGTGACGGGAATGCAAGCCGTGATGCCGCAAGCGGCGACAGAGGCAGCCGAGCCTGTGAAAAATGTGCTTTATAAGCATGGTATGGAACTGAAAATCAGCGGTGATTACTTCGGTACGCGCGCCTATCTGCAACGCCTGGAACAGGCGCCGTTACAGGTGCTGATAACCGGATTTCACTACAGGGTAACCGACTACCCCATGGGCGAATTAACTTTGAACTTGGCTACGGTGAGTGCGAATGAAACCTTTATTATTCTCTAGTCTGGCCTTGTTGCTAAGCACCAGCGCCACGGCACAACAGCTGAACGATCCCACGCGACCGGCGGCTGGTGTTAGCACTACGGCCTCGACTCATGCCGACGCTAGCGCCAAGCAATGGGTGCTGGAGTCGGTGGTGAACAGAAACGGCCAATTTAAGGCAATTATATCGGGTTCTTTGTACGCCCGAGGCGCACGACTGGGGCAATACCACATTGCCCGTATCGATGCGAACTCAGTGTTATTAACTCAGGGACAAAAACAATTAAAGTTAGAGCTGTATGGCAATGATATTAAAAACTAAAATAATGAGCTCTTGGCTATTGCTAAGTGCATCGAGCCTGTTACTGAGTGGCTGCCAGAGCTTTGGCACCGGCGCCAAGGTACAGCCTCATATTGCCGCCGAGTTGAGCAGGGATGAATCGCTTACTATGAGTGCTCCAGCGCAACCTCCGGCAGAGTTTGCCGACGAACTACTCAGTTCGGTTGCCACCGACCTTAGCGCTTCGACTATGATCAATGCACCACGCTTTGATGTGGTCGCCAACGAGGTGGCACTGCGACCCTTTTTCAATGCTCTGGTCGATGACACCCCCTACAGTGTCGCCATTCACCCACAGGTGAGTGGTCATATTAGCCTGAACCTAAAGCAGGTCAGCATGCCCGAAGTTCTTAAGGTGATCACGCGCCTGTATCCCTTAGATGTATTTCTTGAAGGTCAGGTGGTTCAGGTGTTACCGGCGAAAATGCGCACCGAATCGATAGCCGTTAACTACTTGATGATGAAGCGAACCGGGGTGTCTAATGTCAGTGTGATCGCCGGTGGAGTGAGTGCTTACGACCAAAATAATAATCACAACACTAACTTTAACCGCAGGGACAATGGCAATAGCTCCTTTAACAACGATCGGTTAGATAATTTTGGCAACAATACTCAGCAGCTAAACGGGTCAAATATTCAAACCACCAGTGAAAATGATTTTTGGCACGATCTAAAGCTGGCGCTGCACGCCTTGGTAGGCAGTCAGGATGGTCGCTATGTAATCGTCAGCCCTCAGGCGAGCCTGGTGACGGTGAACGCATTGCCGAGTGAAATCGCGGCGTTGAAAGAGTTTTTACGACACAGTGAAGAAAGCCTGCAACGTCAGGTGGTTCTTGAAGCGCGCATTATCGAGGTTACGCTCAAAGACGAGTACCAGCAAGGGGTGCAGTGGGATCGTATTTCCAGCGGTCTGGCTGGCAGTATCAGCTTTAGCACCACGGGCGGCGTGTTGGGCAACGCCATCAGCAGTGAGTTGGGCGGTATTTCGTCGCTAAGCATCGCTCGGGGCGATTTTGATGGCGTTATCGATCTACTCCAAACTCAGGGCGACGTGCAAATGCTGTCGAACCCGCGAGTGACCGCGACCAACAACCAAAAAGCGGTGATTAAGGTGGGCGAGGACGAGTATTTCGTCACCGATGTTTCCAGCAGTGAAGACATAGGCAGTGTGACCCAGCAAAATAATAATGATATCGAATTAACCCCCTTTTTCTCCGGTATTGCCTTGGATGTGACGCCGCAAATCGACAAACAAGGGTCGGTGATCCTGCATGTACATCCGTCGGTGACGCAAACCGAGGAGCAAACTAAGTTTATTCGTCTGGGGAACGTAGACCTTGAGCTGCCTTTGGCGCAAAGCAATATTCGCGAGTCGGATACGGTGATCCGCGCCGCCAGCGGCGAAATTGTGGTAATCGGTGGTTTAATGCAAACCATCACCAGCGATGAGGTTTCAAAAACCCCCTTGTTGGGAGATATTCCGGTTGTCGGCAATCTGTTTAAAAGCGTGCGCAAAAAGCAAAATAAAAAAGAGCTGGTGATCCTGTTGCGACCCACTGTGGTGATGCCGGATTCATGGCAAAAACAACAGCAGCGCACTAAAAAACTGCTTGAGACCTGGTATCGCAATTAATGTATCTGAGATTCTTTAATTTGCAGGAAATGCCGTTTTCGCTGACCCCGAATACACAGTTTTACTGCGCCTTAGAACCCCATAACGAAGCCCTCAAGGTGTTGCTCAGTGCGCTAAGCATGGGCGAGGGCTTTCTTAAGGTGACCGGCGAGGTAGGCACGGGCAAAACGCTGCTCTGTCGCAAATTAATAAATCATGTCGATGACAAATACGTGGTCGTATACATCGCCAACACTTACCTGAATCCAGAGGAGCTGCGTTGTGCCGTGGCTGGCGAATTGGGGCTGGATACCCAGTGTCCGTCACAGGCTGTAAGCCAGGCCATTGAGAATCGCTTGCTGGCCTTGAGTCAGGCGGGCAAAAAAGTGGTGATGATAGTCGATGAAGCCCAGTGCCTAAGCTGGGAAGCGCTGGAGGCGCTGCGCCTACTCACCAATCTGGAAACGGAAAGTAAAAAACTATTGCAGGTGGTGCTGTTCGGCCAGCCGGAACTGGATGCCCGGTTAGCCAACCCAAGGGTGCGCCAATTGCGCCAGCGTATCAGCTTTTCATATCGCTTAAGGCCGATGACCGCCGTCGAAGTCGAATACTATATTGACCATCGTTTACGCCGTGCCGGCGTGGAGCAAAAACTATTTCCCCGCCCCTTGTGCCGACGTATTGCCCAGGCATCCCGAGGGATCCCGCGTTTGGTGAATACCTTGTGCCATAAAAGCCTGTTGCAGGCCTATGGTGATGGTCGCTCAACGCTGACAAAAGGTTATGTCAAAGCGGCCATCGCGGACACCGATGACTGCAATAGCGCCAAGGCATGGCGTCCCGGGTGGCCGACAGCATTGGCAATTCTAGTGATGCTGCTTGTGGCCGCTATCTGGCTTTGGAGACAAGTGCTATGAGTGTGCTCAACAATACCCTCAAGGCCATTGAACAAAGGCAAGACACCGCTGAACATGGTTTAGAACCCACGGTGGCACTTCGCCAGGGGCGCGATATGCCGCGAGTGCTGGGTTATTGTTTAGCCGCGGTATTGGCGGTGGGGCTTGTTGCGGCGGCTTACCTGCTTATTCCGCAGCGTCAGTCTGAACCACTTCGGCCATTAGCGGTTGCAGCCGCGCCTCAACAGGTGAAAACGCAGAAGGGAGCCAGTCCACAGCCGTTATCCGTGACGAGCAATAGCCAAGAGCCGACACTTGAGGTCGTGGAACAGCATGTGCGTGAGGTTGCCGCGCCTAAGGTAGAGGCAGCATCTCAGCCACAACAGGCCATCGCCTCTGTAACGAACAAGTCGATTCCTTCAGCTTTTTCTACTCCTTCGCTTGCTCAGGCTTCGAGTGCTCAAACGCTCAAAGGGGAAACAGCTGAAGAGCGGGAAAATAAGCCGGTGGTGATCAAGTCACTGAACCCAGAGCAAAGGGCCGAGCGTTGGTTTGTGCAGGGCCAGCAATCCCTGAACTATGGCATGATGGATGAAGCCATCTCTCAATTCGAACAGGCCTTAGCGCTTGCCCCGGATCATGTGCAAGCGCGAACCTTGATGGCGGCGACCCTGTACGGGCAATCCCGTGTTGAAGACGCCTACGCACTGCTGATAAAAGGTCTGGAGCGCCAGCCAGCGATGCTGAAATGGCGCGTCTTGATAGCGAAAATGGCTACCGAGCAACAGCAATATGCCCGTGTTTTGGCTGTACTTGATCAGCCGCAAGACACTTTGGCATTGCAAGCCGATAATAACGACTATTGGATTTTAAAGGGCACAGCGGCACGGCAATTACAGCAGGATCAGATTGCGCGAGATTGTTTTACCTTGCTAGTGCAACGCCAGCCGACCGTGGCGAAATGGTGGTTGGCTTTGGCTGGCAGCGAGGAGGCTCTGGGGGCATCCGAGCAGGCCAAAGAGCATTACGGCAAGGCTATACGGCTTGGTGGCTTATCGAAGGCGGCACAGGAATATGCGCGGGCTAGATATATTAGTTTACAGGGTGGAAAATGATTAGACCTAGGTTGAAAATGCGTTTGGGTGACTTGCTGGTTCACGAGCAGATCATCAGCGAAATACAACTGGAGCAGGCGCTTCAAGCACAAAAAAGCTCGGGACGTAAGCTGGGCGCCACCTTGGTCGATCTCGGTGTGATCAGCGAGCATCAGCTGCTGCGCTTTTTAGCACAACAGCTGAATATACCCTTTTTAGACCTTGCCCAGCGCCGCATCGCGCCGGAAACGGCAAAGTTATTGCCCGAGGTGTATGCCCGCCGCTATCGCGCCCTGGTCATTGAAGACAACGGCGACACCGTGCTGGTGGGCATGAGCGATCCCGCCGATCTCAGCGGCCTCGATCAATTGGTGCCTATTTTAGAGCCGAAGCGCATCGAATTAGCCGTGGTGCAAGAGTCGCAGATTATGGAGGCTTTTGACTCGGTTTATCGTCGTACCCAGGACATCGCCAATTTTGCCGAGCAGTTGCACGAGGAGTATCAAGAAGGGGAAGAGTTTGAACTCAATGCCCTGGACGAGACAACCTCTGATGCCACAGTCGTAAAACTTCTCCAGTCTATTTTTGAGGACGCGGTGCAGGTGCGGGCCTCGGATATTCATATTGAGCCAGATGAAAAGCTGCTGCGTATCCGCCAGCGGGTAGACGGTATCTTGCAGGAAAACACGCTTGATCAGGTGAACATTGCGTCTGCTTTGGTGCTGCGTTTAAAGCTGATGTCAGGCTTGGATATCTCTGAAAAACGGATTCCGCAAGATGGCCGTTTTAACATCAAGGTTAAAGGTCACAACATTGACGTGCGTTTATCGACAATGCCGGTGCAAAATGGCGAGTCCGTGGTTATGCGTTTGCTTGACCAATCAGCGGGTTTATTGACCCTAGACCAAACAGGTATGCCACCCAAATTACTGAAAAAATTACGGGAAGCATTGAAGCGCCCGCATGGCATGATCCTCGTCACTGGGCCTACAGGCTCGGGTAAAACCACCACGCTTTATGGTGCGTTGAGTGAACTCAACACCCCAGATAGCAAGATCATCACTGTTGAAGACCCTGTCGAGTACCGTATTAGTCGTATCAACCAAGTCCAAGTGAATACCAAGATTGGCTTGGACTTTGCCAGCGTGCTGCGTACCAGCCTGCGTCAAGATCCGGATATAATTATGGTGGGTGAGATGCGCGACAAGGAAACCGTTGAAATCGGTTTACGAGGAGCGCTCACCGGTCACTTGGTATTAAGCACCTTGCACACCAATGATGCTGTAACCAGTGCCATGCGACTCATTGACATGGGAGCACCATCTTATCTTGTTGCAAGCTCACTAAGAGCCATTATTGCTCAGCGTCTGGTGCGTCGAGTATGCCAAAACTGCAAACAACCTTATCAAGCCGATGAGCAAGAGCGCGCTTGGGTGCGCTACTTAAAACCTCAGATAGCGGATGCCGAGTTTTTCCATGGTCGCGGTTGTAATAGCTGCAACCACACAGGCTACAAAGGTCGAATCGGGGTTTTCGAATTACTCGAAATGAATGAAGCAATGATGGATGCCCTTAGACTCAGTGATACTCAGGGATTTGCGAAGGCAACCAAAGACAATCCGGATTTCGAGCCTCTATCGCATATGGCGTTAGACTATGCGCAACAGGGTATTACCACTTTGGATGAAGTGTTTAAGGTGTCTGAGTACATTCCCGAAGTGGTGAACAACTAGTGCCACACTTTCGCTTTCAGGCCAAAGATAGCCAAGGAAACTTAATTAAAGGGACGCTAGAAGCTACCAGTGCGCAAGCAGCTGCTGACCAGCTGCTTGCCAAGCGCAGTATTCCACTGCAAATCAGTGAAACTGTGCCGGGCTCTTCGCAAAGTAATTTGAATCTAGGAAACCTTCTGCAAAAGCGGGTCGGCTTGGACGAGATGATTATCTTTTCTCGGCAGATGTATTCGTTGCTCAAAGCAGGCATCCCGATTATTAGAGCGATTAATGGACTTGCCGAAACCACCATTAATACCCGTTTTAGTGACGTATTAAAAGAAATTTCACAACAACTCGAACAGGGCCGAAATTTATCTGCTGCCATGGCTAATCATAAAGATATCTTTAATCGTTTAATGGTTTCTATAGTGGTTGTTGGCGAAAACACCGGTAAATTAGAAGATTCCTTTTTACAGCTTTCCGAATATTTTGAGCGGGAACAAGAAACGCGCAAGCGAATTAAAGCGGCCATGCGCTATCCCACGTTTGTGATTATTGCCTTGGTGGTGGCCATGTTTATTCTGAACCTGGCTGTGATCCCGGTATTCGCCCAGATGTTCTCTCGTTTTGACGCCGAACTCCCGTTGATGACGCGTATTCTGATAGGCACATCAAATTTCTTCGTCAATTATTGGTGGCTACTGCTGCTAGGTATTTTTGGCGCTATTTTCTCAGTGAAGAAATACCTTGCGAGCACCGAAGGGCGGTTGAAGTGGGATAGAGTGAAGCTCAAATTACCTATTATCGGCAGCATCATTGAGCGCTCTTTACTTGCTCGTTACAGTCAGAGCTTTGCCATGGTTTTGCGTTCAGGTGTCTCCATGACTGCCGGTTTATCGTTGACTGCCGAGGCTGTAGATAATGCCTATATGCACGAACGCATAATTGAAATGCGTCGTGGTATAGAAAAAGGGGAAAGTCTTCTTCGGGTCTCACGTAATAGTGAAATGTTTTCGCAACTCGTTTTACAAATGGTCGCTGTTGGTGAAGAAACTGGACGAGTGGATGAGCTATTGCAAGAGAGTGCTGATTATTACGAGCGTGAAGTCGATTTTGATCTCAAGAGCCTCACCGCGAAAATTGAACCGATTTTAATAACCATAGTCGCTGTAATGGTGCTGATATTGGCGCTCGGTATCTTTACGCCAATGTGGAACTTAATGTCTGCGATTAAAGGCAGTTAGGTGATGGCTGACAGCAGCGATGTGCGTTTAGCTAAACTCTATCAATCCTTGGTGAGTGTGATCGTCATTTCGGTGTTAATGGGAAGCTTGTTGTATTACAACCTAGGTTTATCGACATCGGTGGATGAGGTAATCAAGGACAAGGCCTTTGATGAATTCCAGCGCTCAGTGATGCAAGTTCGAGCTAAAGGGTTGGCAAAAAAGCAGAGCAAGGTCACCTTAGCGAAAGTGGATGATGATCTGAAGCAAATTGGCTCGGTGGATTTTATTGTAAATTCTGCGGGATGGCCTGTTGATGTGTTGGCTAATAGCGAGCAAAAGCCCTGCGCTAAGTTGTTTTTCCATTTGCAAGGAAAGCAGCGTTGGCCGGCTTTTTCAGCGCGGCAGGTAGATGATGGCGGAGTAATACAAGAGTGTGAGTTTTATTTGCACGAAGTACAGTGGTTTAAGTTTGATTTACAAACGGGAAAGTTGACTAAATCCAATAATAAGTCCATTTAAATCAAAGCTTTTTGCTTTTAAAAAAATAGGCTAGAATGAAAAAAAGTACGCAGGTGATAAAGTGAATAACATGAATGAAAAACAACAAGGCTTTACCCTTATTGAGCTGATCATCGTGATCATCATTTTAGGGTTGCTCGCCGCCACTGCGTTACCGCGATTTATAGACGTAACAGACGATGCGCGTGAAGCGTCTGTTGAAGGGGTTGCAGGTGGGTTTGCCGCGGCAGTTGGCTTGGTACGCTCACAGTGGGAAGTGGACGGGCGAATTAAAAATAATGCTGGAGCGAATACGACAACGGTTGCGTATGACAAGGTGACTGTAGGCGTCGATGGTGATGTTGGTTACCCAACAAATGACGGTACCAGCAGCAGCTTGGTGAGCGCAATGCAGCAACAAGATTGTAAGGACGTATTCGACCTTATTTTGCAATCGGCACCGGTAAATACAGTGGATGCATCTCAAGTAGTGCAGAGTCGCTACTACGTGCAAATCAGTGGTGCTGGGACGTCAGCACCGCAATGTATTTACTATTTGACCAACTCATTGGACACAAATAACACAGCAAACTTACCAAGTACTGGCACCCCAGACGGCAGTGCTACGGATGGATTCTCTTACTTCCCAGCGACGGGGCAGGTCACCGTTTTTTAAATTTTGATAGAGGTATAACAAATGAAAACTATGAAACAACAGAGCGTCCCGAAAGGAAATCAAAAGGGTTTCACCCTTATTGAATTGATTATCGTCATTGTTATTTTAGGTATTTTGGCGGTCACCGTAGCCCCGCGTTTCTTGAATTTACAAGATGATGCCCGTGATGCCACGCTAGAAGCGATTAAAGGCTCGCTTGAAACATCAGTGTCTATGGTCAATGGTAAAGCAATTATTGCTGGAGCAACGGGAACAAGCGATGGTTCAGAGTCTGTGGATGTAGGTGGTACCAACAATGTGACCTTGGTTAACGGTTACCCTCAAGCGACAGCCAATAACATGACTGAATTGTTGGAATTTGATACCAATGAATTCGCTGTCGCAGCTGTGACAGGCGGTGTTCTGGTATATCCACGTGGTGTAAATAGCTATAGGACTACAGCACCAACGGCTGCTGACGCTGCATGTACAGTGTTATACGCAGATTCTACAGGGGCTAATGTTCGTCCGGTAATCACCGTTAACTCTTGCTTATAGTTTTGAAATGAACTCCCGTGGTTTTACGCTTGTTGAGCTTATAATCACGATGGTCCTGATCGGGGTGTTGGCGGTGACCGTCGTGCCCCGTTTTTTTGACACTCAGGCCGAAGATGCCTATATGCTGCGTGATCGTACCCTGGCGATGATGCGCGCGGTGCAATTGGAAGCAATGCACAATATCAACAGCCGCAATTGCGTCAAAATCGGCGCGACCTTGGTGGCTCCTCCCGAAGAGCGAAACTGCGCCAACCCCGTCTCAACCGAATTTGATGACTTCCTAGTCATAGATAGCAGCGCAGCAAATCTAACCTTTAGCACTTCAAACAATAACGGCGAGAGCTTTAACGCCATGGCATTTGGCAGCCTGGGTCGTCCGGTCATCGCTTTCGACAGCTCAGATCAAACGACCGACTTCGACAACATGGCACAGGCCTTTGATTGCCGCAATACCTGCAGGATTCAAGTTGGCAACCAGGGAGTGTGTGTCAGCGGCGAGGGGCTTATTTATGCGTGCCAATAGCCTCAGCCATCGCGGTTTTACCCTGATCGAACTGATTATGGGAATCGTCGTTTTTGCCATTGCCATGAGCATAGTGATCAGTCTAGTGGCACCCCAGGCACGGCAAAGCGCCGAGCCGTTAATCCAATTAAAGGCGGCTAAACTGGGTCAGTCTTTGATGAATGAAATTCTCGCCAAGGCCTATGACGAACAAAGCGATCGCAGCCCACCATTTCGTCGCTGCGACGAAAAGCCCAGCGGCTGTAGTTCAATAATGGGGCCAGAAGAGCCCAGCCGGGATCTATATGACGACGTGGACGATTATCATAATCTGGTGATTCATGATCTGGGCGGCGAGTACGCCGGTTTTGCGGTTGCAATCAAGGTCAGCATTGACGGCGATTACGACCAAAGCAGTGCGGATGGCCTTAAAGATGTCGCCAAGCGTATTGATGTGAGCGTCACCTCGGCTCGCGGCGAGCGCTATCAATTTCAGGCTTACCGAGGGAACTACTGATGCGGCGGCTGGCCAGTCACAAGGGCTTTTCCTTAATTGAACTGATCATAGTCATAGTGATCCTGGGTGTGGTGGCGGTGGCAACCACTCAATTTGTACGCTTTGCCATGCAGATCTACGGTGAGGGAAATCAACGTGCCGAACAGGTGGCACAGGCCCGTTTTACCTTGTTGCGACTGGAAAAAGAAATACGCAACGCGGTGCCGAATTCGGTGGCGGTCACGGGCTCGTGTCTCAGCTTCTTCCCAATAAAAAACAGCGGCAGCTATATTAGCGGGGCGACCAGTAATCTCTTAACCGTGATCGATTTTGATGGCAATATCGCGGTGGGCGACACCCTGCTTATTTATCCGACCAGTGTTAGCAGTGTGCAAAACAATGCTCTGAATATTATTGCCGTGGACGACCAGGGCAGCGACGATAACCTCTATTCCCTCTCCCTGAGTCATGTGCCAGCCCTGCGCTCACCGGGGGAACGTTATTATGTGCCCGAAAGCCAGGTCGAGGTGTGCTTGGAAACCAATGCCGGGCGTCAGGTGTTGATGCGCCACCAGGGCGGTGTTATGGGTGTGCTGGCGGTGGATGTGAATCAATGGCGGGTGCAGTACAATGCCGGCAGCTTACGTCGCAATGCCATGGTGAGCTTATTCTTGGAGCTAAATTCACCAGGCAATGAACGTTTGGCGTTATCCCATGAGGTGCATATAGCCAATGTTCCCTAGTCAGTCTCCCTCTTTCGCTTCAAAACAGCGGGGCTCCATGTTGGTGATAGCCTTGGTGGTAGCCGTACTGCTGTTGGCTTTGGGATTGACCCTTAGTCAGGTGATCTCTGCCGGAGCCAGCCAAAATGCCTGGGATTATTATGGCACGCGCAGTTATATGGCGGCGCAAAGTGGTATCGAGCGTAGTTTGCGCGACATGGTCAATCACCCGAGCCCCAACTGCGCCTTGGTCAATGGACAGGTTTACAGTTTTAATGCCGAGCAGCTGGAGCAATGTAACGTGCGTATCGCCTGCGCCAGTACCACATATACTAACCCGAGCGGAACCATGAGCTTGTTTAAACTCGACAGTGAAGCGCGCTGCACCATAGGTGATATCGCCACAAGCCGTGCGGTGACGGTGGAATTAAGGGTGGGAGAAGGATGAATACGCCCCTAAGACGCTTATTTTTACTTGGCTTGATAATGGCTTTTAGCTTGCTCAGCCTAGGCGCCCATGCGGCACCTCGATGTGAAGATATTTTTACCGGTTTGGTGAATGATAACCTGTTGGGTACCGAGGGCGGCATTGATCCCATAGATCTAAGCAATGTGCCATGGCGCAGTAACCCCTGGCCTCCCGATGGCAGTACGCTCGGCTCTGGAAGTTATTACTTTAAAACCCTGGATTCAAGGGGGAGTAGGCCTCCGATGAAAAGTTATAGCTTGTATATCGCGCCTGGCGCCAAGGTCACCATTTATGTGAATAGCAATATTAATTTTAATAACCGTTTGTTTCTAAACCCGGGGGGCGACGCTTCTCAGCTCACCATAGTGGTGCGTGGCAATGTTGTTATCAATAACCATGCTGATATCAATGGTTTGATCTTTGCCGCTGGCGCTATAGACATTAATAACAACAATGTCGTGGTGGGTGGTTTGGCTGCCAATGGGCCGATCAGCATAGGCAACAACAACTCAATGGTGTTTGACCCGGATGCCGCTGCGAATCTTGAACTGCCAGGACTGTGCAACAATGACGATAAGGTTTTCGTTGATCATTTTCGCATCTATCATCAGGCCCAAACGGTGCGCTGTTTATCGTCAGACATCGCCGTGCTGGCCTGTGCCGATGCGCAATGCAGCTCCTTGCTTGGCGGCACTGTAGATGTGCAGCTGGGAAGCAATGTCGGCAGTCTTGCGAACAATGGTTTATTAAGTCTCAGCGACGGTTACGGCTATACGCAAATCCAGCATCCGAGTGGCGGTCTCGCCCGGCTGTCATTGCTGGATGCCAACCCGCCAGCGCAGGCGCCGACCCGTTGTTATGCAGGGGGGCAGGCGTCCAATTGCGACATTGACTTTGTCGATGCCGGCTTAGCATTTTTTGCCGGTGATGGCCGCTCTTCGCTGGCGCATATGCGGGCGGGGATGGCGCAAGACGCCATGTTAAGAGCGGTCGCCGCAGATGGGCAAACCGGTGCCTGTGTGGCGCGCACTGTGGGTCAGCAGCGGGTAGATATGGCGCTGTCCTGTGAGAACCCGGGTTCATGCCAGGCGGGGCAGCAGGCCAGAGTGAATGGCGCTCAGGTCGCACTGAACGCTCAGGGGCAAAGTAATAATCGCAGCGCCGTGGCGGTGACCTTTGATAGTCAAGGTGCGGCACCCTTGTCGCTGAATTATTCGGACGTTGGTCAAATTCAGTTGCATGCGCAGCTGGCGCTTGCCGCAACGAGCGGCGAGCCGGCGGTGACCTTGCGTGGCAGCAGTAATCTTTTTGTTAGTCAGCCCTACGCCATGGCGGTGGCACAGGTACGCGGCCAAAATGGTGAAATTAACCCGGCGACTCAAGGAAGCGGGGATGGATTTATTGCCGCTGGCGAGCCGTTTTCAGCTCAAGTACACAGCCTCAATGCCCAGGACCAGTTAACGCCGAATTTTGGTCGCGAATGGCCGCAACAGCGAGCCAGCATTGAGTTGGCCGAGTTGAGCTATCCGCTTCCCAATTATGGTGATGCTAGCCTGCTTTCATCGGGTTTATTTAGCAACACTGCGACATTCGGGGTGCAGCAAAGCAATGATTTGGTTTGGCGTGAGGCCGGCAGCATACGTATCGCGGCGGCGCCGAGCAATCATAGCTACCTTGGCACCACTTATGTGGGGGAGAGCCCGCACAGTGTTGATATCGGGCGTTTTTATCCCAAGCACTTTGTACTGCAATCGAGCCAGGTATTAAACACTTGTAGCAGCTTTAGTTATATGGGCGAGAACCATATTGGCATCGAGTGGTTGGCTCAAGCTCAGGGGGCGGATAATCGGGTGTTGCAAAATTATGGCGCGCAGTATCTGGGCAGTGCCCAGTTTAGTTACGTTGCCCGTAATATAGATACTGCTCTACCCATGGCAAACTTGAGCTCCCGTTTGACAGCGCCGCTTAGCAGTTGGCAGCGTGGTGAGTATCAAGTGACCGCCACGGATGCGTTGTTTTCACGCTTGCCCCTAGCGCAAACCGACGGTCCCTACAGTATGCTCCAATTGGGTCTGGCCGTTGCCAGCGAAATCGACAACCGCGACTGGGTCGATAGTGATATGGACGGTGCCAGCGTTGCGACCTGTACAAACTGCTCCGCCAAGGCGTTGGCCGGGATGTTAGATATGCGTTATGGCCGTTTGGCATTAGATAATAACTTTGGCAGTGAGTTTGAGCCCTTGCAATTACCCATGCGCACAGAGTATTGGCAAGGGGGGAGCTGGGTGCTCAATAATGACGATAATTGTACTTCTTATCAGGGCGGCCAGGTTATCGACAGCAGTGGTGAGCTGGTGTTCACCGGCAGTGGCTCGCTCTCAGGTGGGCGTTATCTGGTTGATATGGGGATTTTTGCAGACTCGCAAGGTAAGGTGGGGGAGTACCCAATAACCTATCCAGCCAGTGACTGGCTCTTATGGGACTGGGACTCGGATAATAACGCCGATGACGATCCGGCGGCCATATTACATTTTGGTCGTTTCCGCGGCAATGACCGCATCATTTATTGGCGTGAACGTTATCGTTAGCAGTTTGGAAAAATAGTTGGATACCTTATGGGTTGTTGCGAGTCAGCCACCGTTAAGACGTACTTCTGATAATAAGCGCCCAGCGGTGGCGCTGTCGCCGGCTTATAGGGTTTGCTGCTATGCTGAACCCGAATCACCTGTAGTTTGTAGATGTCAGCCAATGTTATCAAGCTTGTGTGGAAACGGCGCCCAATGTGCTGTTTTTTCGCGGCCAGGGTAACCTTTATGTTGCCGCGACGCAGTTGCATTGGTAAAGTGTGTCAAGCTTTCAGATAATAAGAATTTTCAAAGGTCAACCAGTCCCATGTTCAAGAAACTCCGCGGTCTTTTCTCCAACGATCTATCGATCGATTTGGGGACAGCGAATACCCTGATTTACGTTAAAGAAGAAGGTATCGTCCTTAACGAGCCTTCAGTAGTAGCCATTCGTCAAGAGCGTGCTGGTGGACCTAAAAGTGTGGCTTCGGTAGGGACGGAAGCCAAGCAAATGCTGGGCCGTACCCCAGGCAATATTAAAGCTATTCGCCCCATGAAAGACGGTGTTATTGCCGATTTCTATGTCACCGAAAAAATGCTGCAGCACTTTATTAAGCAAGTGCACAACAACAATTTTCTGCGCCCAAGCCCACGTGTTCTAATTTGTGTGCCTTGTGGTGCCACTCAGGTTGAAAAGCGCGCCATTCGCGAGTCGGCCATGGGGGCTGGTGCTCGTGAGGTCTATCTTATCGAAGAGCCGATGGCGGCAGCCATTGGTGCTGGTCTGCCGGTATCTGAAGCAACGGGTTCCATGGTGGTTGATATCGGTGGTGGTACTACGGAAGTGGCCATTATCTCACTAAACGGTGTGGTGTATTCTTCATCGGTGCGCATCGGCGGTGATAAGTTTGACGAAGCCATTATCAACTACGTACGTCGTAACTTCGGCAGCCTGATCGGTGAAGCTACGGCGGAGCAGATCAAGCACGAGATAGGTTCGGCATTTAAGACCGACGAAGTAAAAGAAATGGAAGTACGTGGCCGTAACCTGGCCGAAGGTGTACCGCGTTCATTTACACTGAACTCACACGAAATCCTAGAGGCCTTGCAAGAGCCATTGATGGGCATAGTGAGTGCGGTAATGGTGGCGCTGGAGCAATCGCCGCCGGAACTAGCATCGGATATTTCTGCCCACGGCATGGTATTGACTGGCGGTGGCGCACTACTGAAAGACCTGGATCGCTTGTTAATGGAAGAAACCGGTATTCCTGTTGTGGTAGCCGACGACCCACTGACTTGTGTGGCGCGTGGGGGCGGTAAGGCCCTGGAAATGATCGACATGCATGGTGGTGACGTATTTAGCTACGACTAATGAAGTTACTATTTGGTCGCACTATTTCAATGCAACTGCGATTAACCATCGCAGTTGTGCTTAGTGTTATTCTTATTCTTGGTGATCGCTACACCAGTGGCGGCACAGCGGTACGTACCTCGCTTAATACCCTGGTCAGCCCCTTGTTATACCTGGCCAATCTTCCCTATGAGCTGCTTTCGACCAGCGCTAAAAACCTGACCTCTCGTGAGCAACTGCTCAAAGAAAATGAAGCCCTGAAAAACAAGCAATTGTTGCAAAGTGAACAGCTGCAGCAATATGCCTTTTTGGCGCAGGAAAACGAAAAGCTGCGTGCTTTATTAGGCTCGAATCCACGACAGCAGCAAGGTAAGCTGGTGGCCCAGGTTTTATCCGTACACTCGAATCCTTACAGCCACCAGGTGGTGATCAATAAAGGCACCTCGGATGGTCTGCGTGAGGGCTTGGCGGTAATAGATGAGCTAGGCGTGGTCGGCCAGGTGATCCAGGTGGGTGCCAGTACTAGTCGCGTTTTGTTGCTGACAGATACCACTCATGCCACGCCGGTGCGGGTGCTACGTAACAATGTGCGCACCGTGGTTGAAGGCATGGGCAAGCTCTCCAGCGTCAAACTTTCTCATGTGCCGCATAGCCTGGATATTCGTATCGGTGATGTACTATTGAGTTCTGGGCTTGGGGAGCGCTTCCCCGAGGGTTATCCGGTCGCCGTAGTGACTCATATTAATCGCGATGAGGGTCGTCCCTTTGCGCAAATCTACGCGCAGCCTGTGGCGCAACTCGATCGCATTCGACTATTGCTGGTGTTAACCGATACACCCCAGATGCAAGAGGTAAAGATCGATGAGTAAGCGATACGGACTCATTATCTTAAGCGTCTTTTTCTCTCTGGTAATGGCGCTGATGCCCTTACCGATTTCCATGGAAACGTTTCGTCCCGACTGGGTGCTTCTGGTCTTAATGTACTGGTCATTGGCGCTGCCACACCGCGTCAATATAGGCACCGCCTGGCTTACAGGCTTGATCATTGATTTAGCCACCGGCTCTCCGCTTGGGGTGCATTCGCTAACTTACGCGGTGACCATTTACATTACCGCCAGTAATTATCAAAAGCTGCGTAATTTTTCCATTTGGCAGCAAGGCTTATTAGTAGCCGTATTCCTAGCATTACATCATCTGCTGCAGTTCTGGCTCCATCACTTTCTTTTGGACGTCTACTTTTCGCCGCAATACCTGTGGCCGGTGTTAACCGGTGCCATTTGTTGGCCTTGGTTGTTCCTGTTGTTGCGTAAATACCGCCGTCATTTTCGGATCCGTTAATCATGAAGCCAATTTATCTTGCTTCGCAGTCGCCACGGCGCCGCGAACTTTTAGCGCAACTGGGCGTTGAATTTGAACAGTTTTCCGTTGATGCGGACGAGAGCCCCTTTGCCGGTGAAAGCGCTCTGGCGCTGGTGGAGCGCCTGGCCCGACTTAAGGCGGAGACAGGTGTTGCTCTAGGCTATCATGACCGCCCTGTGCTTGGCAGTGATACTCTAGTGGTGTGCGACGAGCAAATTATGGGTAAGCCCCATGGTTTTGAGGACTTTGCCGCCATGATGCGTTTGCTCAGTGGTCGCAGCCATGAGGTTTTGACCGCGGTGGCTTTGGCGGACACAGAGCATACAAGCAGTGTGGTGGTCAGCACCCAGGTTGCTTTCAAGACTCTGAGCGAGGCAGAAATAACCTCTTATTGGCAAAGTGGCGAGCCTTTTGACAAGGCCGGAGGCTACGGCATTCAAGGGCGTGCGGGCGCTTTTGTCACCCACCTTAGCGGTAGCTATTTTGCGGTGATGGGGTTACCTTTGTATGAGACACAAAAATTACTAGCTGAATTTTAGCATGAGCTCAGAATTACTTATCAATGTGACTCCCAGTGAGAGTCGCGTCGCCTTAATTGAAAATGGCGTATTGCAAGAAATCCAGGTTGAGAGAATCGGCAACCTCGGAATTGTCGGTAATATCTACCTTGGCAAGGTGAGTCGGGTATTGCCCGGCATGCAGGCAGCGTTTGTTGATATCGGCCTAGATAAAGCGGCATTTTTACACGCTTCCGACATAGTCAACAGTGCCACCTTTGAGGATGGGCTCGACGAGCAACCGGTGAAAAAGGTGCAGGATATTCGCGAGCTGGTGCGTCAGGGGCAACATATTATGGTGCAGGTGGTCAAAGACCCTATTGGCACCAAGGGTGCTCGATTAACCACGGACATCACCATTCCTTCACGCTATCTGGTGTTTATGCCCGATGCCACCCATGTGGGTGTCAGCCAACGCATCGAGAGTGATGAAGAGCGCCAGCGTCTTAAAGGTATAGTGGCCCAGTACAATGATGAAAACGGTGGCTTTATTGTGCGCACCGCCGCCGAAGGGGCGAGTGAGCATGAGCTAAAGCATGATGCCGAATTTCTTAAAAAGCTGTGGCTGAAGATAGTCGATAAACGTAAAAAAACGCGCAAAGAAAGCATATTGCACGAAGACTTAAAACTGGCGTTTCGTACCCTGCGTGATTACGTTGGTGAGGATATGGAGCGCATTCGTGTTGACTCCAAACTGACTTTTCAGGAGCTGGTGAGCTTTACCGAAGAGTTTGTGCCGCACCTGCATAAGGTATTGGAATATTACCCCGGCGAGCGCCCCATTTTCGATCTTTTCGATGTCGAAAACGAGATTCAAAAGGCACTGCACCGCAAGGTAGAGCTGAAGTCCGGCGGTTATCTTATTATCGATCAGACCGAGGCCATGACTACGGTAGATGTAAATACCGGTGCCTTTGTTGGTCATCGTAATCTCGAAGAAACCATTTTTAACACCAATATCGAAGCCACCAGTGCTATCGCGCGTCAGTTACGCCTGCGTAATCTCGGCGGCATCATCATTATCGACTTTATCGATATGATCTCCGATGAGCACAAAAGACGGGTATTGCACTCTTTAGAGCAGGCGTTGTCTAAGGATAGAGCCAAGGCCAATATCAATGGCTTATCGGCACTGGGGCTGGTAGAAATGACCCGCAAACGCACCCGGGAAAGTTTAGAGCATATTCTTTGCGGTGTGTGTCCATCCTGTGCCGGTCGGGGCTCGTTGAAAACGGTGGAAACCGTCTGTTATGAAATCCTCCGTGAGATTGTGCGCGTCAACCGCGCCTATGATGCCGACAAATTTATGGTGTACGCCTCTGCGGCCGTCAGTGAAGCGCTGATAAACGATGAATATCACAATCTTGCCGAGCTAGAACTCTTTATTGGTAAACAAGTGATTATTCAAACCGAAAACCTGTATAGCCAAGAGCAGTTCGATGTGGTGATGATGTAGTGAACGCCCGGTCGGTTTGCTTTTTTTGCGTCACAAAAATTTGGCAACTCAGCGCCATAATTTTAGTGCTGTTGGCCGTGCTTGTGTCGCTGCTAAAATACAGCTTGCCCTATGCCAACGATTATCGTGTCCAGGTCGAGCAGTTTCTTGGCGAGCAGCTTAACGCCGATATCTCTATAGGTTCACTTAGCGCCAGTTGGCAGGGCAATGGCCCGGCCCTGGTGGTGAACGAAGTGGGTTTTGCCGATAATGCCGACGCGCCTATCAGCGTCAGCGTGGCGCAAACCCGACTCCATATCAATTTGTGGCAGTCCCTGCTGCATCAGCAGTTGCGTTCCAACTATTTTGTACTCCATGGTTTTAAGGCCAAGATCGATGCTCGGCAGTTATTCACTAACGAGAAAAGCAGTAATAACTCGCAGCAGCAAGCGCTGATCGAGAGCCTCTTCCTCGGTGCCTCAGGGCATTTTGCCATAGAGGAAAGTGAACTGAGTATCATCAGTCTTGATAACAGCAGCCACCGAATTTTGTTGGAGAATCTGGTGTGGGAAAACCGTATTGATGGCCATTACGCCGAGGGCCAGGTAAGCCTGCCTGGTATTGAGCAGAACTCTTTGGAAGCGCGCCTTAAAATATCCGGTGACACTCTGGCCGGGGTGTATGGCGACCTTTATGTACAGGCCCAAGGTCTGGATGTTTCCGGCTGGTTAAACGAGTACCTTCGCCCCGAACTCAAAGAGCTGCAGTCGGATTTAAACATTGAATCCTGGCTGCATTTTGCCGGTGGACGCCTGACCGATGTGCAGGTATTAACTCATCCTAGTAAGCTATCCTGGCGCAATGGCGAGCAGGCAGAATACCTTGAGTTGCAGCAAGGCATGGTGCGAATTCACCCGCAAGCCAAGGGCTGGCGTGTGCGTACCTCCGGGCTGCAACTTAGCGACGAGCAATTCCAATGGTCACCGCTGATCTTCGATGGCTTGTTTAGCGATGAACAACAGGTATGGGTGCAGGATTTGGATATCTCCATGGTCTCCACTTTTGCTCGCCTGGCCAAGGGTGAGGCCTTACAAGGCTTGTTTTCCATCCAGCCGCAAGGCTTTATCAATGAAGGTTATTTCCATTGGCAAAACGCCGATAAATGGCGCTTATGGTTTGCTGCCGAGCATCTCGGCTGGTCCGGTATTCATGGTATTCCGGGGGCACAAGATCTCAGTGCCACAGCACATATCACCAATGAAAAAGGCCTGTTAAGCGTACAGGGCAGTGATAATCACCTGCTTACCGGCGACACCTTTAGCCAGCCTTTGGCCTATCAGCAACTGGTGGCGGAAATTGCTTTTTATAACCATGGTGATTATTGGTCGATTGAAAGTGATAATGTGCGCTTAAGCAATGACGACCTGCAACTGGTGAGCGAATTTGCTTTGCGTCTAGAGGCGCAGCCTAACCTGGATTTATACGCCGAGATCAGCGGTGGCAGTGCCGCCAGCGCCGGGGCCTATTTCCCCGTGCCCTATATGCACAAAAATTTGATCGACTATCTTAACGGCGCCATCAAAGGTGGTGAGATGCGTTTTGCTCAGGTGCTGATGCAAGGGCCGATCGCCGAGTTTCCCTATACCGAAAATCAGGGCCGCTTTGTTGTTAAGGCCGAGGTCGACAACGCCAAATTCGCTTTTGCCCCCCAGTGGCCGGCTCTTGATGAGATAGGCGTAAGTCTGAACTTTGATAATCAGCGCATGGATATCTACAGCCGGGAAGGGGAATTGTTAAACCTCAGTCTTGGCAGCAGCGTGCATGTCTATCTTGAAGATTTGCTCAATGCCGACACCCTGTTTATCGATATTGACGAGCAGGTCGATGCCCCTGAATTACAGCCATTTTTTGCCGACACGCCGCTGGCCAAGCCATTGGCGACCGTATTTGATGTGATTCAGGCCAAGGGCAGCATTAGCGGGAAATTGCAGCTGCAAATCGACCTCAAAGATGGTGGCGTGCTGGCTAAGGGTGATGTGGAATTTGCCGGCAACCCTGTGTATCTGGCACAACCCGGTTTAAACCTCGAGGGCTTACGTGGTCGTTTGAGCTTTGCCAATGATCATATTGAGATCAAAGAGGCCAGTGCCAGTTGGCAGGGTATGCCGCTGACCATCAGCTTGTTAGGGGCGCAGGAAGGCGACAGCTATAACACCAATATTGAGCTGAGTCTGGAGGCGGACACCGCCAAGTTAGAGCAGCACCTAAATGGCTTGCTGGCGCCTCAGTTGCAAGGAAAAACGCCGTTGAATGCCCAGTTACAGCTGAGATTCGGTGCTCAAGGCTTTAATTATGAGGCCCATGTGCAAAGTGATCTTATCGGCATCAGCAGCAGTTTACCGGTGCCCTATAACAAACAGGCACAAGAGGTATTACCCCTTAATGTGCTGATCCAAGGCGATGATATTTCTAATTTAATTATGGCTGAGCTCGATGGTCAGCTGTATTTCAATGGCATCTTAGAGAATGGCAATGGGCAGATGAGCAGCGCCCATCTGGTCGTAGGTGAGCACAACCTTGGCCTGAATCAGCAGGGCTTTGATGTTAGCGTAAATCTGCCTAAGGCGGATGTGTTGGCCTGGCAGCCTGTTATCGACAATATTATCAGTGTTTCGAGTCGCCCTGCGAGCGGCGCCTCGGTAATGCCCAAATTCAATAAGGTAGTTGGGCAGATAGGGCAGGCGCAGTTGGGCCCTGTGCCCTTTAACGAGCTGGAATTTACTCTGACACCCACTCCAGGTGCCATGGATTTAAAGCTGAACGCCAAGGAATTAAGAGCGCGTGTTGATATCCCTACGGGGGAGCAGCAGCGCGATATTCATATTCAAGCCGATTACTTACGAGTCAATGTGCATACGGAACAAAAGCCCCAGAGTGAGCTGGAAAATGCATTGGCAGAGCAAGCGCTTGAGCTGACTGAGGAAGACCTTAGCTGGCTAGCACGTCTACCGGCGGTGCGCTTTGATTGCGACGATTGTCGCCTGAATCAATACCAGCTGGATAAAGTCAGCATGGCTTTTGAAGGGGACGGGCAGCAGCTTAATATTAAAAGCATAGTCATCGATAAGGGCGAGCATATTCTACGCGCCGATGGTATCTGGCGAGACGGGCAAACGGCGCTTCAAGGTGAGTTTAAAAGCGATGATATCGGCGAGCTGTTCGATGAATTCGATATTACCTCCACGGTTCAGGACTCCAACGCCAGTATGGATTTTGCCTTGCACTGGCAAGGAGCGCCCTATAATTTCGATATCGCCAGCCTAGGTGGCAATATCGAATGGGGTTTAGGAGAAGGGCATTTAAGCGAGATCAGCGACGGCGGCGCCCGGGTATTTTCACTACTGAGCCTGGACTCATTGGTGCGTAAACTGAAACTGGATTTTCGCGATGTTTTCGCCAAGGGCTTTTTCTATAACAGCATGGAAGGCAGTATGCAGCTGGCCAGCGGTATTGCCTATACCAAGGACACGAGAATGGATGGTGTGCCGGCAGATTTAAGTATTCAAGGGTATGCGGATCTGAATAACCAGACTCTTAATTACGATTTGTCGGTGGCGCCGCAGGTCACTTCCAGCCTGCCGGTTATTGTGGCTTGGATGGTCAACCCGGTAACTGGCCTAGCAGCTTTAGCGCTGGATAAGGTGATCCACTCGGCGCGAGTGATCTCAGAGATTAAGTTTAAGATCCGTGGCCCCATGAGTGACCCTGAGGTGATTGAGCTTGACCGTAAGAGCCGTGAAGTAACCTTGCCTCAGGCGGCGCAAAATGAACCGCCACAAGAGGGCGATCTGGAGCCACAACCACAGTGATTATTTATGCCCTGCAAGTATGCGCTCAAAGCGACCCGGAAATAAACTTCGCCTCAGTGAAAGCCTTGATAGCTGAACTGCCACCACAGCGTCCCGCTCTGGTGTGCTTACCTGAAAGCTGGTTGTGCTTTGCCAAACACAGTGAGCAGGTGCTAAGCGTGGCCGAGCAGCATCAAGCCTGGCGTCAACGTCTGGCACAGCTATGCTGTGAGGAAAATATTTGGCTGGCCGCCGGTACCCTGCCCGTGATGAGCGCCAGTGGTCGCTATTATGCCGCTTCCTTGCTTTTCGATGACCAAGGCGTCGAGCGCGCCCAGTACAATAAAATTCACCTTTTCGATGTCACCGTTGCCGACAGCACGGGCAATTATCGCGAGTCCAAGCATACCCAGCCTGGCGAGCAAGTGGTGGTGGCCGACACGCCTTTTGCCCGGCTGGGACTCAGTGTGTGTTATGATATGCGCTTTAGTGAATTATATCGGGCGCAAGTGCAACAAGGCGCCGATGTGCTGCTTGTTCCCAGTGCCTTTACCGTGCCCACCGGGCGTGCCCACTGGCATACTCTGCTGCGGGCCCGCGCCATTGAAAGCCAGGCCTATGTGGTGGCCGCCGGTTTATATGGCCGTAATGGCACAGAGCTAAGCCATGATAATGGCCGCGAAACCTATGGTCACAGTGTGATAGTGTCGCCCTGGGGTGAGATCCTCGCCGAGCTAGATCATGGCCAAGGCTGGATAAGCGCCACCCTCGACAGCAACGAATTAAATCAATGCCGTGAGCGCATGCCGATGGCCGCTCACCGCCAAGCGAGAAAAGTAATTTTATGAGCCAAGTAGAGCACAATCTCTTAACCCAGAGTCAGATTGACCGTGATGATCTCGCCAAAGCCCTGGCCTACATTCACCAGCACAAGGTGGATTATGCCGACCTGTATTTTCAGTCCAGCTATAACGAGTCCTGGGTATTGGAAGATGGCCTAGTAAAAGAAGGCAGCTACAACATTGAACGCGGTGTTGGTGTGCGTGCCATCAGCGGCGAGAAAACCGGCTTTTCTTATTCCGATGCTATCAATCTTGAGGCCATTAATAATGCCGCCATGGCCGCGCGCAGCATTGCCGATGCCGGTCAGGATGGCAAGGTACAAGTTTTTAGCGAGCAGGATGTAAAGCGCCAGTTTGAGCCTATGCAGCCCATTCAAAGCATGAAGGATGCGGACAAGGTAGCCCTGCTGCATGAAGTGGAAGACTATATCCGCCAACTGGCTCCAGAGGTTGAGCAGGTGGTCAGCTCCATGTCGGCGGTTTATGAAGAGGTTTTGATTGCCGCCAGTGATGGCACCTTTGCCACGGATATTCGCCCACTGGTGCGCTTAAACTGCTCCGTATTGCTGACCAAGGGTGAACGCCGTGAGCGCGGCGGTGCCGGTGGCGGTGGTCGCACAGATTTTCACTACTTTAAAGAGCTGGTTGAAGGTAAGCCGCGCTGGATGCACTACGCCGAGGATGCGGTGCGCATGGCGCGAGTAAACCTTGAAGCCATAGATGCTCCGGCGGGCACCATGCCCGTGGTATTGGGCGCAGGCTGGCCGGGCGTGCTACTGCATGAAGCGGTAGGTCATGGCCTGGAAGGTGACTTTAACCGTAAAGGGGCGTCGGCCTTTAGCGGTAAATTAGGTCAACAGGTGGCCTCAGAGCTCTGCACCGTGGTTGATGATGGCACCATGGCCGATCGCCGTGGTTCATTGAATATCGACGATGAAGGTACGCCTGCCGGTTATAACGTGCTGATTGAAAAAGGCATTCTGAAGGGCTATATGCAGGATAAGCATAATGCCAAGCTGATGGGTGTGGCGCCTACCGGTAATGGTCGTCGTGAGTCTTATGCACATCTGCCCATGCCGCGCATGACCAACACATATATGCTCGCCGGTGAACATTCACAGGCGGATATTATTGCCTCGGTCGATAAGGGCATCTATGCGCCTAACTTTGGCGGCGGCCAGGTAGACATTACCTCGGGTAAATTCGTATTCTCCGCTTCCGAAGCCTATTTGATCGAAAGCGGTAAGATCACCACGCCGATAAAGGGTGCAACCCTGATAGGTAACGGCCCTGAGGTTATGAAGCAGATTTCTATGGTTGGCAACGACCTTGAACTTGATAAGGGCGTTGGTGTGTGTGGTAAAGATGGCCAAAGCGTACCGGTTGGCGTGGGTCAGCCGTCGCTGAAAATTGATCAGCTTACCGTGGGCGGTACCGCCTAAGCGTATTGAGTATTAAAAAAGGCAGCCACGGCTGCCTTTTTGCGTTTTAGAGCCAAGCCCTAAAGCATTAAGTCTTTAAGAATTTGGAATAGCTCTTTAAAGGCCTTGCCTGGTTTTTCATCTTTCACTTCTTTCGCTGCCTGGCGAATAAGCTGGCGCATGCGCTGGCGTTCCAATTGCGGGTAGGTCTCCAGCAAGGGATTAAGACCAGCGTCGCCCTGGGCGATTAGATCATCACGAGTTTGCTCGATATGATTGATGATCACGTCTTTTTGGTTGTTCTTATTGGTGATAATAGCCATTGCCTGGTTAATGTCTTCGACATTGGTGGTGCTGCGCAGGGTTTTGGCAATATAGTTTAAGTGTCGACGGTAGGCGTCCTTTTTATCCTTTAAACGATCGGCCAATTCCATCGCAGCTTCCAAGTCGGGGCTAAGCGGCAGCTTCTCTCGTTGTTTTTTCGATAGATTGGCAATCTCTATGCCTAGCTCATGGTATTCCATGGCGTCGCGCTTAAGCTCGCTTTTAGATACGTAAATAATCTCTTCTTCGGGTTGCGGTTTTTTGGCCATACTGGTCTCGAATAATGCACTTTGTCGTTATTATACCAATTCGTTTGGCTAAGTGGTCGGAAAATTGCGCAGATAAAATCGCTACAACAACGTCTGCAATGCAGAAACAAACAACAAAGCGTAACTGACGCTAAATTAGTGTGAGGCTTTGTGGTAGGCTAGGGTCATTAGATTCAAGAGCGAAACGAATTATGCAAGAAAACGAATCTGCGGCGATTTACCAGCAAATCGACGAAGTAAAAGATGCCGTCAGTGAAGTCTTAGAGCAGGCCAAAAAGCTCGGTGCTACGGCGGCCGAAGCAGCCATGTCGAGCACTAGCGGCTTGTCGGTGAGCACCCGTTTGGGCGAAGTCGAGACCATCGAATTTAACCAAGATGGTGGCTTAGGTGTCAGTGTTTATGTGGGCAACAAAAAAGGTTCGGCATCAACCGCTGACCTCAGTCCACAAGCCTTGCGTTCTGTGGTGGAAAAAGCCATTGAAATTGCCAAATACACTTCGGAAGACCCTTGTAATGGCTTGGCCGATGCTGAGTTGTTGGAAATGAGCCCGCCGGATCTGGATCTTTACCATCCTTGGCAGGTAACGCCGGAGCAAGGTATTGAAATTTGTCAGGAAGCGGAGCACGCGGCGCTAAACTTCGACCCGCGCATAGTGAATTCCGATGGCGCCAGCTTTAGCAGCCACCAAGGTCTGCGCGTATATGGTAACAGTCATGGCATGCTGGCCGGTTTCCCGCGCACCCGTCATAGCATCAGCACCATGGTGATAGGTCAGGAAGGGGAGCAAATGCAACGCGA
The DNA here is from genome assembly GCF_038739665.1 of Pseudoalteromonas qingdaonensis. Lineage (NCBI taxonomy): Bacteria > Pseudomonadati > Pseudomonadota > Gammaproteobacteria > Alteromonadales > Pseudoalteromonadaceae > Pseudoalteromonas > Pseudoalteromonas qingdaonensis. Next base: position 118,048 of record NZ_JBCGCU010000005.1, on the reverse strand, counting down.
CTCGGCCTACACCATAGCCCGTGAGCAAGGCGGTTTAAAGGCGGCCAGCGAAGTGGGCCTGGAAGCGGCCAGCGAAACCCTGGCGCGATTAAATAGCCAAAAGCTGGGCACCATGAAGGTACCGGTGATTTTCCGTGCCGATGTCGCTAACTCCTTGTTTGGCCACCTGGTAGGAGCCATTGGTGGTGGCGCCCTGTATCGCAAATCCAGCTTCTTGCTTGATAGCCTAAATACTAAGGTGTTCAGCGATATAGTTAATATTAGTGAGCGCCCGCACTTGCTTAAAGGCTTTGCCTCGTCACCCTTTGATTCGGAAGGGGTAAAAACTCAGGACCGTGAAATTATTCACAGCGGTGAGCTAAAAACCTATCTTCTGGCCAGCTATGCGGCGCGCAAAATGGGCATGACGGCAACAGGTCACGCCGGTGGCATTCATAACTGGCTGGTGGAACAAACGCACCAGGATTTAAAGGCGCTACTGAAGCAGATGGGTCGTGGTTTATTGGTGACCGAGCTGATGGGCCAAGGTGTTAATACAGTGACAGGTGATTACTCCCGCGGTGCCGCTGGTTTCTGGGTTGAAAATGGTGAAATTCAGTATCCGGTGAGTGAAATTACCATAGCCGGTAACCTGAAAGACATGTTTAAGGGCATAGTCGGCATAGGTGGTGACATCGACCCGCGCGGTGGTGTGCTTACCGGCTCAGTGTTGATTGAGCAAATGCAGATAGCCGGCGAGTAATCCTCGTTGCTGTAGCAAATAATTGCAAAGCGCCTGATGGGCGCTTTTTTTCATTTTGTGCTTTACCTTAACTTAAGTTGAGGTTTTAAAGTCTTTCCTAAATTAAAAAATGAAAACTAAATTAGGAGAGAGTGATGCACTTAGAGCATGTGAATTTAGTGGTCACGGATATCAATGATTCGCTGCGTTTTTATCGCGCCGCCTTCCCGCACTGGCAGGTACGCAGCAAGGGCGAAGGTACCTGGTCCGGTAAACCGCGCAATTGGCTGCACTTTGGCGATGACTACCACTACATTGCCCTGAACGATAACGGCGAGGGTGAAAATCGTGACTTGGAAGGACATCAACCCGGCTTGGCGCATTTCGCCTATGTCACTCAGGATATCGATGGGGTGATAGAGCCTTGCAGCATGCGGGGTTCGCTATAGCTAAAGATGGGATAGATAATCCCTATCGTCGCAATGTCTATTTTATCGACCCTGCGGGTTTTGAGGTGGAGTTTGTGCAATACCTGACGGATATTCCTGAGCTGCGTAATAATGAATTTTGACTGTGCCTTTTCATATTTAGAACTTGTCGTGGTGACGACGGCACCTTAGGGGTGGTTTACGCCAACCACCCCTAAGAACCCCAAGGCGCCCCAACATTGCACTTTTTCCTCAGCGCGTTACGAGAAATGAAGGTAACCCACATGCACAGTGCGGTCCCCCTCCTCGCAGAGCTCGTCGCCTTCAAGCGGCAGGAGTGAAATTGTTCACTCCTGTATTTCCGCTTTCAGCCATGTCCCGAGCATGTTTTCGCCAGCGTCGTGCTGGCGATTACGCTTCTCGTAACGCGTTTCGGGTACAATGTAAGGGGATCAGGCTGATACACTGGTGTTTACTTTTAGTCCAGCTTTTTCTGTGGGGGTTGGTGCTCTGCGCCGACATGGTGCCAGACGATTCCCCTTTCGTCGGCCTTTTTCGGCAATATGCTCCTGCATTGCTCTACTACCGCCATCCATGGCGGCAAAGACCGACTTACAAGCATGGCGGTAAAGGCCGAGCGGCTAGATCAAGAACCAGGTAGCGGTGCCGAGGAAGGCGAAGATACCGACTATATCTGTGACCGTGGTAAGAACTACATTGCCGGCCAGGGCCGGGTCTATATCCATGCGTTTTAACACTAATGGGATCACTGCACCGGCGATACCGGCGGCCAATAGGTTCATAAACATGGCAAAGGCGATCACCAGGCCTATGGTGAGATCCCATTTCCACAGGGCAATGGCGCTGCCTATAAGTATCGCCCACAGTACGCCGTTCAAGGCACCGATGGCCAGCTCCTTGGTCAGTAGGAACTTTTGGTTGGTCTCATTGATATGGCCTAATGCCAGTCCACGAATAACCAAGGTCAGAGTTTGCGAGCCGGCAACGCCACCCATGGACGGCACTATGCCATTAAGTACGGCTAAGAAGGGTAAAATACCCAGGGTGGTTTCGAAAAAGCTGGCAACAAAGGCTGCCAACATGGCGGTAAGCAGGTTTACACCCAGCCAGATCGAGCGTCGCTTGGTACTTTTCACAACCGGCGCAAAGGTATCTTCTTCATCGTCAAGACCGGCCAGGCTTAACATGCTGTGCTCGGCACTTTCACGGATAACGTCAACGATATCATCAATGGTGATACGACCGAGCAGATGGGCCTGATCATCCACTACTGGGGCTGAGATCCAGTTATGACGTTCGAACAGCTGTGCTACTTCTGACTCGTCCATGCTAATGGGAATGACTTCGCATTCTTCGTCCATTACCTCACGCACTATGGCGTCAGGCATATTGGTTAGCAAGGCGGTCAGTGGCAATGAGCCCAAAAAGCAGTTGTCTTTATCGACCACATAGAGCTCATCCGTGCCCTCGGGCAGCTCGCCTTTTAGGCGCAGGTAACGCAATACGACATCGATGGAAACGTCGGGGCGAATGGTCACGGTATCCGTGTTCATCAAGGCCCCGGCCGAGCGCTCCTGATAAGACAGCGCCGTGGTTGCCCTGTCTCTATCTTGGCTGTCCATCGCCTCGATTACGTCTTTATAAACGGGCTCCGGCAGGCTTCGTAGTACTTCACCGAGATCATCGTCGTCCATGTCCTCGGTCGCCGCGGCAATATGCTCCGGCTCCATGCGCGCAATAATGCTAAGACGTACGTCTTCAGACAGCTCTTCGAGTACGTCACCCTGAACGTCGGGATCGACTAAGGCCCAAAGCTTGGAGCGGGTTTTATGCGGCGATGATTCGAGTAAAAGGGCGGTGTCGCAGGGCGCTGTTTTTGCTAGAAGCCGACGTACATGAACAAATTGGCCGCTATTGAGTGCTTCAGTGATCTCTTGAAGTGGTTGCAGCGGATTTTCTTGTTCATAGGCTTCAGGCATAGGCATCCCTTGTCGATAAAAATGGAAGAAACGCACTGATAAGCGAGCACTTACAAGCGCTTAGTAAGTTTACCTTAACTCAGACTAAGATACCAAAGGTAAATGAGGGGTTATTCTTGTTCGTGAAACTTTTCTGCGATTAACTTCCCAATGGCGGCGAGCGCACCTTCTTCGTCGCTGCCCTCGCACACCACTTTGACTTCTTTACCTTGGCCGCTTTCGAGCAAGAGTAAGGCGAGGACGCTGTCGGCCTCGGCGCTTTTCTCCCCCTGGTACAGGGTGATCTTAGCATCAAAGTTCATTGCCAATTGTGCCAGCTGTGAGGCGGCACGGGCGTGCAACCCCAGCTTGTTTTGAATAACAAAGGTGGCTTCCATCAAGTCTAACCCTCCTGCTCGCGGTGGCGAATTTTCACGTTAGGGTGGGTGTCCATAAAGCGCTCGCCCAGAGTTTGCGCCAGATACACGGAGCGGTGCTGACCACCGGTGCAGCCTATGGCTATGGTCAGATAGCTGCGATTATTGCGCTCTAAGTGTGGCAACCAGGTTTGCATAAAGGTTTGAATTTGCCAGGTAAATTTTTGTACTATGCCTTGACTGGCAAGATAGTCTTTGACCGGTTGGTCGAGGCCGGTTAAGGGCTTAAGCTCCGGCTCCCAATGTGGGTTAGGTAAAAAGCGGGCATCGAATACATAGTCGGCATTTTTTGGTATGCCGTGTTTAAAACCAAAAGACTCGAAGGTAATAAGCAGTTGCTTGTCTTTTTTACCCAATACCTTTTCACGTATCGTCTCGGCCAACTGGTGCACACTTAACTCACTGGTGTCTATGATAAAGTTGGCATGAGTGATCAATACATCCAGTAGTTTTTTTTCTTCGCGTATGGCCAAGTCCAGGGGCAGGTTTTGCATCGACAAGGGGTGCAGGCGCCGGGTTTCCGAGAAACGTTTGATCAGGGTCTGCTCGTCACTGTCTAGGTAAAAGAGTGTCGGTTGTGAAAACTCTGGTAGGTAACCGAGTAAATCGCTGAATTCTTGTTCTTCTTTAGGAAGGTTGCGAACGTCGATACTGACGGCAATTTTATCGTAATTGTCGGACACGCTGCGCACTAGGGAGGGCAATAGGTTGACTGGGATATTATCGACACAGTAGTAGCCGAGATCTTCAAGTACATGCAGGGCGACGGATTTACCCGAACCGGAGCGCCCACTGACAATAATTAAATCCACTTATCCACTCCTTGCCGAGCCAGATGCTGGCATTAAAGTTAAACACTCGAACTTATCAATCGGGCTTTTCAGCCGTACATTCAGCCGAACTTTCCGTGTCGCGCCTTATACAACCATTAACTGGTACAGTTCCTGGTCGCTGGTGACCGATCTTAGCTGCTTACATAATTGTTTATCTTTAAGTTTATCAGCAATTTTCGCCAAGGTCTTGAGATGTTGTTCGCATTGATCGCCTGGTACAAGCAGCGCCACAAAAATATCCACGGGGCGATTGTCGATGGCGTCAAAATTGATTGCTTCACGACTGGTGACAATAATGGCTAGGGTGTTCTCTATGCCTTCAAGGCGACCGTGTGGAATAGCCACCCCTTTTCCTATGCCAGTGCTGCCAAGCTTTTCACGAGCCAGAAGGGAGTCCAGTATGGCTTGCTCACTGAGGTGGGGGATATGTTGGTGTGCTACCTGAGAGAGGTATTCCAACATTCTTTTTTTGCTATTAAAAAGGACCGCAGCCTTGCTGCAGTCCTTGGAAAAAAGTAAATCTAAGCTCATTTTAATGACGAGACAATTTCTCTTTATGTTTGATTACCTGGCGGTCTAATTTGTCAATTAAGCCATCGATCGCCGCGTACATATCCTGATGCTCTGCGGTGGCAAACAGTTCGCCGCCGTTTACATGAAGAGTTGCTTCTGCTTTTTGGTTCAATTTCTCGATATCGAGAATAACATGCACATTATTAATGTGGTCAAAGTGACGCTCTAATTTGGCAAATTTACTATTTACATAGTTGCGAAGAGAGTCTGTGATTTCTACATGACGACCGGTAAGATTTAATTGCATAAGCATTTTCCTTCTTGTCTAACGTCTATATCAAGCTTTTACGTTGATTTGACGGTGGTATGGCCAACGATTCACGATATTTTGCAATCGTCCGTCGAGCCACTTTGATTCCTTGCTCTGCTAGTATGTCGGTAATCTTGCTATCGCTTAACGGTTTTACAGGATTTTCCGCGGCTACTAGCTTTTTGATCAATGCTCTAATCGCTGTGGATGAGCATTCACCTCCATTCTCGGTATTCACATGGCTGGAGAAAAAGTACTTTAACTCAAAGATCCCACGTGGCGTGTGCATGTATTTTTGTGTGGTAACACGAGAGATAGTCGACTCGTGCATTTCCACCATTTCTGCAACGTCGTTAAGGACCATTGGCTTCATTGCTTCTTCGCCATGTTCAAAGAATGCCTGTTGTTGCTGCACAATGCAATTAGTTACTTTAAGTAAGGTGTCATTGCGTTGCTCCAGGCTCTTTATAAACCATTTTGCCTCTTGCAAGTGAGAGCGAATAAATTGGCTGTCACTTTGTGATTTGCAGTTGCGACCCAGGGATGCGTAGTGATCGTTCACACGTATCTTCGGCATGCTATCGGGGTTTAATTCCACCTTCCAGCGACCCTTGACCTTCTTCACCGATACATCCGGGATCACATACTCCGACTCTTCGCGTACTATGGTCGCGGCGGGCTTGGGATTCAGGCTGTGTATCAGTGTCATCACCTCTTTTAACTGCGCTTCTTTAAGCTTAGTCTTTTTCATTAAGGTGCGGTAGTCACGGTTACCAAGCAAATCAATATAGTTACAAACTACCTCTTTCGTCTCGTTAAGCCAAGGGGTTTGAGATGAAAATTGATTGAGCTGGATCAACAAGCCCTCTTGTAGTGAGCGAGCGCCAATACCTATAGGATCAAACATTTGAACTCGCTTAAGCACGGCCTCTATTTCGTCGAGTTCAATCTCTTCTTCCAGCTCATCATGGTTGATGCTGTCGAGCAAGTCCTCGGTGCTAACGGTAAGTAAGCCGTTGTCGTCGATGGCTTCGATAATCGCGGTGGCAATGGCTTCATCTATGGCGCTAAAAGGGGTGAGGCGTAATTGCCACATCAGGTAGTCGTGCAGGGTTTCCGTGGTTTCGCCTTGATAAATAGACTCATCATCTGGCATGGGCCCAGATGAAGCGACCGGTGCGGCACTGATATACTCGTCCCAGGATACATCCATGGGCAGATCATCGCTGATCGAGTCATTGTTGAGGGCATCGCCGCTTTCAACTTCGTCCTGATTGCTTGTGCTGTTTTGGGTGTCACTATCACTGTCAGCCGCCGAGTTTTTATCGCGCGGCAGGTCGTTATCGCCGTAATGCTCTTCTTCGATTTCGAGCAAGGGGTTGGCATCAAGTGCTTCTTGAATTTCTTGTTGGAGATCCAAAGTACTGAGCTGCAACAGGCGGATAGCCTGCTGCAATTGGGGGGTCATTGTTAATTGCTGGCCTAGGCGCAGCTGTAATGATTGCCTCATGTACTCTAACAATCCTTTTGTAATTAAAGTCTAAACTGCTCACCTAAATATACATCGCGTACGGTTTGATCTGCTAATACCTGTTGGGGAGTTCCTGATGCGATTAGCTCGCCATGGGAGACGATATAGGCAGTTTCACATACATCTAATGTTTCGCGCACATTGTGGTCGGTGATAAGGACGCCGATGCCACGGTTGCGGAGGTGTTCAATGATTTTCTTAATATCTAGCACCGAAATAGGGTCAACACCAGCAAAAGGTTCGTCGAGCAGAATAAATTTCGGGTTAGCGGCTAAGGCGCGAGCAATTTCCACGCGACGACGTTCGCCGCCGGAAAGCGCCATGCCTAAGGAGTCGCGAATATGCTGAATATTAAACTCGTCCAGCAGGCCTTCAAGCTCGCGCTCGCGGCCGCTTTTATCCAGATCCTTACGGGTTTCCAAAATGGCCATCAGGTTCTGATAAACGGTCAATTTACGGAAAATCGAAGACTCTTGCGGCAAATAACCTATGCCTAAACGGGCGCGAGAATGCATGGGCAGCAGGGTGATATCCTGTTCGTCTATGCTGATCACCCCTTTGTCGCTTGGCACCAGGCCAACGATCATATAGAAGGTGGTGGTTTTACCGGCGCCGTTAGGGCCAAGCAGGCCGACTATGCTGCCAGCTTTGACTTCCAGGCCCACATCCTTGACCACTTCACGGCCCTTATAGCTTTTTGCCAGCTTTTGCGCCTTCAGCGTGGTCATGGTTGTTCCTTCTCTTCTTGCTCATCATTTTGCGGTGTGAGCGTGGTTCTTACGCGAGTGCTCGAATCTTTATCTTTTTCGGCACTGATCAGCTGCTTGTTTATATCATAGCTGATTGTCTCGGCGATTATCTGTTGATCGGCCATGGCTATTTTTGCAGTGCCGGAAATCTGCAGCATTTGCGTAGCTACATCGTAGCGGATTTCCTTGGCAGAAGCGGTGATTTGCGTACCATCTTCCATGGTTTCGCTGTAGATGGCTGGGTTGCCGGTGGCAATCAGCAACTGCTTGTTATCACCTAACTCAGGGCGACGGTGGGCCTCAAGGCGATCCGCCTTGATTTCTCGTTGACCATGAACAATGTGTACATTTTTATCAAAAATGGTGATATTTTCTTTGATCAGCGCCTGCTGTTTATCGGCGTCGATCTGTACTTCCGTCACCGTGCTCGGTTGTTCCGCCCAGGCATTTACAGCCCCAATTCCGAACCCCAAACCTATGATTAATGCTTTGAATTTACTGGTCATAATATACCGTTCGCGTATGTTTTATTAGTTCCACTATCTCTGTATTGATATCCGCTTTCAAGCCCTGACCTGTGATCAGGAGATCTGGCCCCCTGAGCTCAACACTTTGCTCCGATTCCATACGTTGGGCACCAATGTCTATTTGGATAGCTGCTGCTTGGACCTTTTCGATCATTGCCCCTGGTATTAAATTGGTGGCGATGACGTTGCTTTCCAAGATCAAAATATTGTTATTGTAGAGTGTCGCTTCATCGGCGGTTACACGCCAGCGTTCACCTTCGTTATAGAGAGTAAATACCGGCTTCTTGAAGTGGGTAAAACCCAGCTCGTCGAAGAGTTCCATATGCTCAGCATAAACTGTGTGGCTTAACGCCCCCTGATCGTTATAGCTGCTTTGTCTAAGTCCGGTGGCAATATAATCCGGGATAGAAATGGTATCGCTGCTGCTTGTTACCGTTTTTTCCGATTGCATATAATAGGGTGCCCATAGCCAGGCCATAAGCGCAATAAAAACGATGGATATCAGCACCCGCGCCATATTCATGAGCTGGTACCCTCAGTGCCCAGGCTGCCGCCCTTGGCCAATATCAGCAGGTCAGTTAGTTCACGCACTGCCCCAAAGCCGCCTGGCAGCATTGTGGTGTAATGGGCAATACGTTTCACCAAAGGATGGGCGTCATTAACGGCCACGGCAAAACCTACCTTTTCCATTACCGGTAAATCCGGGCCATCATCACCTATATAGGCAATCTGCTCATCACTCAGATTAAGGGTTTGCTTGAGTTCGCCGTAGGCGTCGAGCTTATGCTCTCGGCCTTGATAAATATAAGGGACGCCCAGGCTTTCCATGCGGGTTTGCACTATTTGTGACTGGCGGCCGGTGATCACCGCAACTTGGGTGCCGCTATTCAATAAAGCCTTAATGCCAAAGCCGTCTTTGGTGTTGAAAGCTTTGAGTTCTTCCCCCTGATTGCCCAAATAGATACGACCGTCGGAAAACACGCCGTCGATATCGCAGATAAGTAATTTTACCGCCTGAGCTCTTTGCCAGGCATCTTGCTCTATGGGCTGATACAAATCGGAAAATTGCATTAAATCACTCCCGCCCGCAGTAGGTCTTGCATATTCAGGGCGCCAATGGGGCGAGAGTCTTGGTCGATGACGATAAGACCGTTGATACGCTTTTGCTCCATGATATTAAGCGCCTCGGCGGCCAGCATATTGGCGGTGGCCGTGGTGCAATTTGGTGTCATCACCTCAAGTAAGGTGGTGCTATGTATATCTATGCGCTGCTCCAGCACGCGGCGCAGGTCGCCATCGGTGAAGAGGCCAACCAGCTGTTGTTCGTCATTGATTACCGCCGTCATGCCCAGACCCTTGCTGGAAATCTCCAACAAGGCTTCTTTAATGCTTTGCGATTGATGTGAGCGTGGCACGCTGTCGCCGCTGTGCATAACGTCGTTAAGCGTTAGCAATAAACGTTTACCCAGGCTGCCGCCGGGGTGGGACAGGGCAAAATCATCGGCGGTAAAGCCCTTGGCTTCGAGCAGGGCAACGGCGATGGCATCGCCCATGGCTAAAGTGGCCGTGGTACTGGCGGTGGGAGCCAGGCCCAAGGGGCAGGCTTCCTGAGAAACGCCGATGCAGATATGTAGATCTGCCAGGGTGGCCATGCTTGACTGGGTATTCCCTGTCATGGCCACCAAGGTTGCACCAATGCGCTTAATTACAGGGATGATGCTGACAATCTCATGAGTCTCGCCGGAGTTAGAGATTAATAACACCACATCCTGGGCGGTGATCATGCCTAAATCGCCGTGACTGGCTTCTCCCGGGTGCACAAAAAAGGCCGGGGTGCCTGTGCTCGCCAAAGTGGCGGCTATCTTGTTGCCGATATGACCAGACTTGCCCATGCCGACCACTATAATGCGCCCGGTGCAGGCCTTCATTAGTTCACAGGCCTGAATAAACTGCTCGTCAAGATGTTGCAGCTGCTCTTGAAGGGCAAGAACTTCTGTCTCTATCACCCGCTGGGCGGAAGCGATGTAGCTTTGTGTCATATACGCTTACTCTATGCTATCTGACTAAAAATATATCCTTGGTAGGCAAAAAATGCGACCAGCAACATGCCTCCTTCTAACCTGTTGATGCGTCTGGCACCACGAAAGTTCAAACTCATGGCAATTAATACTATGGTCGCGGCTATCATTACCAGGGCATCGCGGTTGGCTGCGGCCGGGTCAATCACCGCTGGGTTAAGAATACCGGCAAGGGAAAGCACGGCAAGGATATTGAACAGGTTTGAGCCAACGATATTACCTAGGGCCAGGTCGTCTTCATTTTTCAACACGCCGGCTACACAGGCGGCAAGCTCAGGTAAACTGGTACCAATGGCGATAATGGTAAGGCCGATAACCAGGTCGCTAAGACCAAAGAATTGAGCGATTTCCACCGCCGAAGAAACGATAAAATGCGAGCTGACTGGCAGTAGTATCAGGCCCACAATCAACCATAGGGAGGCGGCTTTGGTGCTCACATCTTTAGGGATTTCATCACAGGCTTCGCTGACAAAGGGGTCGTCCTCGGCATTTTTTTGCTGGCGCGAAATAATGATAAGAAAAGTGATAAAGGCGACAAAGCCGGCTAGTAGCAACCAGCCTTCTACACTGGAAAAATAGTTGTCGGTAAACATGTACCAGGCGGCTATTGAGACTACAAAAGCTAAGGGCATTTCCCGTTTAACTGTCACCGAGGACACCGACAGCGGGCGTAATAGAGCAGTGATACCCAGCACCAGCAGAATATTGGTAATATTTGAGCCCACCGCATTACCCACCGCAGTATCGGTTTTATCAGCCAGTGCTGCCGACGCTGATACCATCATCTCCGGGGCAGAAGAGCCCATGGCGACTACGGTTAAACCTATGATTAAAGCGGGTACGCCAAGGTTGCGTGCTAAAGCCGCGGCGCCAAAGACAAAGCGGTCGGCACTCCAAACGAGAGCGACAAAACCGGCGACGAGAATGGCAAAAGAAGTGAGCATGAGTGCAAAGCCAATGAGTTAGAAAAAATACTGGCGCAAATAGTATCAAAAGCCGTTGTAATTGTGTAAAAAAACGCACCTAATTTGTCGTCATTACAGCTTTGTTGAATGATCTTACAAATTTTTACAGATTCTTTTTTCCCTCGGCGCAAAAAAACTTTAAAATGTCGGGTCACATGACGGAAAAATAGTGGGAGAGCGACTTGTCGCAACCAATCGTTGAAATCAAGGATGTTACCTTCAAACGCGCGGAACGTGTTATCTATCAGAATATGAGCCTAACCATTCCCAAGGGGAAGATCACTGCGATTATGGGCCCCAGTGGTATAGGTAAAACCACCTTGCTGCGGCTGATCGGTGGTCAGCTTAAGCCAAATAGTGGCGATATTCTTTTTCAAGGTCAAAGTATTCCTAGCATGAATCGCGCGGCGCTGTATAAGGCGCGCACGAAAATGAGCATGCTGTTCCAAAGTGGCGCCTTATTTACCGATATGTCGGTGTACGACAATATCGCCTTTCCGCTGCGTGAACATACACAACTAAGCGAAGAATTGATCCGTCTTGTTGTCTTGATGAAGCTGCAAGCCGTGGGTCTGCGCGGTGCCAAAGACTTGATGCCGGCCGAACTTTCTGGCGGTATGGCCCGTCGTGCAGCACTAGCCCGTGCCATTGCCCTGGACCCAGAATTTATCATGTACGATGAGCCGTTTGCCGGACAAGACCCCATTTCCATGGGCGTGCTGGTGAAGTTGATCCGCTCGCTTAATAATGTCCTTGGGCTGTCGTCCTTAATCGTTACCCATGATGTACCCGAGGTGATGAGCATTGCCGATCATGTGATCATCATCGCTGAAAAAGGGGTGATAGGCTGTGGCAGCCCGGATGAGCTGCGCCAGCATGAATCACCTCTGGTGCAGCAGTTTTTACAGGGCTTGTCTGATGGTCCTGTGCCATTTCATTTTGATGCTCAGCCTTATGAGCAGGAGTTAATGTCATAATGTCAGCCTTGCTCGAATTTTGGCAGCGCCTGGGGCATAAAACCCTGAGCCGCTTCGCCTCTATGGGCCGTGCTACTTACATGCTGTTGGGCGCCTTATTAAGCATGCCTAACTTTCGTAAGGGCACGCCGCTGCTGATCCGCCAGCTTTACATGGTGGGTTTTTTATCCCTGATTATTATTGTGGTATCCGGCTTGTTTATCGGCATGGTATTAGCCCTGCAAGGCTATACCGTACTGGTTGATTATGGCGCTGAAGACAGTTTGGGCCCCTTGGTGGCACTGAGCCTACTGCGTGAACTCGGCCCTGTAGTGACGGCGCTTTTATTTGCCGGACGCGCCGGTAGTGCCTTGACCGCAGAAATCGGTTTGATGAAGGCCACAGAGCAGCTTACCAGTTTGGAAATGATGGCGGTGGACCCATTAAAGCGGGTGATTGCTCCACGCTTTTGGGCGGGTATGATCAGCATGCCGGCGCTGGCACTCATCTTCTCTGCGGTGGCTATTTTAGGAGCGCATTTAGTCGGCGTTGACTGGCTTGGCGTTGACCGCGGTAGTTTCTGGTCAATTATGCAGTCGCAGGTGTCGTTCGAGAAAGACATACTTAACGGCCTAATTAAAAGCTGTGTATTTGCCCTGGTGGTGACCTGGATAGCCTTATACAAGGGTTATGATTGCGTCCCCACATCGGAAGGGATCAGCAAAGCGACAACGGAAACCGTTGTCCATTCTTCACTGGCCGTGCTTGGCTTCGATTTTATTTTGACCGCCGTAATGTTTGGCGGCTAAAGGATTAACACCATGAATTCGAGAACAATTGAAATTTTGGTCGGCTTGTTTGTCTCTATGGGCGTTGCTGCGTTCGTTATGTTGGCGCTCAAGGTGGCAAATGCCGGTTTAAGCGGCAGTAATGGCACTTATTCATTGCAGGCTAAGTTTGAAAATATAGGATCACTAAAAACTCGAGCACCTATCAAGGTGGGCGGGGTAGTTATCGGCCGTGTTGAAACTATTCAGGTGCACCCTAGTGAGTTTGTGCCTGTGGTCTATATGGCCATAGATAACGCCTATGAATGTAAGTTTTCCGATGCCACTTCGGTGTCTATTCTTACATCTGGCATTTTAGGTGAGCAGTACTTGGGTATTAACCCGGCTATTGCCAGCAACCAAGCGCAGCAGGCCTGTTTGGGCAATGCCGTGGCTGAGTCGCAACAAGATGATGAGTTATCAATTGACGCCATTTTTGGTGTGCAGTCAAAAGCGTTAAAGGACGGCGATATGATCACCGATACCAAGTCAGCCTTGGTGTTGGAAGAGCTAATTGGCCAGTTTCTATTCAATCAAGGTAGCGAGTAGCAGTTATGGATAAGGTTTTCAGTTTCGTAGCAGGATTGTTTTTACTGCTGGCGCCCCAGGCGCAGGCGGCGGAAGTCGATTTAAGCGATCCATATAAAATGGTGCGCCAGGTTGCCGATCAAACCTTTAAGCGTATCGAACATGACCAGAGCAAGATTGCCGCCGATAAAGAACATCTAAAAGTGATAGTGGAAGAAGAGCTTCTTCCTTATGTCGATTATAAGTATGCCTCTTATCGTGTACTGGCAAGCTATATTCAAAAGGCGCGCAATATCGAAGACCCTGAGGAAAAAAAGCAGGCGATCGACAATATTAAGCGTTTTATGGATGTGTTTAAGGATTACCTGGTAGCCACTTATGCCGGTGTGTTTACCCAATACACTAACCAAACCGTGGAATTCGATCCTGCGAAAGAGTTTGGTAATGAAACTGTGGTAGTGGTGAAAACCACGATTAAAGACCCAGGCAAGCCAGACATTGATATTGGCTTTAAAGTGCGTAAGGATAATAGCAATCAATGGCGCGCTTATGACATGATAGCCGAAGGCATTAGCCTGCTTGATGCCAAACAAAGTGAGCTGCATGGCATTTTACGCCAGGAAGGCATTGAACATGTCATTGATTTACTAGAGAAGAAAAGTAAACTGCCAGTTCAGTTTCGTGGTGAAGGTGGCAATGAGTAGCCTGACCTTATCACAAAAAAGTGATGACCAGTTTACACTCAGTGGTGAATTAACCCGATATAGTGTTGCCGATAAGACCTTAGTACAGCAACTGCTTGCTAGTAGCAGTACCAAGGTAGCACTGGATTTAAATGACGTTAGTCACGTTGATACCGCTGGGTTGGCCTGGTTATTAGACAGCTTGTCGCAGCTTCATAAGCAAGGTAAAGAGTTGCGACTACAGCATATCCCTGAACAGCTGCAAAAGTTGATGCAACTGGGTCAGGTCGACAAAATTTTTGAGTGAGAATAATGCAAAGCAGTCAAGTTGAAGCTTTATTGAAAGACGAGCTAGGGCTCGAAGAAGTAATAGTTAAAGTTGAAGGTACCCACTATCAGGTGATAGCCGTGGGTGACTGCTTTGACGGGTTAACCCCGGTTAAAAAACAGCAGTTGGTTTATAAGCCACTGATGGAGCAAATCTCAGATGGCACCATACATGCTGTGACTATTCGTGCCTTTACGCCAGAACAGTGGCAGCGTGAACGCAAATTTATCCTTCCGCAATAACAGGCACAGCAATGGACCATTTTATTATTCAAGGTGGCACCCCGTTAAGCGGTGAGGTGACCATTTCCGGGGCGAAAAATGCCGCCCTGCCCATTCTATTCGCAGCCCTATTAGCAGACTCTAAAAGCTGCTTTAGCAATGTTCCCAAACTACGCGATATCACTACCACGGAAGCCCTGCTAAAAGAGCTGGGTGCCGAGGTGTATTGGCAAGACGACAAGCTTATTGTCGATGGTGGTACGGTTGACAGCATAGTGGCGCCGTATGAGTTGGTAAAGCAAATGCGCGCCTCGGTATTGGCGCTAGGTCCTTTATTGGCTCGCTTTGGTAAGGCTCAGGTTTCTTTGCCTGGCGGTTGTGCCATAGGTGCCCGTCCGGTCGATATCCATATTCAAGGCATGCGCCGCATGGGTGCTCAGATTGAAGTGGAAAACGGCTATATCCACGCACAGGTTGATGGCCGTCTTAAAGGCGCGGAAATCTTTATGGATACCGTGAGTGTTGGCGCTACGGAAAACCTGCTGATGGCAGCAACCCTAGCGGAAGGTAAAACCATATTGGAAAATGCCGCCCGCGAACCTGAAATCAGCGATCTTGCTAAGTACCTGAATAATATGGGCGCCAAGATCAGCGGTGCCGGTACCAGCCGCATCGAGATTGAAGGGGTTGAGCGTCTAGGTGGTTGCGAGCACTCCATCTTACCGGATCGTATCGAAACCGGCACCTTCTTGGTTGCTGCAGCCATGGCTAAAGGCGATATCCTCTGTAAGAACACAGATCATTTGAGCCTAGAGCCGGTGCTAGAAAAGCTGCGTGAAGCCAATGCCCATATTGAGGTCACCGAAAATACCATTTATCTGGATATGCGTGAGCGTGAACTGAAAGCGGTAAACATTAAAACCTTACCGCACCCAGGTTTCCCGACCGATATGCAGGCCCAGTTTACCGCCCTAAACGTGGTAGCCAAGGGTAGTGCAATTATCACAGAGACCATCTTTGAAAACCGCTTTATGCACGTGCCTGAGCTGCAGCGCATGGGCGCAGACATTCGCCTTGAGGGCAATACTGCCATTTGTGGTGATACCCCGAAACTAAGCGGTGCGCGAGTGATGGCCACGGACTTGCGTGCCTCGGCCAGTTTGATTCTGACCGGCATTATCGCCGAGGGCGAAACTCGTGTGGATCGCATCTATCATGTTGATAGAGGCTATGAGCATATCGAAGATAAGCTGAGCGCGTTAGGCGCAAATATTAAGCGCGTAAGCGAGTTAACAAATAGCGAACAATAAAAAAGCTGCCGATGGCAGCTTTTTTATTGTCAATTGCATTACATGCGAGTTTCCAGCTCGGCCACGGTAACCTTGAGCTTATGTAGCTCGCCATCGCGGTAGAGTTCGACTTCCAGTTCGGTGCCCGGGTTAGTATTGGCAATACGCTCAAGGCTTTGTTGTATATTGCTGACCGAGTGGCCACCCATACGAATAACTATATCGCCTTCTTTTATACCCGCTTGCCAGGCAGGCCCCAAGGGGTCGAGCTTATTGATGCGCATGCCGGCAATGGCCATCTTATTATTGGTGACATCGCGCCCTTGTTTATCTACGGCTGTGACATCCATACCCATATAACCGCGCACCACGCGGCCGTAGCGGATCAGTTTATCCATCACGTCTTTGGCCAAGGAGTAGGGCACGGCAAAAAAGATCCCTTGAATATCCAGGTTGCTGCGGGTTTTAAACTGGGCCGAGGTAATACCCACCAGATCGCCGTGGGAATTAACCAGGGCGCCACCCGAGTTACCGACATTGATAGCGGCATCCATTTGTAACAGGCTGGAGTGTGAGCTATCGGTGAGTCGCTGCTTGCCCGTGGCACTGATAATGCCTTGGGTAATGGTCTGCCCCAGATTTAAGGGGTTACCTATGGCCAGCACAACATCGCCAACCTGAGGTGAAAAGGCTTCGTCTATGGGAATGGTAGGCAGGCTTTGTGCGTTTATCTTTAACAGGGCCAGATCGGTGACGGTATCAAAACCCACCAGTTGCACATCGCTAAAGTGACGGCCATCGCTGAGCATCACCATGATCACATCGGCGCTATTGATAACATGGTAGTTGGTAAGAATATAACCATCGGCGCTCATTACAACGCCGGAGCCTATTTCCGATACCGTGTTTTGCTGTTGCATATAGCGAGGTTGGGTAGAAATACGTTCGGAGTAAACCGTGACCACAGCCGGTGCGGCACGTTTTACGGCAGTGGCGTAGCTCATATGCGAGCCGCTAAAGCCGTCGCTTGCTAACAGTGGTAGTAAGGCATCCCGAAGCGTGGGGGTGGCCAGCACCATAATAAAGGCGAGCCCCAAACCGCTCAGTAGCGGCACGAGCACAAATCTAATTTGTTTTAGCACGAAATTAATAATTATTATTAGTTTGTTGAACTAACAATGATGGCACAGAAGTAACAACAGCGGCAAGGGCGCCGCTGTTGAATTGTTACAAGTAGAAGCTATGGCTACTGAATAGGCGCGAAGAAGGTGCTGTTACCGCGGCGCACTACTAGCACTATATTGCCGTTAATATCGGCTATGGTGCTGGTTAGCTCACGCACAGTTTCTACGCGCTGACGATTCACCTGGGTGATGATATCGCCTTCTTCTAAGCCGATACGGGCGGCAACCGAGCGGGGATCGACGCTATTGACTATCACGCCTTTGACGCCGTTACGTTTGCCCGACTCAAGCTCGGCACCGGCCAAGGCTGGATGCACTTCCGCTGCTTCTTTGGCGATATCACCGGCGGCGGCTAGGGTGACGTCCACCTCGATTTCATCGCCGTCACGATAGAGGCCGATCTCCACTTTCTTACCTTCGCCCAGGGTCGCTATCTTGCCCTGTAGCTCCTGGAAGCTGCGAATATCATTGCCATTAACGCTGATGATCACATCGCCCGCCTTAATACCGGCCTTTTCAGCGGCCGAGTCTTCGACTACGCGTTCAACCATGGCGCCGCGTTTTACATCCAGATCCAGGGCTTCGGCATAGCCGGCATCCAGAGTACGCCCGGAGATCCCCAATGAGCCACGACGCACCTGGCCAAATTCGATGATTTGATCGACTAGGTTCTTCATCATGTTCGAGGGAATGGCGAAGCCAATGCCAACGTTACCACCTGAGGCGCCGAGGATGGCGGTGTTAATACCGATCAGCTCGCCTTTAAGGTTCACCAGGGCACCGCCCGAGTTCCCCTGGTTGATGGCGGCATCGGTTTGAATAAAGTCTTCGTACCCTTCAATATTAAGGCC
The DNA here is from genome assembly GCF_038739665.1 of Pseudoalteromonas qingdaonensis. Lineage (NCBI taxonomy): Bacteria > Pseudomonadati > Pseudomonadota > Gammaproteobacteria > Alteromonadales > Pseudoalteromonadaceae > Pseudoalteromonas > Pseudoalteromonas qingdaonensis. The sequence goes on along the minus strand of NZ_JBCGCU010000005.1, from coordinate 100,110 downwards.
GCTACGGCCAAGAGCACTGACAATACCTGAGGTAACCGTATGGCTTAAACCGAAAGGGTTGCCTATGGCCACGGAGAAGTCGCCGACGCGCAGCTTGTCTGAGTCGGCCAGTTTAATTTCGGTCAGGTTTTTGCCTTCGATTTGCAACAGGGCAATATCCGACTCTTTATCGGCGCCAATCAACTTGGCGGTAAACTCGCGACCGTCTTCTAAGGTTACCAGCATTTCTTCGGCATCATCGATAACATGGTTATTGGTAACTATATAACCCTCATCGGCATCTATGATCACGCCTGAGCCTAAGCCGCTAAAAGGGCGCTTTTGCGAGCGAGGCTGAGGGCGGCCAAAGAAGAAGTCGAATGGGTCGACACGACCGCGGACTTCCTTGGAACCGGAAACGCGAATACTGACCACGCCAGGTGTTACGCGCTCTAGCATTGGTGCTAGGGTGGGGAGTTGTTGACCATCAAGGGCAACGGGTAATTTTGCCTCGGCAAGGCCGGGCTGCATAAAAAAGGTGGCCGATAAAATTGCGGCACTGAGAACTGATAATTTCATTTTCATAGTATAGACAAACTCCAAAAGAGAGGGCCGCGAAGCAGCCCGGTACCTATAAAGCTATTTTCTATACTGACTATGGGGATGTTAAATTAGTTCCTCAAGGGTGTAACGACTGCTTATTTATCAGGCAGGTTGTCTTTGTTCAACATCCGTTTTTTTGCCGCGAAACAGTCCGGATTCACCGGCGGCATAGTCGGCCGGCTGACTGTCATGGACCATGTTGCTGGAGTGACGCTCGGGGCGCTGACTTAATGATGCCTGCAATTGTTCCGTGGTTTCTTTAGAGAAAAACGGCTGGCTGTCATCCAGGTCTTTTTTGCTCAGCAATAAATGGTCGCTTTGCTGTACATGGTGAGCCAATTGCTCATAGTTGTCTTTTAATTTATTGATCAGTTTGTTGGTGCTATCCAGGTGATCGGCAACATCCTGGCGATATTGTTCCAGCTCGTTTTGTGCTTTTTCAGCCTGTTGCTCTAATTCTTCCTGCTTAAAGCGTTTTTTTGTAAACAAGCCACCAACAAAGAAACTGCCAATGGCGATAATGATTACTACTCCAATCCAAGTAATAGTGGACATAGATTTCCCCTTCTGAAAACTTTCTTAGCCAAATATACGCTTTGTTATGAGCCGTGTTAAGATAGCGCGAAAATTTACCTCTTTGTACGCCGTTACTATCATGACTCCTTGGCAAAAATACCAACAAGACTTACAGCGTGACGACTTTCTCTATGATGCCGCTCAGGAAAATGCCGTTAAGCACCTGCAAAGGCTATTCGATGATATGGTCGCGCAACCACCTAAGCCGGCTGGTTTATTCGCAAGACTCTTTTCTAAGGATAGCACGAAGACCATTAAAGGGCTTTATTTTTGGGGTGGTGTTGGCCGTGGTAAGACCTACCTGGTAGATACCTTTTATGAGGCTTTGCCGATGGAACGTAAAATGCGTGTGCACTTTCACCGTTTTATGCACCGAGTACATCATGAATTAAAGCAATTACAAGAGGTTAAAAACCCTCTTTTGGTGGTGGCCGATAAGCTTAAAAGTGAAACGGATATCATCTGTTTTGATGAGTTTTTCGTCCAGGATATCACCGACGCCATGCTTTTGGGTGGTTTAATGGAGGCCCTGTTCGAGCGTGGCATCATCTTGGTGGCAACCTCGAATATAGTTCCGGATGAGTTATATAAAAACGGCCTGCAACGGGCGCGTTTTTTACCTGCCATCGAGTTGGTTAAAGCCAATACTGAGGTGGTGAATGTTGACTCGGGCGTCGATTATCGTTTGCGTACGCTGGAGCAGGCGGAGATCTTCCACAGTCCTTTAGATGAGCAGGCGGATAAAAACCTCTTTGCTTATTTTGAACAGCTTTCCCCCGAGCCTGGGCGTGCCAATGAAGAGATTGAAATCGAAGGGCGAATGATAGGCACCCGTATGGTCAGTGACTGTATAGTGATGTTTGACTTTGAGCAGCTGTGCGAAAGTGCGCGCTCTCAGGTCGACTATATGGAAATCTCCCGCATTTATAACACTGTGCTGCTCGCCAATGTGAAGCAGATGGGTCAGCATAATGATGATGCGGCGCGCCGTTTTATCGCCCTGGTTGATGAGTTTTATGAGCGCAATGTGACCTTGATCATCTCTGCCGAAGCGCCAATAGAGCAGCTTTACAGTAATGGTCGGTTGAATTTTGAGTTTAAGCGGTGTGTGAGTCGTTTGCAGGAAATGCAGTCGCACGAATACCTAAAACGGCCTCATTTGGCCTGATCTTAGCGGCGCGTTTTGGCGCCGTTACTTTGACCCCTTCAAGGCGCGCAAAAAAACAGCTAAGTTGTAGTAATTCCCTATTTGCTTTGCTATACTCCCGCGCCTACCACTTGCCGTTCTACCTCGGTTCGTTTAGCCACTACTGAGGGTTAAGTCTTAAACTCGAAGGGGTTGAAGCATATTTAATAGAGCAGCAGAAAGATTTCTGCTTGTGGTTTTATAATTGTAAACATTGGATTTTTATAAATGAAAACGTTTGTTGCTAAGCCAGAATCAGTAAAACGTGACTGGTACGTAGTTGACGCTGAAGGTAAAACTTTAGGTCGTATCGCTACTGAGATCGCTCGTCGCCTACGCGGTAAGCATAAAGCTGAGTACACTCCTCATGTTGACACTGGTGATTACATCATCGTTATCAACGCGGAAAAAGTAACCGTAACTGGTAACAAGACTCAGGACAAGATGTACTACGCGCACACTGGCTTCCCAGGTGGCCTTAAGTCTATCAACTTCGAGAAACTTCAAGCTAAAAAGCCTGAAATGATCATCGAAAAAGCTGTTAAGGGCATGCTTCCACGCGGTCCTCTTGGTCGTGCAATGTACCGTAAACTTAAAGTTTACGCAGGTACTGAGCATAACCACGCTGCACAACAGCCTCAGGTTCTAGACATTTAAGGAGCACTAACTCATGGCAAATCAATACTACGGTACAGGTCGTCGTAAAAGTTCAAGTGCTCGCGTTTTCCTACGCCCAGGCACTGGCAACATCGTAATCAATCAACGTTCTATCGAAGAATATTTCGGTCGTGAAACTGCTCGCATGGTTGTTCGTCAGCCTCTAGAGCTAGTTGAAATGACTGAAAAGTTTGACCTTTACATCACTGTTGAAGGTGGTGGTACTACTGGTCAAGCTGGTGCTATTCGTCACGGTATTACTCGTGCGCTTATGGAGTTCGATGAGTCACTTCGTCCTTCACTTCGTAAAGCTGGCTTTGTTACTCGCGACGCTCGTAAAGTTGAGCGTAAGAAAGTGGGTCTTAAGAAAGCACGTAAGAAAACACAGTTCTCGAAGCGTTAATTTATTACGTATCCAGAATTTCAAAACCCGGCTTTGCCTTTGGCAAACCGGGTTTTTTATTGCCTGTGGCAGGCTAAGGGACAACTTCATTCGCGTCCCCAGAGAATATTTCATAATTTCCCCGATTTAATGCAAATCTAGCCGATAATTTTGAGAATTTTTTGCTACAATTGCCGGGCAAATAAACTAACGAAGTGATTTTAAACTACTTTGCTTGACTAGACCTTGATCTTTATCAGCGTCGGCGGCGAGTGTTTGCGATAACATAAACAGCACTGCTTGATAATCGAATACGCTTTTTGAACCTAGGCTCAGTCTGCTGAGAGGGTGCTTATTCGACTGTGAAACAGTGAATAACCTTGTTTTAATCAAGGCTTTTATTTATGATCGCTTCTATTTTGTAACTTCAAAAAATTAACCTGCTGTAACTGATGTTCTCAATATAGCAAGTGTTGAGAATCATAGTGGAGATAAGTGGATGAGCAATGCGCCTGTAGACAACAGCCGACGCCGCTTTTTGACCATTGCTACCTCTGTTGTAGGTGGTGTGGGTGCGGTTGGAGCTGCTGTTCCTTTTATTGCGTCTTGGAACCCTAGTGAGAGAGCTAAATCTGCGGGTGCTCCCGTAGAAGTGGATATCTCTAAACTAGAGCCTGGACAATTAATCCGTGTTGAATGGCGAGGCAAACCTGTTTGGGTTATCTCGCGTACGCCGGAAATGCTAGAACAACTAAAAGCACACGAAGATCAACTCCGTGATCCTCAGTCTGATGAACCGCAACAGCCTGAGTTTGCCAAGAACGAATTCCGTTCACTCAAAGAAAGTATCTTTGTGGCCGTGGGTATTTGTACTCACCTGGGTTGTTCTCCTAGCTTCCTACAAGGTGGCTTTGGTGAGAAAGTGGAAGGCACAGACGATGGTTTCTTCTGTCCATGTCATGGTTCTAAATTTGATATGGCCGGTCGAGTATTCCAGTCGGTTCCAGCTCCGCTAAACCTAGAGATCCCTCCTTATTACTTCATTGACGACACTACTATTCTTGTTGGTGGTGAGCAAGGCGAAGGGGCAGCATAATGTTTGGCAATATTATCAACTGGATTGATGAACGTATTCCTATGACTCGCGTCTGGAATATGCACATCGCACAATATCCCGCACCGAAAAACTTTAACTTCTGGTACTTCTTTGGCTCACTAGCCATGCTAGTACTGGTAAACCAGATTGTTACTGGTATCTGGCTAACCATGAACTTCGTTCCTTCTGCCGAAGGTGCGTTTGCTTCCGTTGAATACATCATGCGTGACGTAGAATACGGCTGGTTGCTGCGTTATCTCCACTCTACTGGCGCCTCGGCGTTCTTCGTAGTGGTTTATTTGCACATGTTCCGTGGCATGATCTACGGTTCATACCAGAAGCCGCGTGAATTACTGTGGCTATTCGGTATGTTTATCTTCCTAGCGCTAATGGCTGAAGCCTTCATGGGGTATCTACTACCTTGGGGTCAGATGTCATTCTGGGGTGCTCAGGTAATTATTTCACTATTCGGTGCTATTCCGGTGATTGGTGATGACCTTACCTTGTGGATCCGTGGTGACTACGTAATCTCAGGTGCAACGCTTAACCGCTTCTTCGCACTACACGTAATCGCACTGCCGCTGGTACTTGTTATCCTAGTGTTCTTGCACATTGTTGCTCTTCACGAAGTGGGTTCAAACAACCCTGACGGTGTTGAAATCAAGCGTAAGAAAGGCACGGTTGCTGAAGAAGACAAGCCAAAATTCAAGTTCCACGAATACTACACGGACAAGAAAGACATCGTTGATGCGATTCCTTTCCACCCTTACTACACGGTAAAAGATATCGTCGGTGTTGTGGGCTTCTTAATCCTATTCTGCTATGTGGTGTTCTTCTCGCCGGCTATGGGTGGTTTCTTCCTAGAAGCGCCAAACTTTGAAGCGGCTAACCCGCTGAAAACGCCTGAGCACATCTTCCCAGTTTGGTACTTCACGCCTTTCTATGCGATTTTGCGTGCGATCCCAGACAAGCTTATGGGTGTAATCGCCATGGGTGCATCAATTGTAGTGCTAGCGCTTCTACCTTGGATTGACCGTGGTAAGGTTCGCTCTATTCGCTACCGTTGTGGTTTCCATAAGCTGAACATTGCTCAGTTCGTTGTAACCTTCGTTATCCTTGGCTGGGTAGGTGCGACTCCACAAACTGACTTCAAAACGATTTTGTCGCAGATTTGTACAGTTACTTACTTTATGTTCTTCGTGCTACTGTTCTTCTACTCTAAGAACGAGAAGACTAAGCCATTGCCAGAGAGGTTGACTAAGTGATGAAAAAACTAGTTATCGGTTTATTCGCATTGCTGCCAACGCTATCAATGGCAGCGGGTCCTTCGATGCCTTTGCAAGAAGCAAACATCGACCTAACGGATCAAGCATCATTACAACGCGGTGCTAAGCTATTTATGAACTACTGCCTTGGTTGTCACCAAATGCAGTACCAGCGTTATGAGCGTACTTTCCGCGATATCGGTATTCCTACCGATATCGGCCAGGAAACGCTTATTTTCGATGGTTCGAAAGTAGGTAGCCATATCACCAATGCGATGGAAAAAGATGATGCGGCAAAATGGTTCGGTGCTGCGCCACCGGATTTAACACTGATTTCACGTGTTAAATCACCTGACTACATCTACACCTACTTAAAGTCGTTCTATAAAGATGAGTCGCGTCCATTTGGCGTAAACAACATTGTGTTCCCTTCTGTAGGTATGCCGCACGTTCTGCAAGAACTTCAAGGTCTACCAAATCCTGTATTCGAGGAAGTGGAAGAGCACGGAAAAACAGTTAAGAAAGTGGTAGCGGTTGAAACCGACGGCCAGGGTGAAATGAGTGTTGACGAGTATGATCATGCTGCTCGCGACCTTGCTAACTTCCTAGCCTATGTGGGTGAGCCTTCACGTTTAGATTCAGAGTCTTTAGGTATCAAGGTTATTGGTTTCCTATTTATCCTCTTTATCTTTGCTTTCTTACTGAAGAAAGAATACTGGCGTGATGTTCATTAATTAGAATAATCAACCAGTTAACTCAATAGGGGCGCATGCCCCTATTGCCGTTTAAGTCATTGCTGTGAATTTAGTCAGGCTAGGCACAAAGATGATGCAAAAAGTATGTAGTACTTTGTGATTTTTTAATGGAGGTAGGCATGGCCGTTGCTGCCAATAAACGCCCTGTAATGACGCTGTTTTCCGGCGCGAATTGTATGTACAGCCATCAAGTTCGTATTGTCTTGGCTGAGAAAGGGGTGAGCGTGGATATCCATTTGGCGGAGAAAGATAACCTGCCAGAAGCATTACACGAAATTAACCCGTACGGTACAGTTCCTACTTTGATCGATCGTGAGCTGGGTTTATACCAGGCAAACATCATCATGGAATATTTGGATGAGCGCTTCCCGCACCCTCCATTAATGCCTGTATATCCGGTAATGCGTGGTCGCAGCCGCCTGATGATGCACCGCATTGACACCGACTGGTATTCGCTAGCGGCGAAGATCCTGGGCGGTGGCAGCGATGCTGAACAAGCACGCAAAGAGCTGACCGAAGCACTGCTTGCGGTAGCACCTATTTTCAATGAAGCACCATACTTTATGAGCGAAGAGTTCAGCCTGGTTGACTGCTACCTGGCGCCGTTATTATGGCGTTTACCTGAGCTTGGTATCGAGCTTGCGGGTGCTGGCAGCAAAGAGCTGAAAGAGTACATGATTCGCTTGTTCGAGCGTGAATCGTTCCAAGCATCATTGACTGAAGCAGAACGTGAGATCCGTCTCTAATGACACCTAACAGACCTTATCTGTTGCGTGCCTTTTACGACTGGATAGTCGACAACCAGTGCACACCGCACCTGGTTGTCGATGCCGAGTTTGCTCAGGTGCAGGTGCCGACTCAGTTTGTTCAAGATGGACAAATTGTGTTGAACATCAGTCCGAGCGCCGTAATGCAATTTTCCATGGATAATCGAGCATTGACCTTTAATGCTCGCTTTGGTGGTCAGCCCATGCAGGTTTATGTACCCATGGGAGCTGTATTGGCCATCTATGCCCGAGAAAATGGCGAAGGCACTGTATTTACTCAAGAAGAGTTATACGAAGAGCAGGATCGTTTTGAATCAGTACAATCAACTGCCGAGCCTGAGTCGCAACAACCGCAGAGCGGGTTCGAGGCAATTGACAATCCAAACCCACAAGCAAGTCGTGAGAACAGTCAGGACGACGGCAAAGGCAAAAAAGCTAATCACTTAAAAGTGATTAAGTAGCCTACTCAGATTCGGCTTAAGTAGAAATCCATCGTAAGCAGGGCTAAGTTCTAAAAGTGCGCTGGATTTCTCTAATCGACCCACCATCCACTGTGATTATTTGCAGTATTATGCTTGAAAACAGGCATTAATTACTGAGATAATCTCCCCCTTGAATTTTGGGGCCAGTCGCGAGGCGGGGTTTTATTTCAAATTTTAGAGTTCGTTTGTACTAAAAGATATGGCTGAGAAACGTAATATATTTCTAGTAGGTCCCATGGGGGCCGGAAAGAGCACAATTGGTCGCCACATTGCAGACCAACTGCACCTTGAGTTTTATGACTCGGATAACGAAATCGAGCGCCGCACCGGTGCCGACATTGCTTGGGTATTTGATATCGAAGGCGAAGACGGTTTCCGTCGTCGTGAAGAAGCGGTGATCACAGATCTAACCGAGCTTCAAGGTATCGTACTAGCAACAGGTGGTGGCTCAGTAGTCAGTAAAGAAGTACGCAACAAACTGTCTGCTCGCGGTATCGTGGTGTACCTTGAGACTCCGATTGAAAAACAAGTTGCCCGCACCCAGCGTGACAAGCGTCGCCCATTGCTGCAAACCGAAGAAGCACCGCAGCATGTATTGGAGCGTCTAGCCGAAGAGCGCAACCCGCTGTATCAGGAAATCGCAGACTTTGTTGTGCGTACCGATGAGCAGAGTGCGAAAGTTGTGGCTAACCAAATCATCGAGAAGCTTAACTTCTAAATATCCCAAGGAGAATTGCGCATGCTGGAACTCAATGTTGAACTCGGTGAGCGCAGTTATCCCATCTTTATTGGTAACGAGTTAATACAAGACGGTGCGCGCCTGCAGCAATTTGTAGGCGAGCGACGTGCGGTAATCGTTACCAATGAAACCATAGCTCCTCTCTACCTGGACACCCTGATTGCCAGCTTGGCAGATAATGACCCTCTTGTATTTGTAATGCCCGATGGTGAGCAATACAAAACGCTGGAATGGTTCGAGCGCCTTAATGCCTTTTTGTTAGAGCACAACTGTGGCCGTGATACCATTTTGCTGGCCTTGGGTGGCGGGGTTATTGGTGATCTAACCGGTTTTGTTGCTGCCTGTTATCAGCGTGGCGTGCCTTTTGTGCAAGTTCCTACCACCTTGTTGTCGCAAGTGGATTCATCCGTAGGCGGTAAAACCGCGGTTAATCACCCCTTGGGCAAAAATATGATCGGTGCCTTTTATCAGCCGCAGGCGGTGTTTATCGATACTGCTGCGCTGGCGAGCTTACCGGCCAAGGAATTCGCCGCCGGTATGGCCGAGGTGATTAAATACGGCTTGATCTATGACCTTGAACTGTTCGAATTGCTTGAACGTAATGTTGAAGAAATTAAGGCCTTGGATGCCCAGCTATTGCCAAGGGTGATACAGCGTTGCTGTGCCATTAAGGCAGAAATAGTGGCAGCGGATGAAAAAGAAGCCGGGCTTAGAGCCTTACTTAATTTAGGCCATACCTTTGGCCATGCTATCGAAGCACAAATGGGCTACGGCGCCTGGCTTCACGGTGAAGCGGTCGCGGTTGGTATGGTGCTGGCGGCACAACTGGCACACAGCCGAGGCAAGCTTAATAGTGCCGAAGTTGAGCGCATTATTGCCCTGCTCAAAGCCTATGATCTACCAGTGCAAATCCCAGATGAGATGACCCCAGCGCAATTTCTTGCCCATATGCGTAAGGACAAGAAAAACAAAGCCGGACGCATTCGTTTTATTCTGCCGAGCCAATTTGGACATTGTGAACTGGTTGATGATGTCAGCGACGCCGAGCTAGAGACCCTGCTCACACGCTAATGCAATCTCCCATCTTGCCATCACGGGCGGCGCTGGCAAAGCGTATTGCCCTTCAGTTCAGTTATGGACAAAACCTTATTCACTTAGTGGGTGGCAGCGGCCTAGGCAAAAGTTATTTGCTTGAGCATTTCATTACCGACCATTATGAGTCCTTCTATAAGGCCTATGTGCAAGTTACGGCACACAGTAGCGATGAGCAGCTGCAAACCCAGGTACTTGAGCATAGTTTTGCCTCACCCTTAATTGATCTGGCGTTGCCACTGCGCGACAACTTTTTGCGTCTGCTCAAGGAGCAGGGCGAGCGTCCGCTTTTATGGGTGTTTGATAACGCCAAACAGCTAAGCGAAGAGTTTATCGCCGAGTTGCACTACCTGGCTCACTCGGCACCGGGAACCCTCTATATTCTCTGTGCTTCATCGCAAGCAGGGCTTCTCAGCGAGGCCATAGATATCCACTTAGAACCTTTATCCGAGCATGAGAGCGAGCGCCTGTTGGGTTATTTTTATGCTCAGTTGCCCCGCCCAGAAGACCCGGTTTTTGCTGAGTTTCTGCGTCAATGTGGTGGCAATCCGGCGTTATTACTGCAATGGCAAAGCGAGCAACAAATGCCGACGCAGGCAGCAAAAAAATCTCTATGGTGGCTGCTGGGCCCCGGTTTCGTGGTGTTACTGATATTGCTTGTGGGCCTTGGTTATCGTTATTGGCCAGATTCCCCCAGTGCCCAGGTGCCAGTCTTGGCCGACAGCCAAGTATTGCCCCCTGTTGTAACTGCTGCGCCCTTGCTAAGTTCAGCGTTAGAAAGTACCGCAGAGCCGGAACAAATATTGGTGCTTGGCGATGATCCCCCTGCTGAGCCCCAAGAGCTCGAGCACAATGATGCAGCCGCCGTGTTGTTGGCTTTAGATAATTCTGAGTCACCAAACCATGAGCTAGAGGCTGATACAGCACAAATGGATGTCGAGGAACAGAGCGCACAGACCGAGCTGCCCTTTGACCATTCCTGGTATCTAAAACAGGATGAGCAATTATGGGTCTGGCAGTTGACCATAATGTCGCAACCGCACCAGATTGAAGCCTATATACGCCAGCATGGTTTGGCTGGCAAGGTGCGCCTTTACTATCGTGCCGATAAGGGGTGGTATATTGTGACCTGGGCTCAGGCCGTGACTAAGAACGAGCTTGATCAACAGTTAACGGCGATACACGATAAAATTGGCGGAGCCGAGCCCTACGGCAAACAAATAGCGCAGATAAAAGCGGAGATAAACTCGCAACAGCCCCCTGAATTGCGGTAGAATTTGGCGTTGACCCCGGCATCTACATTCCCCCATGTGGTGCCTGGGGAGTAAGATAATAATTAACCCCAATAGATGAGCTAGTAGAATAGATGCAAAAGAAAACCCGTGCTTTCCTGAAATGGGCGGGCGGCAAATACAGCTTGGTCGAAGATATCGCCAAACGTTTAGATCAAGCCCAGGAGCTCACCGGCAGCTCTGCATCTACGCTCGTTGAACCTTTTGTTGGTGCTGGCTCGGTGTTTCTTAATACCGACTTTAAGCATTATGTGCTTAATGATATCAATGCGGATTTAATCAATCTCTACAAAGAACTGGCTCATGCCCCGGATGAGTTTATCAGTGATGCGCGCAAGCTGTTTTGCGAGCTTAATAATGACGCCGATGTCTATTATGGCTTGCGGGCCCGCTTTAACGAAAGTCGCGATGCCTATGAACGCGCCATCCTATTCCTCTATATGAATCGTCATGGTTACAATGGCTTATGCCGTTATAACCTCAAAGGCATTTTTAATGTGCCTTTTGGTAAATATAAAAAGCCTTATTTCCCCGAAGCGGAAATGTATTTCTTTGCCGAAAAGGCACAGCGCGCCACCTTTACTTGTTTAAGCTATCGCGATGTTTTTGCTGCCTTGCCGCAAGATGCCGTGGTTTATTGCGATCCTCCTTACGTGCCGCTGAGTAAAACCGCATCTTTTACCAGCTATGCCAAGGGCGGTTTTAACTTGGATGACCAAGCGAACCTAGCTAATCTGGCGGAGCAGGCGGCAGGCTCTCAGCAGGCCTCGGTATTGATTTCCAATCACGATACCTTGTGGACCAGAAAGATCTACGAGCAGGCGGATATTGATGTGCTTAAGGTAAAGCGCACCATTAGTCCCAAAGGCAATGGCCGCAATAAGGTCAATGAATTGATGGCTATGTATTTATCCAGTCGCCAATACCAGTTGAACCAGGCCAAACACGGCTAGAACAAAAATAACAAACAGGGCTATGGCAAGGGCGATTATGATCTTGGGATTATGATTGCTGAAGTCTTGTTGACGTTTGGCGTCGCTTTGTACACCAAAAAAGGCCGCGACCACAGTTTGAATTTGTGACCACATAAAAGTGCCTGCCTAGTAGGAAGTATTAGAGAATTGTCGGGCGTTTTCTTTGTTGTCGTTACGGCTAAGTAATTCCAACAAGTCTAAATAATGAAATTGGGCACTGCGGCTATCACCGGTAAACCAGGCAAACCAAGATTGTTCACCCTCTGGGTTGATGCAGTCTTGCGTTTTTTCGCCGTAAGCATTGGTATCACAAACGCATTGGCTATAAGTATCAGAGTTAAGCGATGAGCCAGATTGGATAGCAAAAGTGCCAACAATCATAGCAGTAGTTGCAACGCCTGCTAACAACGCATGTTTTTTCAGCACTAACAACATATCCTTCTCCGATCCATAAGTAGTTCCTAGAGCTTACGCAAAGTTGTTTAAAAAAACAACTGAACTTTTAAAAATAATCGAACTTTTCACTTTAAAAACAAGGGTGTAATGTTTCATTTATGTTAATGGCCAGACCTTAACTTTTTGTTTCTTAATAAGTCAGTGAAATCTAAGTAATCCTATGCAAAGGTAAACATATGCTAACAAAAATGGGGATTTTTCGTTAAAGTATAGGCCCCGTTCAAAGGAGCAGTATTATGAAAGACTACCTGATCGCGCCCTCGATCCTTTCCGCCGACTTTGCCCGTCTTGGTGAAGACGTAGAGCGAGTTATTTCCGCTGGTGCCGATGTGGTGCATTTTGATGTGATGGATAATCACTATGTGCCGAATTTGACGTTCGGTCCCATGGTGTGTAAAGCGCTTAGAGATTATGGCATCACAGCCCCCATAGATGTGCACCTGATGGTGAAGCCGGTCGACAGCCTGATCCCTGAATTTGCCAAGGCTGGTGCCAGCATTATTACCTTCCATCCGGAAGCCAGCGAGCATGTGGATCGTACCCTGGCGCTGATCAAGGAGCATGGCTGTCAGGCCGGTCTGGTATTTAACCCGGCGACGCCTTTGCATATTATTGAACATGTAATTGATAAGCTGGATGTGATCTTACTAATGTCGGTTAACCCTGGGTTTGGCGGTCAGAGCTTTATTCCGCACACCCTGGAAAAGCTTAAGCAGGTACGCGCTATAATCGATGCCAGTGGTCGTGATATTCGTCTTGAGGTCGACGGTGGTGTGAAGGTGGATAATATTGCCGAAGTGGCGGCCGCCGGTGCCGATATGTTTGTAGCTGGTTCCGCTATTTTTAGCCAACCCGACTATCAGCTAGTAATCGAGCAGATGCGCAGCGAACTCGCCAAGGTTGCCCAGTGAAATACCAGGCACTGATATTTGATCTTGATGGCACCCTGGTCGACAGTGTGCCGGATATGTACATAGCGGTGAACCTGATGCTCACCGATCTGGCTCGGCCGGTGATTTCTCACGCCATGGTCAGCCAGTTTGTCGGTAATGGCATAGAGCAGTTAGTGGTGCGTGCGCTTAGTGGTGATATGGAGCCCAATCCGCTGCTAACGGAGCAGGAAATCAGCCGTGCCAACGCGCTGTTTTGCCAGCATTATCTTGCGGTGTTAGGGCAATATTCGCAGCTTTACCCCCATGTTGAAACTGTATTGGCGGCCTTTGCGGCTACGCCCAAGGCGCTGGTAACCAACAAGGCCCGCCGCTTTACCGAGGCTTTATTGGCAAAGCTGGGTATTGCCAGTCATTTTCAGGTGATAGTGTGTGGTGATGACGGTGCGAAAAAACCTTCGCCCGAGCCTTTGTTAAAGGCTTGTCAGCAGTTAGGTGTTGAACCGGCACAAGCCTTAATGATCGGCGACTCGAAATCTGATCTTCTGGCGGCACAAGCGGCGGCCATGGATGCGCTGGCTTTGAGCGGCGGCTATCACCAGGGTGAGGATCTGCGCCAGTACAATCCAGAGTACCTCTGTGACCAATTCTTAGATATAATCACCGCCATTAATCGATAAGCAATAAAGGAACATCATGAGTAAACCAGTAGTGTTAAGCGGCATTCAGCCAACAGGTGGTATGACAATCGGCAATTATGTTGGCGCCATTAACCAGTGGCTTAGCTTACAAGAGCATCATGAAAGTTACTTTATGCTGGTTGACCTGCATGCCATCACCATTCGCCAGGAGCCGGAAGTATTGCGCTCGCGCGTGCTAGACGGTGTTGCTCTTTATGCGGCCTGTGGAATCGACCCGGAAAAAGCGGCATTATTCGTGCAATCTCAGGTGCCTGAGCATGCGCAACTGGCCTGGGTGTTGAACTGCTACGCGCAAATGGGCGAACTTAACCGCATGACACAGTTCAAGGATAAGTCGGCCAAGCACGCCAACAACGTCAATGTCGGCCTATTTGCCTATCCTGTGTTACAGGCTGCCGATATCCTTCTGTATCAGGCGGATCAGGTGCCGGTAGGTGAAGACCAAAAGCAACACCTGGAGCTAACCCGAGATATCGCCACGCGCTTTAACAACCTTTATGGTGAAGTGTTTAAGCTGCCAGAGCCTTATATTCCTGAGTTTGGTGCCCGGGTAATGAGCTTGCAGGACCCATTGAAGAAGATGTCCAAGTCGGATGAAAATCCAAATGGTTACATCATGCTTCTGGATGAGCCGAAGAAGATCGAGAAAAAGCTGAAAAAAGCGGTGACCGACTCTGACGAGCAGGCGCGTATTTACTTTGATCGCCAGGAAAAACCGGGCGTATCAAACTTGTTGACCTTACTGTCGGTAGCAACCAAGCGTTCTATCGATGACCTAGTACCTGAGTACGAAGACAAAATGTATGGTCACCTGAAAAAGGACACCGCTGATGCCGTGGTAGCCATGATTGAGCCGATTCAACAGCGCTTTAAAGAGATCCGTGCGGATCAGACCTTGCTGGATCAGATCATGCGCAGTGGCGCCGAGAAGGCCAGCGCGAAAGCCGCGCCTACACTGAAAGCCGTGTACGACGCCCTTGGCTTTATTCCACGTCCTTAAGCGTTAGGGCGGTAATAGACTAATCCAAAGCCAAGCATGTAAATGCTTGGCTTTTTAGTGGAAGATTCCATGTTATTAATGATCGACAACTACGACTCATTTACCTTTAACTTGGTGCAGTATTTCCAGCGTCTTGATCAGGAAGTTTTGGTTAAGCGCAACGATGAATTGACCTTGGCCGATATTCAAGCGCTGAAACCCGAACATATAGTGCTGTCGCCCGGACCATGCAGCCCCAATGAAGCGGGTATTTGCCTTGATCTGGTGCGTCGTTTTCAGGGCAGCATTCCGATTTTAGGTGTTTGTCTGGGGCATCAAACCATAGCCCAGGCCCTAGGCGCTCAAGTGGTGCGAGCCAAAGAGGTGATGCATGGTAAAACCTCTATAATACGTACCACACAGCAGGGCGTTTTTGCCGGATTAGACGAGCGCATTGAAGTGTGTCGTTATCACTCCCTGGTGGTGGCCCCGGAAACCTTACCAGCCGAGCTGCAAATTACTGCCTGGACTGAGAATGATCAGGGTGAGATGGATGAAATCATGGGTTTATTGCATACTAACAAGGCATTAGAAGGGATTCAGTTCCACCCGGAAGCCATTCTTACCGAGCACGGGTTGGCTATGTTAAAACACTTTATCGAGCGAAATTAACGACCAGATCATGGTAACTCAACAGCAGCAGGTTAGTCAGCGCATCGGCGCCTTAGAACGACGCGGCAATGATATATTGCTTGGGCATGCCTTTGCCCAGCAACAACTCGGCTTGAGTAAAACCTTGGATGGTCAAGCGGGTGAGCCCCTGTTGCAGCGCACCTTGCTGGCGGTGGAGCAAGCAGCCTTGGCGCAAAGACAAAAGGCCAGTACAAAACTGGAGTTGCTTCGCGCTAAGGTAAGTACCAACTTACACCTGTTGATAGAAGAAGAAATTGAGTCGCAACTTAACCGGCTAGACAACCTCTATACCGAGGTACTGGGTATAGAAGATGCGGCGATAGCGCTTATCGATCAGCTGGCCAGTAAGGGCGCTAGCATTAACCGTTTAGAGCCCTTGGTAAAACACCTGAACTGGTTTTCTCGGGAGTTGGTTACTTTGGTAAACCAGTCACCTCATCGCCAGGACGATAATGAGCGCGCGGTAAAAATTGATACCCCGGCGCTGGCGCTGCGCTATCTGGGGCTGGAAAAGCTGAAGTGGACCTTGCCTAAACTTGCCCTGCGCCACTGGCTTCCTCATAGCAGCGAACCCTTTCCCTTGCTTAAACGCAAACTAGGTGAAGCGGCCTTAGGCCGTGCCGCCTGCGCTGCTAAATTGGCAGAATTGGAGGGGCAGGACGTCTATGCCGCCCATGTTGGCGCCCTGTTTATGGAGCTGGGCAGGGTGGTGCTGACACGGCTTTATTTGCGTATCTTTCAGCAAATTTGGCAGCATCAGGTAAGTTTGGCCCATGGTGAAGGGAAAAAAGCCCTGCATGATGCGCTGATCACCATAGAGCCGGATCCCCTTTACCTGCGTAACCTGTTTTGTGAGCGTGCTCTCGAGGTCACCCGACGTCTAATTGAAAAAATGGGTCTGGAACATTTGAACCTGAACGCCGCTTTCGATGACATTGCCCTGGTGGAGCCACAGCAACTTAGCGGCGCAGCTAAAACTCTGGTGCAGGCCGATGGTTATTGTCAGATCCATTGGTTACAGCAACATCAATTACTTACGCTGGGTGAGCGGCAGTTATGGTATGCCTATCTTGGTCTTAAAAACTCGCAACTAACACATTTGGCGAGTGTCAATTTTGCTGCTTTAGCCCAGCAAATTGATGCAAAATAAGCCATAGCTGAAAATTTTTTGTAAATATTTTACGTATATTCATTCAAATACTATTCAGTATACGCTTTGATGGCGGCAACTCATGCCGTATGGTTTCTTCTCTAATCGCACTAAAATAGTTATTCACTCAAGGTGAAAATCTATCCTCAATGCCTGTATTTACGGGGTCTGCATAAAAGTTTTGCATGAGACTTTACGGGTTTTTTCTGAAATAATGCTGTTATTCATGTAGTGCTTTGTCCGTCGCCTTAATGGCGGATTTCATAGCCTGTTACGAGTGTTGCACTAGCTTTAAGGTTTCCAGCCTTTGGCTTGGTAGCCACTTTTAACACCAGACTCAATGAGGAAATAAAATGACAGTTAATCGCGCTTTATTTGATGAAGTAATGGTTCCTAACTACAACCCATCGGACGTGATCCCTGTACGCGGCGAAGGCGCCCGTGTATGGGACCAGCAAGGCCGTGAGTTTATCGACTTTGCCGGTGGTATTGCGGTTAACTGTTTGGGTCATTGTCACCCAGCGCTTGTTGCGGCATTAAAAGAGCAGGGCGAGAAAATTTGGCACCTGTCGAATATCTGGACCAATGAGCCGGCACTACGCCTGGCGAAGAAAATGACCGATGCTACTTTTGCCGATCAGGTTTATTTTGCTAACTCAGGTGCTGAAGCCAACGAAGCAGCACTAAAGCTTGCTCGTCGCTGGGCCCTAGATAACTTCGGTGCACAAAAATCAAAAATCATCGCCTTTAACCAAGGCTTCCACGGTCGTACCTTCTTCACCGTAACCGTGGGTGGCCAGGCCGCTTATTCGGACGGTTTCGGTCCTAAGCCGGGTGATATTGTGCACTGTGATTACAACGATCTGGAAGCATTCAAATCATTGATCGACGACAACACCTGTGCGGTTATGATGGAGCCATTGCAAGGCGAAGGTGGCATCATTGCCCCTGAAGTCGATTTTGTTAAAGGCGTACGTGAGCTGTGCGATAAGCACAATGCACTGCTTATTTTCGATGAAGTACAAACAGGTGTTGGCCGTACCGGTGAGCTTTATGCTTATCAGGGTCTGGGTGTAACGCCAGATATCATGAGCTCGGCTAAAGCCTTGGGTGGCGGTTTCCCTATCGGTGCCATGCTGACCACTAAAGAGATTGCCAAGCACCTTAAGCCGGGTACGCATGGTTCAACCTACGGCGGTAACCCGCTGGCGTGTGCGGTAGCCGAAGCGGCTTTCGACACTATCAATGATCCTGCGGTATTAGCTGGCGTTAAAGAAAAAGAAGTACTATTCAAGCAACTTTTGAATGACATCAATGCTAAGTACGATGTTTTCAGTGGTGTGCGTGGTCAAGGCCTGCTTATCGGTGCAGTAGTGAACGATAAGTTCAAGGGCCGTGCCCGTGAATTCCTGGTTGCCAGCATGGAACAAGGTTTGATGTCGCTTGTGGCCGGTGCCGATGTGGTACGTTTCACACCATCATTGGTGATCAGCGAAGAAGAGATTCGCGAAGGTATGGCACGCTTTGAAAAAGCGGTTGCCAGCCTGGTTTAAGCACTTCACCGCGGCGTTCTGTCTAATTATTAGAACGTCGGTCAATTTGAAGTTTGGCGCTGCATGGCGCGGCGCCAGGCTTGTTATGGTTTAACCTTTAGGGAGTAAGCGGATCTATGATGGTTCTTCGCCCAATCCGACAACAAGATTATCAAGAGCTGCTCGTTATCGCCGAGGAGTCGGGGCATGGTTTTACCTCGCTGCCACTGAATGAAGAGTTGTTGCAGAATAAGATCACCCGTTCTATTGAATCCTTCGCCAAGCCGACCGCAAAAGCCGGTGATGAAGGCTACTTGTTTGTTCTTGAAGATAGCGAAACCGGTGAAATTGCCGGTACCTGTGGCATTGAAGCTGCGGTGGGTTTAGATGATGCCTTTTATCACTACCACCTTTCCAAAGTGATCCACTCGTCACGCACCTTAGGTGTGTACAAGGCGGTTGATATTCTTACCCTGTGTAACGATTACACCGGCGCCACCGAACTTTGTACGCTGTTCCTGAAGGAAAAATATCGGCAAAAATTTAATGGCAAGTTACTGTCTAAGTCGCGTTTCTTGTTTATTAACCAGCACCGTGAGCGTTTTGCCGACACAGTGATCGCCGAAATGCGTGGTGTATCCGACGAGCAGGGCAGCAGTCCGTTTTGGCAGTGGCTTGAAGAGCACTTTTTCAGCATGGACTTCCCCACCGCGGATTACCTGACCGGCATAGGCCAGAAGGTGTTTATCGCTGAACTGATGCCGAAATACCCGATTTATGTCAACTTGTTGAGCAAAGAAGCGCAGCAGGTTGTGGGTCAGGTTCATACCAATACGCGTCCAGCCATTGAATTGCTTAAGAGCGAAGGCTTCACCTTTAACGGCTATGTCGATATTTTCGATGCCGGTCCTACAGTGGAAGCCAAGGTCGACAATATCCGCACCGTTATCAACAGTGGCCTGCGCACCGTAGTGATAGGTGAGAGCCAGGGCGACAACGCGGTGATGGTGGCCAATCAGAATATTGAAGATTACCGTGCCCTGGTGGTTGAGGTAGATCTAGATGGTGGCGATGACGCCGAAATTATTTTAACGCAAAGCACCGCCGATGCGCTCAAAGTACAGAGCGGCGACCAGGTGTGCGTGGCAGAATTATAAGGAGCCATATTTATGTCTCATCCAGCACAATTTATTAATGGTCAATGGCTTGCAGGCCAAGGCCATGCAGTTAGCTCGGTAAACCCAGCTAATAACGAACAGCTTTGGCAGGCCAACAGTGCCACCGCCGAGCAGGTAAACGATGCCGTTGTGGCGGCGCGTACAGCTTTTATCCCTTGGTCGGATAAAACCTTTGCCGAGCGTCTGGCTGTAGTTCAGGCCTTCGCCGAGCAGCTTAAGGCGAACAGCGAAGCAATGGCGGTAATTATCGCCCAGGAAACCGGTAAACCTTTATGGGAAACACGCACCGAAGCCGCCGCCATGGTGGGCAAGGTAGCGATTTCTGAAAAAGCGTATCAAGAGCGTACCGGCACGGTAGAAAATGCCATGCCAGTAGGTAAAGCGGTTATTCGTCACCGCGCCCACGGTGTAGTAGCTGTGTTTGGCCCTTATAACTTCCCAGGTCACCTGCCTAACGGTCATATAGTGCCGGCGCTTTTAGCGGGTAATACCGTGGTGTTTAAGCCTTCTGAGCTGACTCCGGCAGTAGCCGAGTTTACTTTGAAGCTATGGCAACAAGCGGGTCTGCCTGATGGTGTGCTTAACCTGGTTCAGGGTGAAGTTGAAACCGGTAAGGCTTTGGCCTCTCACCCGGGTATCGACGGTCTATTCTTTACTGGTTCATCACGTACAGGTCATATCCTGCATGAGCAGTTTGCTGGTCAGCCGGGCAAAATCCTGGCCTTGGAAATGGGCGGTAACAACCCGCTTATCGTTAAAGATGTTAGCGATATCAAGGCGGCGGTACATGATATTATCCAGTCGGCCTTTATTTCCAGCGGTCAGCGTTGTACTTGTGCACGTAAGCTGTTCTTGCCTGAAGGCGAGTTGGGTGATGCTATTTTGGCGCAACTGCTAACGGCCACTAAAAACATCAAGGTTGGCGACTATGATGCCGCCGAGCAGCCGTTTATGGGTTCTATGATCTCCGAAGCGGCAGCCAAGGGCATGGTAGCAGCGCAGCAACAGCTTGTTGAGCTAGGTGCTCAGCCATTGTTGGAGCTGACTCATACCGCAGGCACAGGTTTTGTTACTCCAGGTATTATTGAATGTACCTCGGTACAAAACTTCCCGGATGACGAGCACTTTGGCCCGCTGCTTAAGGTATTCCGCTACAGCGACTTCGATAGCGCCATCGCCAAAGCCAATGAAACCGCTTATGGTCTGTCTGCCGGCCTACTGGGTGATAACGAAGCGGACTATGAATACTTCCTGCGTCGTATTCGTGCCGGTATCGTCAACTGGAACCGTCCTATCACGGGTGCATCAAGTGCAGCGCCATTTGGTGGTATTGGCGCCTCTGGTAACCACAGAGCCAGCGCCTACTATGCCGCAGATTATTGCGCATACCCAGTTGCTTCGGTAGAGCTGGAGCAGTTGACTCTGCCGGACACGCTTAGCCCGGGCCTAAGCCTGGACTGATCAGGTCTTGTGGATAGAAAAAAGCAGCTTAGGCTGCTTTTTTGTCTTTTCGGGGAAGCTGGTTTTTGCTTGGGCTTTCTGGTTATACCAATTCTGTTAAGTATGTGATCAGATATAGCGCTGGATAAATGATATGATCACAAGGCGGAATTTTTCTTATGTAGTTATTCTACATTGAAAAATTTCAACACAGTGAGCATGATATTTAGCCCGCTAGAATGATTAGCTATTTAAGTGAATTGGTATTAATTTTAGGGCATTTTCAAAAATAATTTAGGTGGCCTATGGTGCTTGAGCAACCCGGGTATGATGAGCTGATCATGTACCTGACCCAGAATTTAGCCTTATTTGAAAAGCCCGGCCAGGTGGAAGCCAATGCTCCGAGCGTAATGGTCTTAATTGAAGATGTGATAGCCGAGCAGGTTATGATGCTTTGTCAGCAGCATAGTGAGCTAGACACCGAGCAGCGCGGACAAATAGTGCGAGAAGTTGATGGCATAGTCTATGACCTGCAGGAAGTGCTAAGTCGGGTTCTGAATCAAGCTGTGACTCGAGAGCAGCGCGCTTTTATCGATGAATTTGCCAGCTTGGTAAAAAACCTCTTCGATAATGCCATTGCCGCAGCGGCTCGATAGCCGCTTGTCCTGCACTAAGGCGTAATCACCGCAACGGGGATAAATGTCGGTTTGCATCATGGGTGTGCTGCTTTACAATCGCTGAGATTTTAATTTAAACAACGAGGTTTACATGCAAGCAAAGGTACAGTGGGTCGAAGGCGACACCTTTATCGGTACTTCTCATTCTGGCCATAATGTAGTGTTTGATACCGGCAGCGATCCTAAGGCGCCGTCGCCGATGGAAATGGTGTTGATGTCGGCAGGTGCATGTTCATCGGTGGACGTGGTAAGCATTCTGAAAAAGGCGCGCCAGCAGGTCAGTGGTGTGCAGGTGCAGCTAAGTGGTGAGCGCGCCGAGACAACTCCTCGCGTGTTTACTAAGATTAATTTGCACTTTATCGTTACCGGTACCGAGGTGAGCGAGAAGCATGTTGAGCGTGCCGTAGCTCTGTCCGCGGATAAATATTGCTCGGTGGCAATTATGCTGGAAAAGTCGGTGCAAATAACCCATAGTTTTGAAGTACAAGAAATCGTTTAAAAAGTGCTTTTTAAGGGAGCCAAATTGGGCTAAGATCCGCCCTCTTTTTTGAGTCCCTGAGTGACTTTTGTGACTAGGTTTGAGGTTGGTTTATAGTGAACAAGCCCTTTGATAAAATTAAGCTTCATGGTTTCAATAACTTAACCAAAAGCTTAAGTTTTAGTATTTACGATATTTGCTATGCGAAAACAGAGCAACAACGTAAAGAATACATCGAATATATTGATGAGCAATACAGTGCTGATCGTCTTACGGACATTCTTGGTGAAGTCGTTGACATTATTGGCGCCAATATCCTTAATGTTGCCCGTCAGGATTATGACCCTCAAGGGGCCAGTGTAACTATTCTGATCTCGGAAGAGCCGGTAGACGAACAGAGCTTTGACAGCGAAGAAACGCCGGGGCCATTACCCGAGTCTGTGGTTGCGCACTTGGATAAAAGCCATATTTGTGTGCACACCTACCCGGAGTCGCACCCACATGATGGTATTTGTACCTTCCGTGCCGATATCGAAGTATCAACCTGTGGCATTATTTCGCCACTAAAAGCGTTGAACTTCCTGATCCACTCGTTGGAATCGGACGTGGTAACTATCGACTATCGTGTGCGTGGTTTTACCCGTGACGTTAACGGTGTTAAGCATTATATCGACCATGCCATTAATTCTATTCAGAATTACATGACTGATGATACCAAAGAGCTGTATCAGATGATGGACGTGAATGTGTATCAGGAGAACCTGTTCCACACTAAGATGATGCTTAAGGAAACGGATTTAAATACTTACCTGTTCGGTGTTACCACCGATGAGCTTGAAGCAAGCGAGCAGGAAGAAATCCGTGAGCGTTTAAACCGCGAGATCCAAGAGATCTTCTACGGTCGCAACCTGCCAGAAGCTTAATCCTTTAAGCTTTATTAGCGCCGGCTAGATGGGTAAATCTGCTGGCGCTAAATGTTCTAAAGCCCGCTTTTTCACTAGCAGTTCTTTGATCAGCGGCGTTAATAACAACTCCATTGCCAAACCCATCTTACCGCCGGGCACCACAAGTGTGTTCATCCGCGACATAAAGCTGCCATCTATCATCTGCAAAAAGTACGGAAAGTCGACGCTGTCGATGCCACGAAAACGGATCACCACAAAACTCTCATCCAGCGATGGAATATCCTTGGCACTAAAAGGGTTGGAAGTATCCACAGTGGGCACGCGCTGAAAGTTGATATGAGTGCGCGAGAACTGCGGAGTGATATGGTTTACGTAATCATCCATGCTGCGCAGTATGGAGTCCATCACCGCCTCACGTGAATGGCCACGCTCCGAGGTATCGCGGATCAGCTTTTGTATCCACTCAAGGTTGATAATGGGTACCATGCCAATCAAGAGGTCGACATGCTTGGCCACATCATGCTCTTCGTCAACCACACCGCCGTGTAAGCCTTCGTAGAACATCAAATCTGTGCCGCTTTCTAAATCCTGCCAAGGTGTGAAGGTGCCCGGTAGTTGATTGTAGGGCACAGCCTCATCAAAGGTATGCAGATAACGACGCACCTTGCCGCTGCCGGTTTCGCCATAGTTGGAAAATAGCTTTTCGAGGGCGGCAAAGTCATTGGCTTCACGACCAAAATAACTGATATGTCGGCTCTGCTGCTCTGCTTCGCGTATTTTCTTATCCATCTCGGGGCGGGTATAGCGGTGGAAGCTATCGCCTTCGATAAAGGCGGCGTTGACGTCCAGGCTGCGGAAAATATGTTTAATGGCATTGGTGGTGGTGGTAGTACCTGCACCTGAAGAACCGGTAATCGCGACAATAGGATGTTTGGCCGACATAAGATTAATCGTTTGTTAACTCAAATACCCTTTATAAAGGGGCTTACATGTTAAATCAAGGCCGCGGTTTGCCCAAAATGGATTTCACGCTAGTATAGGGTGACGAAAACAAGAACGAAAACACTAATGAAATTAACGACTTTAAAGGCATTAAGCCTGCTGTGTATCAGCCCGCTGGCCTTGGCTCAGAGCCAAATCCTGCTGTTGCAACAAGATGAACAGGGACAGCCCGAAGTGCAGGCGGTAAGCGAGCGCGGAGCTTACAGCAATCAACCGGCGATAAGTAAGACTGGCGTCTACTACAGTTATGAAATAGGCACTGATAAGCAGGCGCAAAAGGAAATCTTCTTTTACGACTTCGCCACCCAGGGTCGCCGCAATATCAGTAATACCCCGGCTTACAGCGAATATTCGCCAACTCTGGTGCCAGCTTTAAATGCCTCGTCGGTCGTGGTGCTAGGTTTAAACGCCTTATCGGCCGTGGTAGTTGAACCCGATGGAGGGCAAAAGCTTTGGTCTTACCCTTTGGGTGAGTCGGCGCCAAGCACACGCATCCTGGATAACGGCCTGACCATAGGTTATCACGCTTGGGGAGCACGGCAGGACTTGCTGGTGTTTGCTCTTGGTGAGCCGCACAGCGCTAAATACTTTAATCTGGCCGAGCCGGAAAAAATTCATCATGTGGCTGATAATCCCGGGCGTGGCTTTAGCTATAACCCGGCGCTGGGCGTCTTTACCTTTACCCAGCAACAGGACCTGCAAAACTGGTTTAGCACTTTTGCCCCGGACACGAAAACCGTGACCCAGCTGTTTCGCTTGCCACAAGGAGTGCAGGACTATACCTGGGTGACGGATAAGAGCATAGCCTATGCCTACGGCGGGCGGGTGTATCAAAAGCAGTTGCAGAGCGCCAAAGCGGCTAGCCTGTGGCATGATTTAAGCGAATACTGCGCTGGAAATATCACCCGACTGAGCTATTTGCCCGAGGGCGATAAGCTGGCTTTTGTCTGTGAAGATAAGGCGCCCTAGCTGCGGGCGCAGAAGCGTTGCCAATGGCTATGGGCATTCACTATGCGTACCCCGCGGACAATCTTTTGCAGGGTGCGCAGATCGGCAAAATCATCCTCGGGGTAGTCTTTTAACCCCATCAGATAGTAAAAACCGGGTTTGCAGCCAAGCTGCATAGCGCTGATACGTATGCTTTGCTCAAAGTTAAGGCGCAAACTACTGAGCGCGGTTTTATGACCTTGTTGATCTACGGTTGGCAAATGACATTTTTGCATATACCCGGCGCGCTCGCCCTCACCAGAGAACCAAATACGGGCCTTTTCACTATAACGCCCTGATTTTGATGGTAAGTCGAATAATAAGCGGCTGTGCTGCTGGGTCTTGAGGAAATCCACATACTCGCTTAAGCCACAGGCAAACAAATGCGGGTGGATGGGGATTTTACGGGCTTTTATCTTGCCATGAGTGTGCAGGTGTAAAACCGGTATAGTGCTGTCGATATCGACATCACCCAGCTCTAAGGAAGCAAGTTCATCGCTAAAACCACCGCTGTAATAGGCCAGCAGCGGCAGCCAAAAATGCCAATGCTTGGGCTGCTCGCGTGCTTGCTTATCATCACCATAAACATACCCGGAAAACAGGGTATGTAACTCCATACTGGTAAAGGGCCGTCGGCCTAAATGGGTCTTCACTAGGTCTTAATCGGTTAGTGCGCTCACCAAGGACTTGGCCGACAGCTCGGTGCAGACCTGATCATCCCAGTTGATACCCACCATGACATTATCGTCGATTAACTGAGGAGCGAAGTCCTCAAGCATTTCATCAAGGGGCAATGAAAAAGGGCTAAATCCTTGCCAATCACCGGTGCATTGGGCCTGAGCCAGCTCTTGGCTGTGCCACATAAGCAATACATCCTGGTTGTCGTCATAGGCGGAGCTGACCGAGGCGATACCGCCGTCATCACTGCCTAGCAGCCAGATCTCTTTACTTTGTTGCACCTGGTCGCAAAATAGCTCCCACTGCGATTCAATTTCAATGTCGTCATGTGCCATGTTTAATTATCCCTGTCTTGGATCTGTTGCTTGTGCTTGTGGTGATGTTTGCTGGGCTTGCCAAAAAGCCATAAGTGCCGGGTAGGGCGTTACATCATGCAGCTCTCTAAATTGTAGCCAATCAAGCAGGCAAAACAGGCTGGCAACTACATAGCCATGCTTTATGGCCGCTACCTGTTGCTCCAGGGCCTTAAGGCACAGGGCGATACGCTGTTTTTGCAGGTCGAAAAATAAGTGCTCTTCATTGGTGTCAAAGCCGGAGCGCTGGCTTAACAGCAGTTCTATGGCCGAGTCATTGGCGGCATTGATAACCGTAAGTTGATTGCGCTCATCCCAGCTCATGGCTGGCAGTTTAAAGTGTGCACTTAGGTATTCATACACCACATTGGAGTCGTAAATAACCTGCTCGCCATGGACCAAAAAGGGAATTTTAGCCACAGGACTGTGAGCCAAAAGGAATTTTCTGCCCTCGGGCGAAAAAATATCAAGGTGTTGAAAAGAAACCGCTAGATTGTGTTGTTCACACCAGATGCGTAAGCGACGAGCGAAAGGAGACGTGTTGGAGCCATACAGTTGCATTGCCAAACCTGCCGTAAGCGTGAGTCTGTGTTTAAGAGCTCAAACATAACAGGCTTGGCGGTCAATGCAACTGAAATTTAAAGGAATTAATCGCTACGACTGGTAACCTCAAGAAGGTGATAGCCGAACTGGGTTTGCACTGGGCCCTGAACCACATTCAGCGGAGCCGAAAATACCACTTTATCGAATTCTGGCACCATCATACCCGGGCCAAATTCACCGAGGGCGCCGCCGTCTTGCGAACTTGGGCACATGGAATGCAATTTTGCTAATTCTGCAAAATCAGCGCCTTGCTCAATTTGTTCTTTCAGATCGAGACACAGGGCCTCGTTGTCTACCAGTATGTGACGCGCACTTGCTAATGTCATGTTTACTCTCCATATCTTCTTTATAATCAATGAGACAAGACTAGCCTGCTAGCCCTGAGTTAGCCACCGTAATTATGTGAAAGTTTAGTTTTTGTCATTGAGAGCTTGTTCAATTGCCTTGGTAAGCTCGCTCGACATTGGCTTGGTGCGGCTGTTAAAGCGTTGTACCTGCTGTCTATCCTTGCTCACCAGGTATTTGTAAAAGTTCCAATAGGGCGAGCTGGTTTTCTTGTTGAGGAATTGAAATACCGGATGGGCATCCGAGCCACGCACCGACACCGGGGCAAACATGGTGAAGGTCACGCCATAATTAATAAAGCAGACCTTGGCGGTGTCTTGCTCTTTATTTTCCTCCTGGAAAAAATCATCGGAAGGAAAACCCAAAATAACCAGCCCCTGATCTTTGTATTTTTGATGCAGCTGTTCGAGCTCTTTAAATTGGGGCGTAAAGCCGCAATTACTGGCGGTGTTAACTATCAGCAAGGGCGAGTCTTTAAACTGGCAAAGATTGATGCTTTGCTCGGAGCGCAGTTTGCGTATCTCGATATCGGTAAAGTCGCCGCATTCCTGGTTGTCACTGGCATAAGCCAGGCTCGTAGCCAATAAAAATAAGCTGGCGAGAAATAATTTAAACATGTTCGTTCTCGGAATATTGTTAGTTTTAATTTATAGGTTAGTATCGGCACATTAGATCACCCAGCTTGTGGCTGAAATATGTTTGTACCTGCACAGATTGAAGACTTACCCAGTATAGTCGCCATTTATAATCAAACCATCCCCAGTCGCATGGTGACCGCAGACACCGAGTTGGTGAGCGTCGAGTCGCGTCGACAGTGGTTTCTATCCCATAACGATAAACGCCCCATCTATGTCTGCAAAGACGGTGACAAGGTGGTGGGCTGGTTGAGCTTTAAATCCTTCTATGGTCGTCCTGCCTACGAGCAAACCGTGGAAGTTGCAATTTACCTGTGTGAATCGGTGCGCGGTCGCGGCTTAGGCAAACTAAGCCTGGCATTTGCCGAGCAGCAGGCGCATGGTTTGGGGGTGAGCAATTTACTGGCCTTTATATTCAGCCATAACACACCGAGCATGCAGTTGTTTAAACAGGCAGGGTTTAGCCAGTGGGGCGAATTGCCTAAGGTGGCGATTATGGATGGCCAGAGTTACAACCTGACCATCCTGGGGAAGTGTCTAGTCGACTAACTTCGCAAAAGGCGTGCCCATGCGGGTAACGGCTTCAGGCACTTGAGTGCTGATAAAGTCGGCCTGATCAGCACCCCAAGCCATTACTACGGTGGAGCCCAGTTTAAAGCGGCCCATTTCTTCACCTTTTTTCAGGTGCACGGCGCGGTCGCCTGTGCTTGGGTAATCCCAACTGAACACGTCTTTACCTGCTGGTGGTGTTACCGTGCCGGCCCAAATGGTTTCTATGCTGGCAACTATGGTGGCGCCGACCAAAACCATGGCAAGTGGGCCTATCTCGGTGTCGAATATGGCGACCACACGCTCGTTACGGGCAAACAGGTTAGGCACGTTTTGCGCCGTTAACGGGTTAACCGAGAATAAATCACCAGGCACGTAAATCATGCGTTTTAACGTACCATCGACGGGCATATGAATACGGTGGTAATCCTTGGGCGCCAGGTAGATGGTGGCAAATTTACCGCCCCAAAATGGCTCAGCGTCCGCAGCTTTACCGCCAAGCAGGGCTTCAAGGCTGTAGTAGTGGCCCTTGGCCTGCACTAATTGGCCGTCAAGGATGTCGCCAAGCTGGCTAATGGCACCGTCTACCGGGTGGGCGACTATGTTTGCATCTTCAGCCAGAGGGCGAATGCCCGGCTTAAGAGGACGGGTGAAGAACTCATTAAAGGTTTGATAATGCTCGGGAGCTTCATGCAATGCTTCGCTCATATCAATTTTATATTGTTTAATAAACAACTTGATAAGGGCAGTGGTTAGTTTACCCGCTTTGGCAGCGGCCAGTTTACCAACCAGGCGGGATACGCCGTGTTTTGGCAATGCATATTGAAAAGCAATTTTTACTTTATCTAAGTTCACTGTTTAATTCTCAAAATATTTTTACGAATGTTAGCTAAATCAAGGAGTAAAAACCATAGCCTAATAAACAGGCAAGGCGTTAGCAGCCGTTTCTTGCCGCCGCGGGTTAGCGCTCGGTTTACACTCTTGGGTTACGTGCCCCAGCACGACCATCTGCCATGGACTCGATAATTCTGTGGTAGTTGTCAAAACGAAACTCGGCAATATCACCATTTTCCACGGCTTCGCGTAATAAGCAGCCCGGATCATCCAGGTGTTTGCAGTCCCTGAACTTACAGCCGCCTAAGAACTGGCGAAACTCTTTAAAGCACCAGGCCACACGTTCGGGCTCTAAATGCCATAAACCGAATTCACGAATTCCCGGCGAGTCAATTAGATTACCGCCGCTGGGCAGGTGGTGTAGTCGCGATACCGTGGTGGTATGTTGCCCCAGACCGCTGTTGGAGGAGACTTCCTGAGTAAGGATCTCGGCATCCGGCAGCAGGGAGTTCACCAGGCTTGATTTACCAACGCCACTTTGACCCACGAAAATACTGTTTTTATCGACCAGCTCGGCTTTTAGGTTGTCCATGCCTTCACCGCTGTGGCTACTGACCAGATGAATGTCGTAGCCCAGTTCATGGTACTCGGCGAGTATTGCCATAAACATATCGCGGTCTTCATCTTCAAGCATGTCGACCTTATTCAACAGCAATACTGGGGCTATGCCCATGTCTTCGCAGGCAACGATATAACGGTCGATAATTTGCGTGCTGAACTCAGGCACCACGGCCGATACCATAAGGATCTGGTCGATGTTAGCGGCCACCACCTTAACGCCATCATAAAAGTCCGGTCGGGTAAGCTGAGAGCGACGCTCTTCAACCAGCTCCACCACGCCGGCAATATCGCCGTCGCTGACGTTGGCGCGGCGAAACAGCACCTCATCGCCACAGACCAAACTGGTTACCGTGCGGCGAATATTACAGCGAAGTACGTCGCCGTCAGGCGTTTCTATATCGGCATGTTGGCCAAAACGACTGACCACAACCCCGGGCTCTTGAGCGCCGAGGTTATCGCTATCGAATTCGCTGGTTTGGGTGTCGGCTGAGCTTTCTTTAGCGCGTTGTAAGCGCTTTTGATGATTGGCTCGAATGCGTCGAGCCTGGCCTTTGGACAGTTTTTGCTTTTTTGCCACGCGGTCTCTGTACTTAGCTGGGCTAAACCTTTTTAAAAAAGCTTTAGCTCTATGAATTAAGCTAATATGATATATCTTATTGCGTTAAACCGAAAGTAAAGCAGGGTTAGGTGAGTATGGCTGTAAATGATAAAAATTTAGTGTGGTTGGATTTGGAAATGACAGGGTTGGACCCAGAGCATGATCGTATCCTGGAAATTGCCACCATAGTCACCGACAGCGAACTCAATATCCTGGCCCAGGGCCCGGTTATCGCTATAAAGCAAAGTGATGAGTTGCTTGATGGTATGGACCAGTGGTGCACCAACCAACATGGTAAGTCGGGATTGACCGCTCGCTGCAAGGCCAGTGAGGTGACTGAGCAAGAGGCCATGGCAGAAACCCTGGCATTTCTTGAGCAGTGGGTACCCAAAGGAGCTTCACCCTTGTGTGGTAATTCCATCGGTCAGGACCGCCGCTTTCTTGTGCGCTATATGCCCGAGCTTGATAATTACTTCCATTACCGCAGCATTGATGTCAGCACCATCAAAGAGTTGGCGCGACGCTGGCAACCGGAAGTGCTTGATAAGGTAAAGAAGCAGGGATCACACCTGGCACTGGATGATATCAAGGACTCGATCATGGAATTGCAGGTTTATCGTACAGAAATCTTCAAAATTTAAAAAAATCCCAAAAAAGGGCTTGCAAAGAAGGGGCAATCTTGTAGAATCCTGCCCCGCTTAAGACGAACAGCTTTGTTCATTATTTAAGCCCTTGTGAAGCAGTTTTATTTAACTGCAGACCTATGAAGCGGCACTAGCTCAGCTGGTAGAGCGCGACCTTGCCAAGGTCGAGGTCACGAGTTCGAACCTCGTGTGCCGCTCCAATTTACTAACCTCTTGTCTCGGTAGTTAGTAAAAACCTTAGAGACCTATGAAGCGGCACTAGCTCAGCTGCTAAAACGTTAGACGCAACCTGTTGCGCTCCAGCGGGAATTTATGAGCATTTTATAGAGCGGCACTAGCTCAGCTGGTAGAGCGCAACCTTGCCAAGGTTGAGGTCACGAGTTCGAACCTCGTGTGCCGCTCCAATTTACTAACCTCTTATCTCGGTAGTTAGTAAGAACCCTAGAGATTTATTTAAGCAGTTTTATTTTTACTGCTGACCTTATGAAGCGGCACTAGCTCAGCTGGTAGAGCGCAACCTTGCCAAGGTTGAGGTCACGAGTTCGAACCTCGTGTGCCGCTCCAATTTTCCCCATTAAATAAAAATTCCCTCTTTTTCTCAGCAAAAATTTACCAATGCCTTATCGTGCGTGGTATTTATGACTTCGAATCCTTGATTGCTCGTCCTAACTGGATGTCCCGAACTAAGCATCCCGAACTAAGCCTTTTTCCACGGCGCGAACAAGTCGCTGAGTTTTCTTTTGTGTGCTAATTACCTTGATCTCTATGGCTTGCGCTTTTCGTTGCTGTTGCGCTAATGCCCAGTGGATATGCTCGCCGACCAAATCATCGACT
Source organism: Pseudoalteromonas qingdaonensis (assembly GCF_038739665.1). Taxonomy (NCBI): domain Bacteria; kingdom Pseudomonadati; phylum Pseudomonadota; class Gammaproteobacteria; order Alteromonadales; family Pseudoalteromonadaceae; genus Pseudoalteromonas; species Pseudoalteromonas qingdaonensis. Next base: position 68,503 of record NZ_JBCGCU010000005.1, on the reverse strand, counting down.
TCATCTAGCTGCTCCTCAAGGGCTTGCACTATGGCTTGATCATAAGGGGCGTTACCCAGAGCCACGGCAATATTGCGTAGCCAGCGTTGATGGCCGATGCGGCGTATCGGGCTGCCTTCGGTATTCTTTAAAAAGGTCGCTTCGTCCCAGGCAAAAAGGTCAAGCAGACTTTTGTCACGTAATTGTGCCCGGGCATGAAAGTCTTGCTCGGCGGTGATTTGGCCATAGCGATTCCAGGGGCAGATCAGTTGGCAATCATCACAGCCATAAATACGGTTGCCCATGGCCTGACGGTACTGCTCGGGGATAGCGCCTTTAAGCTCTATGGTCAGGTAGGAAATACATTTGCGGGCATCGACCACAAAGGGTTCCACTATGGCGCCGGTAGGGCACATGGTCATGCAGGCCACGCAGTTACCACAGTCCCCTTGGCTGGCGATGCGCTCGGTGGGGTCATCCACCGGCAGGGGAATATCGACAAACAATTCACCCAAGAAGAACCAGGAGCCAGCCTGCTTATCGATAATTAAGCTGTGTTTGCCGGTAAAACCAAGCCCGGCCTTGGCGGCCAGCTGGCGCTCTAATACAGGAGCAGAGTCGACAAAGGGGCGAAAGCCAAGACTTTCTACCTGCTCGCTGATGCGCTCTCCTAGTTTCTTAATGCGGTTGCGCATAAGCTTATGGTAATCGCGTCCCAGGGCGTAGCGGCTAATATAAGCCAGATTTGGGTCTTTCAAGGTTTTGGCAAAGCCTGCATCAGGGGGCAGATAGTGCATTTTCAGGGAGATCACCCGCTGCGTGCCCGGTACCAGCTCGTCCGGGCGGGAGCGTTTGGTGCCATGCTCGGCCATAAAGTTCATTTCGCCGTGATATCCTAAATCGAGCCAGCGTTGCAGCTGAGCTTCATGCTGGCGCAAATCGATATCGCAGATCGCCGCGTCGGCAAAACCCAGTTCGCTTGCCCATTGCTTAATTTGCTGGGCTAGTTCAGGATAATTGATAGTGTCTTGAGGCAAAAGTAAACAACCATGTATCTTAACTACAGTACTAATTTACCACAACAGGCTTATAGCCCCCAACAGTTAAGAGAAAACGAGGCGCATGCGGCCAAGCACTGTGGCATTAGCATGACCGAGCTGATGGCAACCGCTGGTGGCGCCGTGGCGGCCTGGGTGCAGGCCCATTATGCCAATAACCAACGAGTGCTGGTGCTGGTGGGCAGCGGCAATAATGGCGGCGATGGTTTCGTTGTTGCCGAGCAACTAATGCGCGCCGGTTACTCTGTGCAGGTGTGGCCCCTGCTGTCTTTAGCTCATTTGGGAAGCGACGCCAAAGAAATGATGCAGCGCTATAAAGATGGCGGTGGTGAGTGTGTGGCCAAACCCAATTTGCACCAGTTTGAGTTGATCATAGACGGTGTCTTTGGCATTGGTCTGGATCGCCCTATGAGCCCGGAGCTGCAAGACACCTTTACACATCTTAATGAATTGCGTGCGGTGCGTATTGCCATCGATGTTCCTAGTGGCGTAAATGCCACAAGCGGTGAGGTTTACCCCGGCGCTTTTGCCGCGCACCATACCTTGACCTTTATCGGCTTAAAACAAGGGATGCTCACTGGACGAGCCAAGGCACAATGCGGCTTACTCTGGTTTGCGCCTTTGGGCGTGGATCAGGCCTTTGCTCATATCTGTATGCCCAAGGCGCGTCGCCTGATTCATGATGAGATGATGAGAAAGCGCCCGCAGCGCCAGTCCTGTGCTCATAAAAATAATGCCGGCCATGTGCTGGTGATAGGTGGTGGCCCAGGTATGGCCGGAGCCGCGCGTTTGGCCAGTGAAGCAGCGCTTCGTTGCGGTGCCGGTCTGGTCAGTGTGGCGACCCACCCGGATAATGTCATGGCGGTTTTGCAAGGGCGCTATGAGTTGATGGTACATGGAGTTGAGACCCAGGAGCAATTGATGCCGCTGATCGACAAGGCTTCGGTGCTGGTGGCAGGGCCCGGACTGGGGCAGTGCCAATGGGCTCAAACCTTACTGCAGCAGGTGCTAAAGCAGGGCAAGGATAAAATTAAGGTGCTTGATGCCGATGCCCTTAACCTGCTGGCGCAAAACCCTCAGGAACTAGAGAAAGCCGTGCTGACGCCGCATCCAAAAGAGGCGGCCAGGCTGTTAAATATCTCAGTAGCTGAAGTTGAAGCTAACCGCTTTGCGGCGCTAACCGAGCTGGTAAAGCATTATCGGGCAACCGCGCTGTTAAAAGGGCCGGGTACCTTGATTGCGTGTGAGCAAAGGCTGTGGATCAACAGCAGTGGCAGCGAGGTACTAGCGAGTGCTGGGATGGGTGATGTATTATCTGGTATTATAGCTGCTTTATTAGCCCAGGGCCTGAGTGCCCAAGATGCCACATGCCTTGGTGCCTACTTGCATGGATTTGCTGCCGAGCAGGCGGCGGCACAAGGCGGCAAGGGGCTATTAGCCAGCGATTTATTCCCAGTTTTAAGAGCATTAGTAGGATAAGCAATAGATGAGTCATGAATTTCACCAGTATTTAGCCGATGAAGCGGCCACCGTGGCCTTTGGCAACACTCTCGCCAAATTAGTGGCGGGCGGTGTGGTGATTTATCTTTATGGCGATTTGGGGGCGGGTAAAACCACCTTGAGTCGCGGTCTAGTGCAAGGACTGGGCCATAAAGGCAAGGTTAAGAGTCCCACCTATACCTTGGTGGAACCTTACGAACTGCCCGAGGTCAATATATATCATTTTGATTTATATCGATTAGCCGATCCCGAAGAGCTGGAGTTTATGGGGATCAGGGATTATTTTGATAATAGTGCCGTATGTATTCTAGAGTGGCCAAGTAAGGGGGCTGGGATGATCCCTCGCGCCGATTTAAAAATCACGCTAGAGTATAACGGTGAAGCGCGTGAGATCAGCATTCTTGCCGACACCGAGCGAGGCGCTGACATAGTAACGAAGTTAAAAGGCAATGCTTAAAACAATTATAACCGCGAGCAAGATTACCTTAAGTTGCATACTAGTGCTGTGGGCTGCTGCCGCATCGGCACAGAACAAAATTGAAGGAGTGCGGGTTTGGCCGTCGCCGGATAGTACCCGCATCGTATTCGATATGGCCGAAAAGCCGGATTACAGCTTTTTTATGCTCAGTAATCCGCGGCGCCTGGTGGTGGATATTAATAACACCGCCAGACACAGCGACTTTCCTAACATAGAAAAAAAGCATCAACTTGTTGATGTGATCCGCGCCAGCAAACCAAAAAAAGCCGGCTCTACCCGAGTGGTGTTTGAATTACTTAAACCGACCAAACCCGTGCTCTTTGCGCTGGCACCAACCGGGCCCTATAAAGACCGCTTGGTGATCGACCTGTACGATAAAAGTGACAGCCAAAGCGTCGAGAAAGCGCCTAAAAATCGCGTGCTTGAAACCAATCGCGACATAGTGATTGCCATAGATGCCGGTCATGGCGGCGAAGATCCAGGCTCCATAGGTCCTAGCGGCACCTATGAAAAAGACATTACCTTGAAAATCGCCAAACGCCTGGAGCGTTTGATCAATGCCGAGCGTGGTATGAAGGCGCATTTAGTGCGCAGTGGCGATTACTTTATCAAGGTCAACTCACGTAGCGCCAAGGCCCGTGAAGGCAAGGCCGACTTCCTGGTTTCCATTCACGCGGATGCCTTTACTAGCCCGCAGCCAAGAGGGGCTTCGGTGTGGGTGTTGTCGCTGCGCCGGGCTAACTCGGAAATCGGTAAATGGATTGAGGACAGGGAAAAGCATTCAGAGCTGCTTGGTGGAGCGGCGGATGTAATTCGCGATACCGCCAGTGAAAAATATCTGGCGCAGACGCTGCTTGATATGTCCATGGATCATTCCATGAAAACCGGCTTTAAGATTGCAGAAGAGGCGGTTAAAGAGCTGAGCAAGGTTGCGAAAATGCATAAACGCTACCCGCAGGCGGCAAGCTTGGGAGTATTGAAGTCTCCGGATATTCCGTCGATCCTGGTGGAAACCGGCTTTATCTCCAACCCACAGGAAGAGCGTTTATTGCTTTCGGCGGGGCATCAGGAGAAACTGGCTCAGGCTGTGTTTAAGTCGATCCGCAGCTATTATCAACAGAACCCACCGGATGATTCCCTGTTCGCCACCATTAAGGCGCAGAGTCCAACTCGTCATAAGATTTCTCGCGGTGAGTCGTTAAGCGTGGTCGCCAGTCGCTATGGCGTTTCGGTCAATGCCTTGAAGCAGGCTAACAAACTTAAATCAGATCGGGTCTATATCGGCCAGGTACTGACCATTCCCAGCACCTAAGTGAGCTTATGAGTATAGAGATATTACCGGCGCGTTTGGCTAACCAAATCGCCGCCGGTGAGGTGGTTGAGCGCCCTGCGTCCGTGGTTAAAGAGCTGGTTGAAAACAGCCTGGATGCTGGTGCTACCCGCATTCGCGTCGACATTGAGCGCGGCGGTCATAAGCTTATTCGTATTAGCGATAACGGCAGCGGCATTGCCAAAGACGAGCTTACCCTAGCGCTATCGCGTCATGCCACCAGTAAGCTGAAAAGTCTCGATGACCTTGAAAATATTTGCTCCTTAGGCTTTCGTGGTGAAGCCTTGGCATCGATCAGCTCGGTCTCTCGACTTACGCTTAAATCCAAGCCCGCGGCGCAAGCAGAAGCCTGGCAGGCCTTTGCCGAAGGGCGGGATATGGCGGTGCAGGTACAGCCAACGGCACATCCGGACGGCACCAGTATCGAAGTAAAAGATCTGTTTTTTAATACCCCGGCGCGGCGCAAATTTTTACGTACCGAAAAGACCGAGTTTAGCCATATCGATGAACTTCTTAAGCGTATAGCCCTCAGCCGCCTCGATATCGCTTTGACCTTAACGCACAATGGCAAGGTGGTACGCCAGTATCGCCCTGTGTCCGAAGAGCTGGCGGTGAAGCGTATTGCGCAGGTCGCTGGCAAGGGCTTTACCGAGCAGGGCATGCACCTGCAAAGTGGCGAACAGGGCCTGTATTTGCATGGCTGGATCATGCCTCAGGAAACTCAAACCGAGCCGCAATATACTTATGTAAATGGCCGCATGATGCGCGATAAGCTGATCTTGCATGCAATTCGCCAGGCCTTTGAAGAGCATGTGGGCGCCACCCATGTACCGGCCTTTGTGTTGTATTTGGAAATCGACCCGCGCCAGGTGGATGTGAATGTGCATCCGGCTAAACACGAGGTGCGTTTTCATCAGGCGCGTCTGGTGCATGACTTTATTTTGCAGGCGGTGCAGCAGTTAATCACCACAGAGCAAAGCCTGTTTGGCCACCAGGAAGCGCAGGCACAAGCGAAAACTGCCAATACGTCAGAGGCATACGGCGATTATCCGAAATCCCATTTGCAGCCTCAGCTTATGCAGCCGCAGAATGAATCTCAAACTTGGGCAAGCCCTTCATCAGCTTCACCTAGGGCGTTATCGGGCGGCGGCAGTGCGAGTGCGGGCTATGGCGCTAAAGCCCACAGCTCAGCGCCCAAAGCGGCACAAATTGAACAGGCTAATCGCTTTTATCAGGGCATTAGCGAGGTGCAGGCGCATAGCTTTACTCAGGCCGCGCAGCAGGTCGTGCCAGTAGCAGGAGCGACAGCTTTAGGGCAAAACGTCGACATTCTCCCTTTAAATCAGGGGCGCTGCGCCTTAAGCCAGGAAGGTGAGCTTTACCTCGGGCATTGGCGCAGTGTGTTATTACCGGCCTGGCAGCAAGGGCTTGAAGAAGATGCCCAGCTACCTGGGCGTGCGCTGTTACTGCCGGTGCGAGTGGCTATCAATAGTGAAGAGTTTACCCGGCTGGGGGCAAGCCAGTCCTGGCTGGCGGTGCTGGGCTTTGATCTGGAGCTGGTAAAACAGCATGTGATGGTTAAACGTTTACCCAGCTGTTTGTACAGTCTGGACGCCAAAGAGGTGGTCGAGCGGGTATTGGCGGCGCCGCTCAGTGAAAAAGATGGTGAGCAGCCTTGGCTGCAATGGCTGGCAAGTCAGGTGCCGGAAACTTACTTTGACGGTCAGGACTTTCTTAACTGGCGCTTGCAGCTGCAAAAATGCCCCGAGATTATGCAGCACTTACAGCAAAAAGCCGTTAAAATAGATGTATCCCAGTACCTTAACCAAATAAGCGCTTAAAGTTTCGTGAGTACACTGCCAGTTATATTTTTAATGGGGCCAACGGCCTCGGGGAAAACCGATCTAGCCATCGAGCTCTGCCAGCACTTCGATACCGAAGTGATCAGTGTTGACTCGGCCCTAGTGTATAAGGGCATGGACATAGGTACGGCCAAACCCAATGCCCAAGAGCTGGCAAAGGCGCCGCATCGATTAATTGATATTATCGACCCGGCCGAAAGTTACTCCATGGCGGATTTTCGCAGTGATGCTCTGGCGCATATCAAGGAGCTGCACGCTCAAGGCAAGGTGCCCTTGTTAGTGGGTGGTACCATGATGTATTTCAAAGGCTTGCTTGAGGGCTTGTCGCCTTTGCCCGAGGCGGACGAAGCGGTGCGTGCACAACTGGAAAAAGAGGCCAAAGAACAAGGTTGGCCGGCCTTGCATCAGCAGCTGCAGCAGATAGACCCGCAGGCCGCGGCGAAAATTAATGCCAATGACTCGCAGCGTATTAACCGCGCCCTGGAAGTGTATCGCATTAGCGGCAAGACCATGACGGAGTTACAGCAAAACAAGGCGCAAGCTCTTGATTTTCCTGTTTATCAGTTTGCCATTGCGCCAAGCGATCGCAAGGTTCTGCACCAGCGTATTGAGAAAAGATTCAAAATAATGCTGGAGCAGGGGTTTGAAAATGAAGTTTTGTCCTTATATAACAGGGATGATTTGCATCCAGATTTGCCATCGATACGTTGTGTCGGCTATAGACAAATGTGGGATTACATCGCCGGTGAAATTGACTATGATGAGATGGTTTTTCGCGGCGTAGCGGCAACCCGTCAGTTAGCAAAACGTCAGCTGACCTGGTTACGCGGTTGGTCGGACCTCACCTGGCTTGAAAGTGGGGATAGTGAAAACTTGCAACGTATAGTAAGTTCGCTAAGCTAATATTATTGGAACGATTTTTCTTTTAAGTATGTTCCAGATATAGTTACATAATAACATCTAAAAACTAAGGAAAATAACAATGGCAAAAGGCCAATCGTTACAAGACCCATTTTTGAATGCGTTACGTCGTGAACGTGTTCCTGTTTCTATCTTTTTAGTTAACGGCATTAAACTGCAAGGTAAAATTCAGTCATTTGACCAATTTGTTATCTTGCTTGAAAACACAGTAAACCAAATGGTGTACAAGCACGCGATTTCGACCGTAGTGCCGGCCCGTTCAGTTAACTTCCACGGTGCGCAAGGAACAGACGCGCCAGAGTCAGAAGAAGGGAATTTTAATCAGTAGGAGCAGTGTGCTTGTTTGACCGTTATGAAGCCGGCGAACAGGCAGTCTTAGTACACATAGAGTTTCCCCATGAAGGTGATAGAGAAGACCTTCAAGAGTTGGAAATGCTGGTGTCTTCTGCAGGTGTTAGTCGTCTGATGGTTGTGCAAGGCAGCCGTCAGGCACCGCATCCCAAGCTATTCGTCGGCACGGGTAAAGCAGAAGAAATCGCTGAGATTGTCCAATCCCACAACGCAGATGTCATTATATTCAATCACGAATTAAGCCCATCACAAGAGCGCAACCTAGAGCGAGTGTGCAAATGCCGCGTGCTCGATAGAACCGCGTTGATTTTAGATATTTTCGCCCAAAGGGCGCGTACCCATGAAGGTAAACTCCAGGTTGAACTGGCGCAGCTACGCCATATTTCTACCCGTTTGATCCGTGGTTGGACGCACTTGGAGCGACAAAAAGGTGGTATAGGTTTACGTGGTCCCGGTGAGACCCAGCTTGAAACCGACCGCCGTTTATTGCGCGCACGTATTAAAAACATCCTTAAACGTCTTGAAAAAGTAGCAAAACAACGTGAACAAGGGCGTCGGGCGCGAAATCGCAATGAAATACCTGGTGTTTCCCTGGTGGGTTATACCAATGCTGGTAAATCGACCCTGTTTAATCGCCTGACCGAGTCGGATGTGTATGCAGCGGATCAGCTGTTCGCGACTCTGGATCCCACTTTGCGTAAGCTAGAGGTGCCGGATATTGGCAGTGTGATCCTCGCCGATACCGTAGGCTTTATTCGCCATTTGCCCCACGACCTGGTGGCGGCCTTTAAAGCGACCCTGACCGAGACCCGTGAAGCGGATCTGCAACTGCATGTTATAGATGCCGCCGACTCACGCCGCAAAGAAAATATCGAGCAGGTGCAGGAGGTGCTGGAGGAGATCGAAGCCAACGAGATCCCGCAATTGCTGGTGTACAACAAAATTGACCAGCTTGAAGATGTTGAGCCGCGTATCGACCGAGACGACGAAGGCAAGCCACGTCGAGTGTGGTTGTCGGCCCAACAGGGTCAAGGGGTTGAGCTGCTAAAGCAGGCAATCAGCGAATTGCTGGCCAAGCAAATGCTCAACACCTTGTTGTGTGTGCCGCCGAGTCAGGGGCGTTTACGGGGGGCCTTGTACAACCTCAACAGTATCAGCAAGGAAGACCATGATGAAGATGGTAACTGGTTGCTGCAGGTGAAAGTCCCCATGAGCGAGTGGAATAAGTTGAAAAAGGAAATCGGCGAACAAATCGATAGCTACCTTACTTAGCATGGCAAAATACGCTAAAGTAGCACCAGTAATGATTTTCTTTGTTCACTGCCGGGCGTTTAACGCCTCGCTGTGACAACGCAGGTGATGCTGAGTTAGCATTACCCCGAATAACGAATATTGATAACTATGGAGTAGAGCTATGGCCTGGAACGAGCCGGGTAACAATGGCAACGGCAAAGACCCTTGGGACAATAAAGGTGGTCGCGACCAAGGCCCACCGGATTTAGACGAGGTACTGAAAAAGTATTCCGATAAATTTGGCGGCCTGTTTGGCGGCAACAAGGGCGGAAATAAAGGCGGTGGTGTCGGTGGCGCCGGCATCTTTATCGTGGTGATCATCGCGCTGATCATTTGGGCTTTGAGCGGTTTTTACACCGTAAAAGAAGCGGAACGTGGTGTGGTCTTACAGTTTGGTAAGTTTGCCCGTATCGCCGAGCCTGGTCTGCGTTGGAAAGCCACCTTTATTGAAAACGTTATTCCCGTGGATATCGAAGCGGTACGTTCACTGTCGGCGTCAGGTTTTATGCTGACTGAAGACGAGAACGTGGTTAGCGTTGAGTTTGAAGTTCAGTATCGTGTGCTTGACCCATACCTTTACAAGTACAGTGTTACCGATGCGGATCACAGTCTTCAGCAAGCCCTGGATAGCGCCCTGCGTTATGTGGTGGGTCATGCGAAGATGGACCAGGTATTGACCACTGGCCGTGAGCTGGTACGTCAACAGACCTGGGAAGAGTTAAACGGTATTATCGAACCTTATAAATTAGGCTTGGTCGTTACCGACGTTAACTTTAAAGACTCTCGTCCGCCGGCGGAAGTAAAAGACGCCTTCGATGACGCCATTGCTGCGCAGGAAGATGAAGAGCGCTTTATCCGTGAAGCGGAAGCTTATGCCCGTGAAATCGAGCCTCGCGCCCGTGGTCAGGTGACCCGTATGACTCAGGAAGCGGAAGCTTACCGTGAGCGTGTCACTCTGGAAGCCCAGGGTGAAGTGGCGCGTTTTGAAAAGCTACTCCCTGAGTATGCCAGCGCCAAACAGGTTACTCGTCAGCGTTTATATCTGGAAACCATGGAGCAGGTGCTTGGCAACAGCTCTAAGGTGTTGGTTGACGTTGAAGGTGGCAATAACATGATGTATCTGCCATTGGATAAAATTATGCAGCAGCAAAGCGGCCAGAAAGTAACTGTTCCAAATGCCAATACCATCCAGGATTTACGTAACAAACTAGGCAGCAGTTCATCGAACAACAGCCAGGTGAATTCAGGTAATGACCGTTTCGCTAAAGACCGCTTTAATGGAGGACGATAAGAGTGAGAAATTTTAGTTTAATCCTCATTATTGCCGCTGTGGTAATGTCTTTTTCTGCGGTATTTGTGGTACCGGAAGGACAAAAAGCCATTGTTTTGCTATTTAGCAAGGTACAAAAAGATGATGCGGACAACGCCGTGGTTTATGAGCCGGGCCTGCACTTTAAGGTGCCTTTTGTGGCTCAGGTGCGCAAGCTGGATGCTCGTATTCAAACGCTTGATGGTGCGCCGGATCGCTTTGTAACCAGCGAGAAAAAAGATTTGATCGTTGATTCTTATGTAAAGTGGCGTGTTCAAGACTTCAGTGATTATTACCTTCGTACTCGCGGTGATAAAAACTATGCGGAAACCCTGCTTAAGCAAAAGGTAAACAACGGCCTGCGTACCAACTTTGGTGCCCGTACTATTCGTGAGATCGTTTCTGGTGAGCGTAGTGAGTTGATGGCGGATGCCTTAATTCAGACCTCTGAAAGTGCCCGCGAGCTGGGTATTGAAGTGCTGGATGTGCGCGTGAAGCAAATCAACCTGCCAGACGAAGTGAGCAGCTCAATCTACCAGCGTATGCGCGCCGAGCGTACCGCGGTAGCAAAAGAGCACCGTTCGCAAGGTCAGGAAAAAGCTGAAGAAATTCGTGCTGAGGTGGACCGCCGCGTTACCGTTATGTTGGCGGATGCCGAGCGTAATGCCCGCTCTGTACGAGGTGAAGGTGATGCGCAATCTGCCAGTATTTATGCTAATGCTTACAACAAGGATCCTGAATTCTTCGGTTTCCTGCGTAGTCTTGATGCGTATAAAAACACCTTTAAGAATAAACAAGATGTGATGGTGATCGAGCCAGACAGCGAATTCTTCAAATATATGAAGAACGCGTCGGCGCAGTAATCGCTCCATTTTTGAAAAGCCCTGAGATTTAGCCTCGGGGCTTTTTTTTGTCATTATTTTACCGCTGGAGGCTAAATGAGCTGGCAATTATTTTTAAGTGCCGTAGCATTGATGCTGATATTTGAAGGCCTGGGGCCGGCGCTATTTCCAAAACAGTGGCGCGCTTATTTACTGCAGATAGTGCAGAGCGATGAGCGCACTCTTAAGGCGACCGGCATAATTTTGATACTCATAGGTGCGGTGTTATTTCACTTTGTGCAACCGGGTTAATCCCTTGCTAGTCCTATGAGTAAAAAGTAAAAAAACTATTAGCGGAAAAAATAGCCAAAACGGGGTGATCTATGGCACCCTTTTCTGGTAAAATCTGCGCCTAATTTTTTCTAAGTGAATTTGCAATGGGTAAAAACGTCGTTGTATTAGGCACCCAGTGGGGTGACGAAGGGAAAGGGAAGGTTGTTGACCTTCTTACAGATAAAGCATCTTTAGTAGTACGCTACCAGGGTGGTCACAATGCTGGTCACACACTAGTGATCAATGGTGAGAAAACCGTACTGCACTTGATCCCATCGGGTGTACTGCGTGACAACGTTAAATGTATCATCGGTAACGGTGTTGTACTTGCTCCTGACGCATTAATGAGAGAAATCGGCATGCTTGAAGAGCGTGGCGTGCCTGTGCGTGAGCGTCTTCTTATTTCTGAAGCTTGTCCGCTGATCTTGCCTTATCACGTAGCACTTGATGTTGCGCGTGAAAAAGCACGTGGCGACAAAGCTATTGGTACTACTGGTCGTGGTATCGGTCCTGCCTACGAGGACAAGGTAGCACGTCGTGGTCTGCGTGTTGGTGATTTGTTCAACCCAGAGCAATTCGCGAACAAACTGCGCGAGATCCTTGAGTACCACAACTTCACTTTAGAAAATTACTACAAGGTTGAGCCAGTCGACTTCCAGAAGACCTACGATGACGCTATGGCTGTGGCTGAGATCCTTAAAGCCATGGTTGTTGACGTTACCGAGCTGCTTGACCAAGCGCGCGCAAACGGTGAAAACATCCTGTTTGAAGGTGCTCAAGGTACACTTCTTGATATCGACCACGGTACATATCCGTATGTAACTTCTTCAAATACCACAGCGGGTGGTGTGGCGACAGGTGCTGGTTTTGGTCCACTAAACCTGGACTACGTACTAGGTATCGTAAAAGCCTACACTACTCGTGTTGGTTCAGGTCCATTCCCTACAGAGCTTTACGACGGCCTTGATAAGCAAGACCCAGTTGGTAAGCACTTAGGTGAAAAGGGTCACGAGTTCGGCGCGACCACAGGTCGTCTACGTCGTACCGGTTGGTTTGATGCCGTGGCCATGCGCCGTGCGGTACAGATCAACAGCATTTCAGGCTTCTGTATGACCAAGCTTGACGTTCTTGATGGTCTAGAAACCATTAAGATCTGTACTGGCTACCAGCTTGAAGATGGCACGGTTACTAACGTAACTCCGCTTGCCGCTGAAGGCTACGAGAAGGTAACGCCGGTATACGAAGAAATGCCAGGCTGGAGCGACAACACTTTCGGTGTGACTCGCGTTGAAGACCTGCCTAAAGCAGCTATCGACTACATCAAGCGTGTTGAAGAAATCACAGGTGTTCCTGTTGATATCATCTCTACCGGTCCAGACCGCGTTGAGACCATGATAGTACGTAACCCATTCGGTGAGTAATTACCAAATGTGTTAGAAAAAGCTGCCTCGGCAGCTTTTTTTGTGCCCATATTTTTAAATTTTGGCATTGCTTTTGCTGTTGAAGTGACATTAAGCGAGAAAGCGTCAAAGGAGCGTTATGCGTTATTTACTTACCACTTGTGTTCTATTAGCCCTTAACCTTGGCGTGGCCCGTGCTGCTGAGCCTTTGGAAGCGGTGCAGCTGTATACCCAGGATGAGCTGGTAGAACTGATCCGTAAGAATACGCATCTACAACGTGTTAAAGACGATGATTGCCAGTTGGTGCAAGATATTGCCGCTCGAGCCAGTAAGATGCAGCTACCGACCTACCAATTTCTCTATGGTGATATGCTCGCCTATAACGTCTGCGTGGAACGGGATGTGGAGCTAGGTGTGTACTATATGCGTCAGGCCGCCGAGCAAGGCCTGGCCGAGGCGTTGGAACAATTGGGGCGTTATTATGATACAGGTCGCCTAGTGCAGGCGGACAAGGCCATGGCCATTATCTATTTACGTGAAGCCGCGGCGCAGGGCAACTTGCCAGCACAAATGCGTTTGGTGAAGCTGTATAACCAAGGTTATGGCAGCCCCCGTGATTATGAAGATGCTTATCGCTGGTTGTTCAATGCTTCTGTCGCTGATAAGGCTCAGCACAATAAAATTGCCCAGCAATTGACTTTGCTTGCCAAGAAAATGCCGGACTCTGCGGTTGCCCGAGCACGCTTACCTCAGGATCACTAGCATTCTTATAGCGGGAAAGAGCATCTATTTGGTTTAAAAGCTCAATAGACCCAAAACTTTAACAGTAATTCCCTGTTGCCTTTTTCTTATATGGGTTAAAATAACAGCATAAATCATAGTTTAAGATAGTGAATGACCAAGCAGGATCCATACCTCGATAGAGAACAGCAAAAATACGACAATCCCGTCCCCAGCCGAGAATTTATTCTCGACCACATAAAGAAACGCTCAAAACCTGCCACCTTTAGCCAACTTTGCGGCGAACTTGAAGTGTATGAAAGTGATCGTCAAATTGCTTTTAAGCGCCGTTTGCGTGCCATGGAGCGTGAAGGCCAGCTGCACTTTAATAAGCACAAGTGTTACGTCATCCCTGAAGATAGCGCCCTGGTGAAAGGCAAGGTGATAGGTCATCGTGATGGCTTCGGCTTTTTACAGGTCGAGGGCGAACCTAAAGACTGGTTTATCCCCCGCCACCAGATGAATATGGTGCTCCATGGTGATGTGGTGCTGGCCAAGGCTGGCTCACGTGGTCAGGGTGGCAAGGTGGAGGCGCGTATTGTCCGTGTGCTGGAAAACGAGCGTGCACCTATTATTGGTCGTTATTTTGTTGAGCACGGTATGGCCGTGGTGGTGCCGGAAGACCCGCGCCTGACGCAAGACATTATCGTGCTGCCCGGTGCAGAAAAGGGCGCGCGCCATAACCAGATGGTACAAATCGAGATCACCCAAAACCCGACCCGTCATATGAATGCGGTGGGCAAGGTCACCGAAGTGCTGGGCGAACACCTGGCGCCGGGTATGGAAATCGAAGTGGCACTGCGCAACTATGAAATTCCTCATCAATGGCCCGAGTCCGTTGAGCAGCAAGTAGCGCCTCTGGGCGAATTTGTTGAAGATACAGATAAGCAAGGACGTGTCGATTTACGTCATTTGCCGCTGGTGACCATAGATGGCGAAGACGCCCGGGATTTCGATGACGCCGTGTATTGCGAGCGCAAAAAATCCGGTGGCTGGCGTCTGTGGGTGGCCATTGCCGATGTCTCTCACTATGTACAAAAGGGCTCAGCGCTGGATATGGAAGCCATCAACCGAGGTAACTCGGTGTACTTCCCCGAGCAGGTGATCCCCATGTTGCCGAAAGTGCTGTCAAATGGCCTGTGCTCATTAAACCCTAAGGTGGATCGCCTTTGTATGGTGGCTGAGATGACGGTGTCGGAAGCGGGTAAACTATCGGGTTACCGCTTCTACGAGGCGGTGATGAATTCACATGCCCGCCTAACCTACACCAAGGTACATGGTATTTTAGAGGGCGATGAGCGCCTGTGCGAAGAATACGCACCATTAGTGGATTACCTTAAAGACCTGCAGCAAATGTATATGGCGCTCAAAGCGGCGCGCCAGCAGCGCGGAGCCATAGAGTTTGAAACTCTGGAAACCCGCTTTGTCTTTAATGCCCATCGCAAAATAGAGTCTATTGTGCCCGTGGTGCGTAACGATGCTCATATGCTGATTGAAGAGTGCATGATCCTCGCCAACGTTGCCGCCGCGCGCTTATTGGAAAAGCACGAAGCCAGCGCCCTGTATCGGGTGCACGATGAGCCTGACAGCGAAAAGCTGGGGCATTTCCGTGAATTCTTAGGTGAGCTGGGTGTGGAGCATCCTTTTGGTGATGCCCCCGAGCCCGGTGAGATCACCGCCGCCATCAATAAGTTGGCGGAGCGTCCGGAAATTGAGCTTATCCAAACCATGTTGCTACGCTCAATGAAGCAGGCCGTGTATCAGGCAGATAATATTGGCCACTTTGGTTTGGCGCTGCCAGCCTATGCACACTTTACCTCGCCCATACGTCGTTACCCGGATTTGGTGGTGCACCGCGCCATTAAGGCCATTTTAAAATCTCAGGGTCAACAAACCAGCGGCGAGTATGCTTACAGCGCCGATGAAGCGGATCAACTGGGCGAGCAATGCTCCATGACCGAGCGCCGCGCCGATGATGCCACCCGTGAAGTGGCGGATTGGCTAAAATGTGAATATATGCAAGACCATGTGGGCATGCAGTTTGGCGGGGTGATCTCCTCGGTGACCAACTTCGGCATTTTTGTACGTCTGGATGACCTGCAGATTGACGGTCTGGTGCATATTGCCAGCTTAGGCGATGAATATTTCCATTATGATGGTGCCAAGCACTGTTTAGTGGGCGAGCACACCAACAAGGTGTACCGCATGGGTGATAAGGTGCGCGTGCAGGTGGCCTCGGTGTCCCTTGAAGAGCGCCGCATTAACCTGGTGCTGGCCAGCGATGCTGAAGACAGATATAGTCGCCGCCGCGCTAAACCTTCGGTGCGCGAGCAGCTAAAATCTGGGGAGATCCCAGGAAAAGGCAAAAAGCCCAGATCTGGCGCCAAGCCCGGAGCTAAGTCAGATTCCAAATCTGGCTCAAGGTCGGGTGCTAAACCCGCTGGCAAGGGCAAGCCTAAAAAGGCTGGTGAAAAAGACAAAAAGGGGGCCGTGGCGAAAAAAGCCAAGGCCAAGAAGGCAAAGAAAAAGCAGCGTGCAGGTAAAAATGCCCGCACCAGAGCAAAATAGTAGAGAGTGTTTGTGAGCAACGAACTAATTTTTGGCTTTCACAGCGTTGAAGCCATCTTAAGCAAAGAGCCTGAGCGCTTTTTAGAGATTTACGCACTCAAGGGTCGCGAAGATAAGCGTCTTAATGACGTTATTAATCAGGCCCGCAAGTTTGGTATCTCAATCCAGTTTATGCAGCGCAAGGCTCTGGACGATAAGGCCAAGGGCGAACAGCACCAGGGCATTATCGCCAATGTGCGCGCCGGTAAGCAGTACAGCGAAAAAGACTTGGACGATATTATCAAGCGTGAGCAAACCCCCTTCTTGTTGGTGCTTGATGGCATTACCGATCCGCATAATCTCGGTGCCTGTTTACGTAGCGCCGATGCCGCCGGTGTCCATGCGGTAGTGGTGCCTAAGGATAAGTCGGCCAGGTTAAATGCCACGGCTCGTAAGGTGGCCTGTGGTGCAGCGGAAACCGTACCCTTAGTGCAAGTGACCAACTTGGCGCGTACCCTGCGTGAAATTAAAGACGCGGGTGTGTGGGTTGTGGGCACTGCCGGTGAAACCGACACCACCTTGTTCGAAGCCAATCTCACCGGCCCAATCGCCATAGTGATGGGCGCCGAGGGCGATGGCATGCGCCGTTTGACTCGTGAACACTGTGATGTGTTGGTGAAAATCCCCATGGTAGGCACTGTATCCAGCCTCAATGTATCCGTGGCTACAGGCATCAGTTTATTCGAAGTGTTAAGACAGCGCGCTTAACTTCTCGAAATAGCGTGAAGCCCGCATTATCGCGGGCTTTTTTATTGCTTAAGGCGGATAAATTAAGTTGCTTAATTTGCCAGCAATGCGTAGAATACGCGCTCATTTCGACCTTTTAACTTTAATTCCTTGCCTTAAACCGAGTGGTCGAAACGGTGGAAGGCTATATTAACCGTAAGGAATACCCATGCGTCATTACGAAATCGTATTCATGGTTCATCCAGATCAAAGTGAACAAGTAGCTGGTATGATCGAGCGTTATACTGGTTCTATCACTGAAGCTGGCGGTAAAATTCACCGTCTAGAAGACTGGGGTCGTCGTCAACTGGCTTACCCAATCGAAAAGCTTCACAAAGCACACTATGTTCTAATGAACGTTGAAGCACCAACTGAAGTAATCAACGAGCTTGAAACTTCTTTCCGCTACAACGATGCAGTGCTTCGTAACCTAGTTATGCGCACTAAAGATGCAGTAACTGAAGCTTCTCCTCTTGCTAAAGAAGAGAAAAAAGAAGCTGCTGCTGAAGCTTAATCGTTCTGCGTGGTTGTAATGGCTGAACTGTCTAGCGAGCAAGCGCTCAACCTAGTCGAACTTGGTGGCGTTATTTGTAAGGCCCCAAAATTCAGTCAAAGCCCGGCCGGTGTGCCACACTGTATTTTCGTGCTTGAGCATCGTTCAATACAGGTGGAAGCGCAACTTAACCGACAAAGTTATGTTCGCATTCAAGTGGTCGCAAGTGGCAATGAGCATCAACCAGCAACACAATATTTGCAAGTTGAGCAACAGGTACGAGTAAGGGGATTTTTAAATCGCCACCAGGGCCGAAACGGTCTTAGTCAACTGGTACTGCACGCTCAGCAAATTGAAAGAATTAATTGAGGAAAATACTCATGGCACGTTACTTCAGACGTCGTAAGTTCTGCCGCTTCAAAGCGGAAGGCGTACAACAAATCGATTATAAAGATCTAGCTACTCTTAAAAACTACGTTACAGAAAGTGGCAAAATCGTACCTAGCCGTATCACAGGTACTAGCGCTAAGTATCAGCGTCAGCTAGCAACCGCTATCAAGCGTGCTCGCTACCTAGCCCTTCTTCCATACACTGACTTACACAAGTAAGCAGCGGATTAACTGTTTTTAAAAGGTGTAGAGACATGCAAGTTATTCTACTAGACAAGATCGCAAACCTAGGTAGCCTAGGTGACCAGGTTTCAGTTAAATCTGGTTTCGCACGTAACTTCCTTTTCCCTAAAGGTAAGGCAGTTCCTGCAACTAAAGCTAACATCGAAACTTTCGAAGCACGTCGCGCTGAGCTTGAAGCGAAAATCGCTGAAGAGCTAGCTGCTTCACAAGCACGCGCTGAGAAGCTTGAAGCACTTGCAGAAGTGACTCTTGTTTCTAAAGCAGGTGACGAAGGTAAACTATTTGGTTCAATCGGTACTCGTGACATCGCTGACGCGATCTCTGCAACTGGTATCGCTGTAGCTAAATCAGAAGTTCGCCTACCTACCGGTACTATCCGTGAAACAGGTGAATTCGACGTAGCAATCCAGGTTCACTCAGAAGTTACTGCAACTATCAAAGTGATCGTTATTGCTGAAGCTTAATCGTCGATTAGCTTTATGTGAAAAACCGCGCCAAGGCGCGGTTTTTTTATGCCTGTTGTAGGTCAGGCTTTAGCCTGACAACCTTGTAGATCGGTGCTCTGCACCGACAAAGGGGAGAATAGCGCTTATTGTCGGGGTGAACCCCGACCTACAACGACAATGCACCAATGATGTTCGCCTTTGTAGGTCGATGCAGTGGGCGAGGCTTTAGCCTTGCAATTTTGTAGGTCGGTGCTCTGCGCCGACAAAGGGAGAATAGCGCTTATTGTCGGGGTGAACCCCGACCTTGTATCTCTCAGGATTAGATGATTAGCTATCACCTAATACTGAGAGATGATATCTACAACGACAATGTACCAATGATGTGCAACTTTGTAGGTCGCTGCTGTGGGCGAGGCTTTAGCCTTGCAAGGTTGCTATTTTATCGGAGTGTAGGTGCTTTGTGCCGACAAAGAGGCCGACAGGAACCCAGCTTCAGGGATGAATTGCTTGCAGGCATTCCGTTATGGCCTTCAAATTAAGATTTTGTCGCGTTGGCGACGGCAACCAAAGGGCGGTTTGCGCCAACCGCCCCTTGGAACCCCAAGGCGCCCGTGATTCGCCAATGCTTACGAACTCAGCGTTTTGTTAAACGCTCCGCTTAGCTTTCAACACGGTTTAACTCGTCGTCCTGACTCGATAAACCTAACTACGCATCCATGCTCCGTTGTTTCAAGCACACTCCACAACAAAATCTGATTTCTCCAGCGCGAATCCAAACGGGAAATTGAGCTGATACATCAGAGCTATTCGGTCAGATTTAGTGTGGCTATTGATTGGGTTGGGTCAGATGCAAAATGCAAGACCTGACCCCTTAGCTGTTTGTATTTTCTATTGCGGTAAGCAATGCTTCTAAATCTAGCTTACTTTCAGATATGAAGTCTGGCTCACCTAACTCCAAAGAAATTCTATATGTTTTCTGCCCAAACTTTTTTGAAAATCTTTCTTCTTCAAGCTTATAGCCTTCCTGCTGCTGGAATTCAGATAAATTATTAGCGTTAAAATTTGAGGGATTACAAGTAGGTGAAAAGGGAAAATATATATAAAAATTATTGAACTTTGATTCAAGGAAATAATAGACGTTCTCATTGTTAACAAATCTACTCAAGCGAATCCTCATGAGTGGAGTTGTATTTATATCTGACATATTGATGCCAACCAAAGCAAAGGGGTTAATTTTTGTGAAATTGAAGCCTTTGTTTGAGCGGATCCACTCTATATGCTCATTAAACTCACTGACGTATTGGTCAGGTAATAAAGATATTAAGGACTTTAACAAGCTTTTATACACCTTAACGTTCAGGTATTTTTGTCCTGTTAAATCAATGTTGTCCCCAATATGTGATGAATGCTCAATATCTATAAAGCTGTGACTTCCTGAGATTTTATCATTTCCCTTAAAAGTCATGATTGAATGCCCTTTTTTTCCTTTCAGTCGTGTTATGAAAGATGGTGGAATAAAACGACTCAAGTGACGTTCATAGTCGCTGAATAGCCTGTTGCAAACATCGCATTCATTGATAGTGAAGACACTTTTATTTCCGAGTAATTCGGGTATGGAATGAGCTCGCTTATCAAATGTGACCTGGGAAGTCTTTTTACAAAACCTACATGCTCGGCCTTTTTCGCCTATTTCTAGAAGGTTCTTATCTGAATAGTTAATCTGAGTATGATCTAATATTAGTTCAGGCAAATGAACTCCAAAATGAGGTGGTATTTATCTTTAGATAGTGCGGTCAACTTGTTTAAATTCAACTTAAATATGTATTGTTTCAAGTCACTGGGGGTAGGTCTTGCATTGTGCACAATCTAGGTTTCTTTATTAACGACCGTTACTTTCTCATAAAAGTCATCATGCTCCAGCACTAACAAATAGTGACTCGATCCCCATGGCTTGGGGGTGTTGAGATGACGATGAAACAGAGGTGTTCACCGTGTTTATTTTTGAGTTGGTGCGGGGGCGTGTATGCCTTGTTGAGGGTGGTAATTCATACTCTTTACCGTCTACTTCGATGGTGGCACAAGCTCTTGGGTAACGCTGAGATTAGCTGATTTCACTAAATGCCAACCATCGCAGTTATCGGCCCAGGTGTAGTGCTCTGTATTTACGGTATTAACGGGTTTCATATAAGTCCTAATATAAGCGTTTAAGGTCTATTATCTAGCAACCAAAGCTACCCCGTAATAAAGCAAAGGCCAACCTATGCCGATGGGCAAACTTAAAAATTATCCGTATAAGCAATCGGAAAATCCGAGCTCGGTGTATCAGCCTAACCCCCTTACATTGCATCCGAAACGCGATACGAGAAGAGTAATCGCCCTTTGGACCAAGGGCGAAAACATGCCTAGGGCATGGACGCCCTATGCATGTTGGTTACGTTCACTTCTCGTGGCTCGTTGAGGAAATCATGCAATGTTGGGGCGCCTTGGGGTTCTTAGGGGCGGTTGGCGTAAACCGCCCCTAAGGTGTCGTCGCCACTGCGACAAGATCTCAATTCAAAGTGCCATCGTCACTACAGAACACCCAACTTTTCAGCCCCACGCCAAATGCACCTTTGTGACCCTTTGAAAATAAATTAAAAAATTTTTAAAACCATTTAAACCCTTTGTACTTTTGGGTGCGTCTAATAGAGTAACAAAGCAAATAAACAACAACAGGATGACGCGGATGTTGGTTAATGCCGAACAGGCATTCTCACAAACACAAACGGCGCAACAGGAACTACAAATCATAGAGAAAGCCCAACAGGGTGACCAAGATGCCTTTTATGTTCTGTATCAAACGCATGTAAAGCGTGTGTATGCGCTCTGTCTGCGCTTGGTGGCCGACCCGGCGCAGGCGGAAGATGTGACTCAGGAAGTGTTTGTGCAATTGTGGCAAAAAATACATAGCTTCGATGGTCAGTCGCAATTCAGCACCTGGTTGCATCGCGTGGCCAGCAATATCGCTATCAGTTATCTGCGTAAGCAAAAGAACTGGATTCAGCGGGTGGTGAGCAGTGAAGATGCCGGCATGGAGCACGAGCAAGCAGCGCAATGTCAGGAGCTTAATGGTCTCGACAAACTAATAGTGCGTTTGCCCGAGCGAGCTAGGCAGGTATTTGTACTGCATGCGGTGGAAGGCTATCGCCACGAAGAGATAGCACAAATGATGAATATGGCGGTGGGATCGTCAAAATCCCAGTATCACCGCGCCAGAGGGTTGTTAAAGGAGTGGTATGAAAATGAATAAACCAGACTTCGACCAGTTTTTAGATGAGCAACTGCAATCGCAGCAAAAAGAAGTGAGCCCAAGCCGCGACCTGTGGCCAGGTATTGAGCATGCCATTAACTTGCAGCAAGGCGCTAACCAAAACAAGGCAAAGCGCAATTGGTTGATGCCGGCATTCGGCAGTGCCGCCGCCGCAATTCTGGTGGCCGTGGTGGGCTTAAATATGCCGATGCAGCAAGGCGCTCAACAACCCCAGTTTGCGCTTATAAGCGATGTATTTGAGCAACAAAAGCAGAGCCTGCTGGTGCAGTACCAATCACAACCGGCGTTAACCGACAACTGGCAACAGCAACTCGAAGAGTTGGAGCAGGCGGAAAAGGCAATCAAAACCGCGCTGGAAGACGACCCAAATAATCGCGCCTTGCTTGGCATGTTAGCGCAAGTATACCAACAACAACTTGATTTAATTAATAAAGTGCACCAGCCAAAGCAGGGCACTGTATTACAGCATATTTAGGAGAAGAAGATGAAAGCACTAGCATATACCCTGGCATTGGTTCCATGTTTGGCCTTAGCGGGCGAGAAAATCGACGAGCAAATCAATGTACCGGCTGATGGTCGTATCTTTATCGATAATCAGCGCGGCGACATCATTATCAAGGGCTGGGATAAGGCCAGCCTGCAGATCAAGGGCGAGCTGGACGACAGAGCCGAGGGCTACACCCTGGAAACACGGGGTCAACGCACCGACTTTATTGTTAAAATGCCTAAGAAATCCAATTGGGGCTGGGGCAATAATGATGATGAGGGTGAAGGCTCCAAACTCACCATTTATATGCCGATGCAAAGCGCCCTAAGCCTTGAAGGCGTGAATGTGGATGTGGATGTAAGCGATCTCAATGGCGACAGCCGTATTGAAACCGTTAACGGCGATATCGATGCCAAAAAACTACAAGGCAAACTGACCTTTGAAACCGTTAACGGCGATATTGATGGCACCGACCTGCAAGGTGATATTCGCTACCAAACCGTCAATGGCGATATTAACGATATTAATTCTGCCGGCCAGTTGCGCATGACCCTAGTAAACGGCGATGTCACCAGTAAAACCAGCTCAGAAGATATTCGTTTTGAGAACGTCAATGGTGATCTGACCTTGCACGCACAAACCTTAGGTAATCTGAAGCTGAATACGGTTAACGGCGAGCTCGAAGTGTATGTGCAAGAGCTTAAAGCGAATGCGCAGATTCGTGCCGAAAGCGTCAGTGGCGACTTTGACTTATACCTGCCAACGAATGTATCGGCACGCTTTGACTTAGACGCTCATGCCGGTGGCGATATCCGTAATGAGCTGAGCAAAGACAAGGCGGTCAAAGCCAAGTACGGCCCGGGTGAGAGCCTAAGTTTCACCCTGGGTCAGGGTGAGGCCGAGGTGGAAGTGACCACCATCAGTGGTAACACCAACTTACGTAAAAACGACTAATTAACGCGACTAGCAAAAAACAACTCCCAACTTAGTGGGCGTTTATACCAATTCTGTTAAGTATGTGATCAGTTATAGCGCTGGATAAATGATATGAACACAAGGCGGGGTTTTTCTTATGTAGTTATTCTACATAGAAAAATTCCAACACAGTGAGCATGATATTTAGCCCGCTAGAATGATTAGCTATTTAAGTGAGTTGGTATTAGCCCGCTTCTTTTTTAAAAATACCACGCAATTGTTGCACTGCCATACTAAGCCGATAGAATAAGGCAATTCGCTCCCCTTTAGAGTAACTATGGCAAAGATAGATAAACAGGTTGATAGCCTAAAAGTACCCCCGCATTCCATTGAAGCCGAGCAATCCGTGCTTGGTGGCCTAATGCTTGATAATGAAGCTTTTGACCGTGTGGCTGAGATAGTGGTATCTCAGGATTTCTATACCCGCACGCACAGGTTTATTTTCGAGGCCATGGAACGCTTGGTGGAAGCTGGGCAGCCCATAGATCTTATTACCATCTCGGAATCGCTGGAGAAAAATAACCAGCTGGAAGGCATAGGTGGCTTTGCTTATTTAGGGGAAATTGCCAAAAATACGCCAAGTGCGGCGAATATCTCTGCCTATGCGCAGATCGTACGTGAACGTGCGGTTGTGCGTGAAATGATCGGTGTGGCTAATGAAATTGCCGAAGCGGGTTTTAACCCCGAAGGGCGTGACAGCCATGAATTACTCGATCTGGCCGAGAGTAAAGTATTTAAAATCGCTGAACAGCGCACCAAAAGTACCGAAGGTCCGCAAAATATCCATACTATTTTGGAAAAGACCGTCGATAAGATTGAAGAATTGTATCAGTCGCCCCAAGACGGTGTAACCGGTGTCAGCACAGGTTATTCGGATCTAGATAAGATGACCGCAGGTTTACAGCCTTCGGATCTGATCATAGTCGCCGCTCGTCCGTCCATGGGTAAAACTACGTTTGCCATGAACCTCGCCGAACATGCGGCCATGACCCGAGATAAGCCCGTAGTTATCTTCTCCCTGGAGATGCCCTCGGAGCAGATCATGATGCGTATGTTGGCGTCATTAGGACGTATCAACCAAACCAAGGTACGTACCGGTCAGCTGGACGATGATGATTGGGCGCGTTTATCGTCCACCATGGGACTACTGATCGAAAAGGGTAAGATGTATGTTGATGATGCCTCGGGGCTAACGCCTACCGATGTGCGTTCACGAGCCCGTCGTATCGCCCGCGATCATGGCGGCATCAGTATGATCATGGTCGACTACCTGCAGCTGATGCGGGTGCCAAGTTTGTCTGATAACCGAACCCTGGAAATCGCCGAAATTTCCCGCTCACTTAAGGCCCTGGCCAAAGAGCTGGAATGCCCAGTAGTCGCCCTGTCGCAGCTTAACCGTACACTGGAGCAGCGTGCCGATAAGCGCCCGGTAAACTCGGACTTACGTGAATCTGGCTCAATCGAGCAGGATGCCGACTTGATCATGTTTATCTACCGTGACGAAGTCTATAACGAAGACAGTAACGACAAGGGCACCGCGGAAATCATTATCGGTAAGCAGCGTAACGGCCCTATCGGTAAGGTCAGGTTAACCTTCCAGGGACAATACTCACGCTTCGATAATTATGCCGGACCGGCAATGGATGATGAGTACTAATAATTATGGCCCTGGCTACGGCAACAATTGACTTTTCTGCACTGCGAGCCAATCTCGCCCGGGTAAAAGAGCTGGCACCCAACAGCCAGGTGATGGCGGTGCTTAAGGCCAACGCCTATGGCCATGGTCTGGTGCCTATAGCTCAGCAATTGGCGGGGGCGGATGCCTTCGCCGTGGCCCGCATTGAAGAAGCGCTGGCGCTGCGCACCGGCGGCATTACCAAGCCTATTGTCTTGCTTGAAGGCTTTTTTAAGGCCAGCGATATCGACATCATGCTGGCCAACAATTTTCAAACCATAGTCCATGACGAGTACCAGTTGGCAGCGCTGGAGCAGGCGCAGTTAAGCGGTCAAATCAAGGTGTGGCTTAAGGTCGATACCGGCATGCACCGTCTTGGCGTTGAGCCGCAGCAGTTCGAGCAGTTTTATCAGCGTCTTAAAGGCTGTGCCAATGTCCATGAGCAGCTGCATTTGATGACTCATTTCGCCTGCGCCGATGAGCTTGAAAACAGCTATAACCAAACCCAGCTGGCCACCTTTACTACCTTGGTCAGCGACAAGCCCGCCCCCTTATGCCTGGCCAATTCCGCCGCCATTATCAATTACCCGCAAAGCCATGGTCACTGGGTACGCCCCGGATTAATGCTTTATGGGGTATCGCCGGTGCAGGGTAAAACCTCCTCTGAGCTGGGTTTACAGCCGGTGATGAGCCTGACCAGCGAAGTGATCGCCGTGCGTCGGGTGAAAAAAGGCGAACCAGTAGGCTATGGCGGTCATTGGCAGGCCAGTGCCGATACCCAGTTGGCTGTGGTGGCTATAGGTTATGGTGACGGCTACCCGCGTCACGCCGAAAACGGCACCCCGGTGCTTATTAATGGTCGTCGTTATCCGCTGGTGGGCAGGGTGTCCATGGATATGATAAGCGTTGATATAGGCGCCGATAACCAGAGCGTGGCGGTGGGTGATGACGCCATTATGTGGGGCGCCGAGCTCGGCATCGAAGAAATTGCCAGCTGCGCCAGCACTATCGCCTATGAATTGCTTTGTAATATCACTCCACGGGTTACCTACCAGTATCTAAACTAGGCGGCACTTAAGCCGCCCAGCGCCATTGAGCTATTCGAAATACCCCAGATTAAATTGATTTATAATAAGAAATTGGCTTTTCCCTTGGGGTTTGTGGCCAACTTGTTACACGGTTGTTTCTTTTTTCTAAAAAAAAGCCCAAAATATCAATTACAACAATTCTTATAGGGATAGGTGCTGGGAGCGGATATGGCTTACCTTATCGAACTAGACACGGACAATGTGATCTACCTGCATGCCCACCATAGTTTTGGTCGCTTTCAATATAGCGTCGATACCCTAGTTGTTGAGCCCAGCGTGTCGAAAATTCACTGTATTATCGAGTGGCAAGGCAGTCACTGGCAGGTCCGTGATCTTAGCCGTAATGGCACCTGGTTGAACTCGAAGCGCTTGGAAAAAGACCGCCCCGAAATACTGCATTGCAATGACTTGCTTACCTTTCCTGGCAATAGCAGCCGCGGATATCGAGTTGCCAATCTCGATAAGCCCGAGGATATGCTGATTATTCTCAACTCATTGCAACGGCCCACCGAGCAGTATATCCCCTTGAGCAGCTATAATTTGATCCCAGATGAGCAGCCGGAAATTGCCGTTTTTATTCAGCGTGAAAGCGGCTTTTGGTGCTTTGAGCGTCTTGATGGACCGCCGCTTGAGCACACCATTATCATAGAGCATGACAGGGTAAGTGACAGTCGCCATACCTATCAATTGCACCTAAGCCATAGCGAGGCGGCAACTGCATTGCGCGAGGTAGCCAGCGTGAAGCTGGCGGATCTGAACTTTATTTTCAATCTTACTCTGGATGAAGAGTCGGCGGAGCTGGTAATTAAAGGCCCCAATGAAGAGGTCGACCTGGGTGAGCGTTGCCATCATTATCTTACCCTGAACCTGGCGCGCTATAAGGCGCAGGATGCGGCCCAGGGCGTACATGAATTAAGCCAGGGCTGGGTTGATACCGAAGTGATCGCCAAAGACTTGGGTATAGACTCCCGCTATCTTAATATTCAAATTCATCGTGCCCGCAAACAATTTAGCGATGCCCTGGCCCATGTTGAAGGGGCGGATCATGTGATTGAGCGCAAGCTGCGCAAGGTGCGCTTTAACGCCAGTAACTTCGAGATTTATAAGGGTCATCAACTCGAGGGCGCAATCAACAGCGCTTCTAACTAGTAGGGCTGGCGGTAATGCAGAAGTTAGCACACTACGAGATTAAACATCTGATCTACCAAGGTGCCATGGGTACCGTCTTTGAGGCTTTCGATACCAAGCTGGAGCGCACGGTTGCCTTGAAGGTGTTGGCGCAGGCGGATCTTAGCGCCGCCGACAGTGCTGAAGCCCTGAGTGAAGCGCGCTTTCTGGCGCGGTTAAATCACCCTAATATTATTCAAGTATTTGATTGTGCAGAAGATCATGGTACGCATTTTCTGGTAATGGAGTTTTGCCGTGGTAAAAACCTGCTGCAGTACCAAAAACAGCATTTACTCAGCCTGGAACAAAAACTCTCCCTGTTGATCGATATCGCCAAAGGGCTGGAGCATGCTCATCGCAACGGCATCATTCACAGGGATTTAAAACCCAGCAATATTTTGATCAGCGAATCGGGGGCAGTAAAAGTCGCCGATTTTGGTATTGCCGAGTTTATCGGTGCAAATGCCAAGGCCGGTGCCAGCGCCGGTACTCAAGGCTATATGGCGCCGGAGCAGATCCTTGGTCAGCCTCTTAGCAATAACAGCGATTGGTTTTCTTTTTGTGTGCTTGCCATCGAGTTACTGACGGGACAGCACCCCTATGGTGGCCAAGGCAGTGAGAAAGATGTGGCACGGGCCATATGCGATGGCCAGTTTATTGATCTAAACGCGTTTTCTGCCTACTTGCCGCAGCCGCTTATCCATATACTCAGTCAAGGCTTGGCGGTAGAGCCGGGTAAGCGCATTAATTTACGCCGTGGCGCCTTGAGCACTCAGCTTGAACAAATATTGCAGTTGCAGGTACAGCAGGCCATTATGGCGCAGCAGACCGAACCGCTAGAGACGTCAGCTCAAGATAAGCCGGATCCTGTGGCTTCAGCTGAGGTTGCTCCCGAAGTTTCAGAGGCGGCTAAAGCGAGCTCAAAACCTACCCGGCAAGCCTGGTATTATGGCCTTACTTTTACCTTGATCAGCGCCTTGCTGGTGAGCCTCTATCTATTTCGCGGTTACTTTATCAAGGCGCCTGTGGTGGCTATTTTGCCTACTCAGGTAGAGATAGCAGCGCCGGAGCTGGCCTACTACCAGGGCACGCTGAGCGGCTCTATTCAAAGTGCATTGTGGCAACAATTGGCATCGCAAAATGAGCATCTGGTGAGTCGTACGGAACTGCAGATGCTGGCTAAGGGCGTTGAGCCGGAGCGCTTACAAGACCCTAAAACCTATTTTCAGATGCTGGCCGATTACACCGGTGCCAGCGTCTTTATCACCAGCTCGGCTTCTTGCCAACAGCGCTATTGCAGCATTGAAATCAGCCGCTTAGAGGCACCAAACTGGCAGCTGGTGGCCACTAAACAGTGGCAGGCGGACTTGGTCGATACCCGTAATGTGCATGAGTCGGCGCGCTTTTATGGCGCCAGCCTCTTTGCTCATGAAGCCACTTTTGCTACGCAGGACGAGCAGGCGCTACAAGAGCAGATCTTCAATTATTACAGCCGTTATTATCATGATGGCGAGATCAGTGAACCCTTGTTTAACGATATTATGGCCTTGCTGGGTACTCAATCGCATTTTGATGTGGGTTATACGCTGGCACGGGAGTTGGCACTGCAGCTTAAGGAGATCACCGGCAAGGATGAATATGTAGAGCAGGTGCAAGGCTTGTTTGCCAAAGCACCGCGACAATATCAGCGTCGGCCCAGCTATTTTAGCAGTCGAATCTTGCTGTCCTTGGCCCAAGGGGAGGTTGAAGACGCCTCGCACGACCTGGCGCAATTACGCCAGCTAGGTGGAGGAGAGGCTGAATATTTAAATCTGCAAGCGTCTTGGTATTTGGCTCAAGGAGAGCGAGAAAAGGGGCGTGATGCCTTGGAGCGCTCTCTGATGATGCGACCCAATCTAAATGTGCAGAAAAAGCTGGCGGCTTTGCTCTATAGCATGGGTGACATCGACTCGGCGCTGTCCTTACTCGATGATGTGCTTAATAAGCTGCCATTGGACAGGGATGCCCTACAGTTAATGGCGGTGCTGGCGCTCACTCAGGGGGATTTTGCTACCGTGATCCAGCATTATGAGGCGAGCATTAAGGAGTCCTTAGATCCCAAAGATGTTGCCAATACCACCACCTTGGCAAATCTCGCTCTAGCCTATTTGTATGTGCAGCAATATCAACAGGCGCAAATGATAGCCGGGCAAGCCCATAGCCTAGCGCCAAATAATTCGGGGATCCTGTTAAACTATGCGGATGCCCTGACCCTGGCGGGGCAATTGGCTTTGGGGCGTGAGTATTATCAGCAAGTGATAGATGTGAATAACGGCCAGCAGTCCGCTTATTCCTGGTCGGACAGGGCTCAGGCCTATGCTCATCTAGGCGATTATCAAAGGGCAACCACAGCCATTAATACCAGTTTGGAGCTGGGGCAGGAGCTGGCTGATATCCATTATGCCGCGGCCATTGTTTATGCTGCCACCGGCGATAATCATTCGGCGCTGTATTATGTGCAAAAGGCAATGCAGGCGGGTTATGGTGCCAATTGGTTTGTCCTACCCTGGTTTAAGCCGTTATGTGCCTACCCGCAATTTACCCAGCGATTACACCCGTCACAACGGCTTTGTGATAACGCCGAAGTTACTGCTCTTTAGGGCGCTCGACAATAATGCGCGGGTCCTGCGACATATAAAAACGCCCGCTGCTCAATTGCTTGGCGGTATAACGAAAGCCAATGGTAAGCGGCTGTGCCGAAGGTGAGGGTGTGACCTCAATTACCTTATCCAGCGGGCTGTTATCACTGCCGGCATAACGAATCGTGGGCTCTACCTGGCGCAGCACTATGGTGAGCTGCTTCTTATCTTCGCTCAACTGCGAGTCGACATTGTAGTTACAATTACTATCGTTTTTAACGTATTCCACGCCATTGCCGAAAAACTCCCAATCCGAGTCTTCAATATGCACTATAAATCTGGCTTCCTGACGCTTTTCAATACTGGGGTCGTCGGGATTATTGTTGAAGGTGACGGTGAAGTCATCGTTATTGGCGCCGCCGAGGCTTTCGCCGCTTTCGCTAAGCTGGGTTACCCAGCGTTTAGAGCTGCTAGGGGTGAGCATAAAGCTTTGCTGTGCTGTGTAGTCATTGGGCTGGCAGGGAACGATCAGAGTGTTACTATTGGCTGTTAGCATTATTGTTCCTTATTGGTTCAGAGGCCTATTAAATATAGGCCATAGTTTGAGCACATAAGGAATAATGTAATCTATTGTAAGAACAGGACTTTTGGTGTTTTTGTTAGGGGTACATTTGACCCTGAAAGGTCGCCAGAATGCGTCGCTTGCCACCCATATCTCTGTGCTCACCCAGATAAATGCCCTGCCAGGTGCCAAGCAGCAAACGCCCGTCGCGAATAGGCAAGGTCAGCTCGCAGCCCAGGGTGCTGGCCTTAATATGGGCCGGCATATCGTCATCCCCTTCATAGGTGTGACGATAGAAGGGCTGGCGTTCGGGAGCGGCCCAGTTAAAGTGGGCTTCCATATCCTGGCGCACCGTGGGATCAGCGTTTTCATTTATGGTTAAACTGGCGGAAGTGTGCAGCAGCAACAGATGTACCAGGCCGACCTGATATTGGCCGATTTGTGGCAAAAGCCGCTCCAGCTCATCATCGATAAGATGAAAGCCAAGCGTTTTGGCAACCAGAGTAATTTGCTGTTGTTGCCAGCTCATAAGGTATCAAAGCTCACTTCGATATGGGCCTTGCCCGCGGGGGAGCTAAAGGGCATCAGCAGGGTTTTACCTTGGCATTTATGGCTAAGATGGTGGCCTTTGCCGGTTACCACTACGGGAGTGGCCATATCAAACTCATAGCCCTTATCACCAAGGAGGTTTTTGGCGCCGCCTGTGACCATGTTAGTGATCTCGCCGACCATGTCGGTGACCTCATCATTGATCTTGGCTGGGCGCTCACCCAGCATACGCTGCATAATATCCAGGGCCAGGGCTTCATCGAAGGTGATCGACATCGAGCCCTTGGTTTGTGGGCCAATCATGCCTATCATCCCAGACACATCGCCCAGTGCTACGTCACCATTTTTTATGCTCGGGGTGCCCGGCACCAGCTTGGTGTCGGCCATGGTGGCCAACACCTTTAACAGGGATGAAAGAAATGGATTAATAAATTCGACATTCATAACTGGAGTTAATTCAACGTACTGCTGTGGTGCTTAAGATTGGCAGTTTTTACAAATGCCATGAGCCTCAATGGTTTGGGCGCTGACGCTAAAACCATGCTCCAAGGCGAGGGCACTTAATTCATGGGAAAGAACGCCGGAGTGCAGCTCGGCCACATGACCGCACTGATCACAGATCAGCAATTGCACCGGGTGGATGGACTCAAAATGATGGCACAGCATAAAGGCATTGGTGCTTTCTATTTTATGAATAAAGCCTTGCTCCGCCAAAAAGTCCAGGGCACGGTAAATAGTGGCCGGTTTGGCGCTGCTTTCGGTAACTTTAAGCTGCTCTAATAAGTCGTAGGCACCTACACCGCTTTCGGTGCTCGCCAGTAAGCGAAAAACCTTTTCTCTAATGGGTGTGAAGCGCGCACCCTTGCTATCACACATTCTTTTCGCTTTATTGACCAGCGCATCAACGTTCATAGGTTACCTTTTTGATCTTCTCGCACCCCTAATAGCATACTATGGTCGTGAAAAATTACTATCTCTGAATTGTTGCCAACGGTATAATTTTGTTTTCATAACTGGGAGTTAGCGTGAACGAGTTAATTGCCTCATTTATCTTCTTTTTTGCGGTTATCGACCCGGTTGGCACCATTCCGGTGTTTATCGCCGTCACCCGTGGCGAAGATGCCGCCTTTAAACGCAAGGTAGCCTACAAGGCCGTCGCCGTTTCAGCCCTGGTGTTACTGTTCTTTGTCGTGGTCGGCGAGCTGCTGTTAAACGCCATTCGTATTCCCTTAGCCGCGTTTCAAATTGCCGGCGGTATAGTGCTGCTGTTATTTGCTTTGACCATGATCTTCGGTGAGGGTAAGCCTGAGTCCGAGATCAAGAGTATGCGCGACTCCACCGAAACCGCTATTTTCCCTTTGGCTATTCCTTCTATTGCCAGCCCGGGAGCCATGTTGGGCGCGGTACTTATGACTCGTAATGCCGAGTATACCTGGGTCGAACAGGCAATCACCTCTGCTGTAATGCTGGGTGTGCTGGTTTTGGTGCTCATACTTTTACTGCTTGCCCGTTATGTGCATAACTTTATCGGTGACAGTGGTGCCAGCATTATTTCCCGGGTTATGGGTTTGATCCTAAGCTCAGTGGCGGTAGCCAATATTCTCGGCGGCATTAAAGATTATTTTGCGCTCTAGTAAGAGGATTGCTTGATGGCGTGAAATTTACGCGTGAGTTGCGTATAATTCGCGCCCTTACTGCACACTTAATACATAATCGCAGGCGTTTTTTAGGTAATTAGCCATGACAGATACTATCACTCATACTCCGACTCCCACTTGGCATTGGCAGCAAGACTCTTTCCGCCGCTTTAGCGTTGCCCCCATGCTGGATTGGACCGACCGTCATTGCCGTACCTTTCATCGCCTGATGAGTAAGGAGGCGGTGCTTTACACTGAGATGATCACTACCGGCGCCATTATTCATGGCAAGGGCGATTACCTGCATTTTAATCAGCATGAGCAACCGGTTGCCTTGCAGCTTGGTGGTTCCAACCCTGAAGAGCTGGCCTATTGCGCTAAATTGGCGGCTGAGCGTGGTTATGCGGAGATTAACTTAAACGTGGGTTGTCCTTCCGATAGGGTGCAAAATGGTCGCTTTGGCGCCTGTTTGATGGCCCAGCCTGAGCTGGTGGCCGAGGGCATTGCGGCGATGAAGGCGGTGACAGATATTCCTGTCACGGTAAAAACCCGTATCGGTATCGACGAGCAAGACAGCTATGAATTCCTGTTGGCGTTGATCGATGCCAACCATAAAATCGGCTGTGATGATTTTATTATCCATGCCCGTAAGGCCTGGTTGCAGGGCTTAAGCCCGAAGGAAAACCGTGAGATCCCACCGCTTGATTATCCTCGTGTGTATCAGCTGAAAAAAGATTATCCACATCTGCATATCAGCATTAACGGCGGCATTAAAACCCTTGCCGAGTGTCAGCATCATTTAGAGCATGTAGATGGTGTGATGATAGGCCGTGAAGCCTACAGCAATCCGTATTTGCTGGCGCAGGTGGATGCCGAGCTTTATGGCCTGCCGGGCTGTACCTTGACCCGTCACCAAGTTGCCGAGCAAATGTTGGATTATATTGACGATGAAATGCGCCAGGGCGCCCGATTTTGGCATGTGGCGCGTCATATGCTGGGGCTTTTCCAGGGCATGCCGGGAGCGCGCGGTTATCGCCGTCACCTGTCCGAGAATGGCCATAAAAGTGAAGCCACGGCGCAAACCCTGGTACAGGCATTGGGCTTTGTCAGCTAGAAGTAGGCAAATACACTATAAATTAGTCTGTCAGGCTAATTGAAATTAGCCGGTTAGGTTTTATAATCCTTTAAATTCAATATCTTATATTTTGGCATATAACTTGAGAGCCATGCACTAGTTCCACTAATAAGGAGTACAGCATGGCTAAATCAAGCAGCACTTATTATCGCGATGCCCTGAATAAGAAAATCTCCGGCGTATGTGCCGGTTTTGCGAAACATCACCATCTGCCAATCTGGTTGGTTCGTTTGGCGGTGATCATCGTCTTCCTTAATGCCCCCTTTATCATGGCGGCGCTTTACCTGGTTTGCCACCTGATCTTTGAGGAGCAGATCCTTGTTTAATCCCATCTTTATGGGGGTTAGGTCGCTGATTTTGCTAAAGACACTCAGTTGTGATTAAGTTATATTAGGGTACCTTCAGGAAAATCTATTCAAGGAAGCATTATGTTGCGTATTTTCAATCGGGCCTTGCTTGCGGCAACGGCCCTTTGTGCTTGTGCCTTTAGTTACGCCCAGGATGGGCTGATGATAAGCGATGCCAAGGTTCGCCAGTTTTTGCCGGCGGCCAGCAGCTCGGTGGGTTATTTTACGTTGGAAAATCATTCCGAGCGTGAGCGCACCCTTAAAGCCGTTGAACTGGAATCGCTGGGGCGCGTGGAAATTCATACTCATGAACACAGCGATGGCATGATGAAGATGCGTAAGTTGGACAGTCTCACTATTGGCGCAAATAGCCGCCTTGTGTTGCAACCGGGTGGGCTACACTTAATGTTATTTTCGCCACAGCAAGCCCTTAGCGTCGATCAGACACTGAAGATGACATTGATCTTCGCCGATGGCGAACGTTTAAACGCTCAGGCGCGTGTTTTCAGCTTAATCGAGCAAAAGCACGACAGCGGCAGTGAGCACCAGCACCACCACAACTAGGAGTTGATATGTCACAGCATAAAGGAAAGATCGCTGCGGCCATCGCCGCGGTATTATTGTTATTCTATTTAATTGCCGTGTATTGGAGCATAGAGCCGGACCGCTTTGATGTGCTCGAAAATGCCAAGCAGCAGGCCGCTGAGCGTAACGAGCAAGTGGTAACCGGCTATGTGACCACCTCGGCGCTGATCACAGTGACCCAAACTTTACTTGATAAACCAGGTGGCTACCTAAGTAACGATATGATGCCGCCGAGCGTGATGATGGACAATATGCCGGCCTGGGAATACGGCGCACTGGAAATGGCCCGCGATATGGCCCTCTCCATGCGTAAAGATTTCAGCCGCTCGCAATCTCAGTCAACCGAGCATCCGTCGCTGAAAAAAGCCCAGCCGCAATTTAATATCAGCAATACCGCCTGGATGTGGCCAAGTGCCGAGGGTGAGTATCAAAAAGGCATAGAGCTGCTGATTGAATACCGCTCACACATTGCCGACAGTGGTGATCGCCAAAGTCAGTTTTACGCCCGTGCCGATAACCTGCGCGCCTGGGTTAAAGAGGCAGAAAAGCGTCTAGGCAGCTTAAGTCAGCGTCTCAGTGCCAGTGTTGGTCAGGAGCGCTTAAATACGGATTTAGCCGGAGACCGTGAAGCCCATCAGGCCACTTATGCTCCTCATGAGCAAATAGTGCGCACTTCATGGTGGGAAATTGACGACGTATTCTATGAAGCCCGTGGCGCTACCTGGGCACTGCTGCATTTTCTTGATGCCATTGAACATGACTTTGCCGACGTATTAGAGAAGAAAAATGCCAAGGTGAGTGTGCAACAGATCATCCGTGAACTTGAGGCGACTCAGGAGCCGGTATGGAGCCCCATGGTATTAAATGGCAATGGTTTTGGTTTTGTAGCCAATCACTCTTTGGTGATGGCTAATTATATTTCGCGTGCCAATGCGGCACTGATTGAACTAAGTGAGTTACT
The DNA here is from genome assembly GCF_038739665.1 of Pseudoalteromonas qingdaonensis. NCBI lineage: Bacteria > Pseudomonadati > Pseudomonadota > Gammaproteobacteria > Alteromonadales > Pseudoalteromonadaceae > Pseudoalteromonas > Pseudoalteromonas qingdaonensis. The sequence goes on along the minus strand of NZ_JBCGCU010000005.1, from coordinate 33,087 downwards.
CGCACAAGGATAATAGGGGGATAAAATGAAAAAGTACGTTCTAGCGGCGGCTGTATCATTAGCAAGCATGGCACCAGTAGCCCAGGCCGATACGTTATTAGGTTTATACGTAGGTGCCGAAGGCTGGCAGGCAGAGCCTGAAGGCAGCTTTGGTAGTAAAGGTAATGCCCAGCAGGATTTCAAATTCGAAGATGAAACCTTAACCAGCTATTACGTGGCCTTAGAGCATCCAATTCCACTTATCCCTAACGTAAAATTACGTTACACGGAAATGGATGTAACCGGCGATACCACCCTAGTTGATGGTTTTGAGTTCCAGGATGTGAACTTTGGCGCCGGCACTAATCTGTATACCGAAACCGATCTTACTCATATCGACTATGTGTTGTATTACGAAATCTTCGATAACGATACCCTGTCGATTGACTTGGGTTTAAGCGCCAAGCAATTCGATGGTGACTTTTACATCATTGATACCATGAATGGTGAGAACCCTAGCTCAGGTGCCATGGTGCGCACCGACTTCTCTGGCTTTGTGCCATTAGCCTATGGCCGCGCACAAGTGGGCCTACCATTCACTGGTCTTAGCGTATTTGCCGAAGGCAGCATGTTCGCCCTGGACGACAGCTCAGTACATGACTACCAGGTTGGTGTAGAGTGGGAAGTGATCGATAACCTAGCGGTTGATGTGGCGGTTCGAGCGGGTTACCGTAGCATGCTGATCGAGCTGGATGATATCGATGATATCAATACGGATATCGATGTATCTGGGCCTTTTGCCGGTGTGCAGGTACACTTCTAAGCGCATATCTATGCAGCAAAAAAGCGCCTTATGGCGCTTTTTTTGTGTCTTTCAAAAGCAGACTAGGCGTCGCTGTTTTTGAGCTCAGGCAATTCGACCTGAGTTCTTAGATTATTCAGACTGTGGGTGATGGTATTTTGCAGTTGATGCTCGGCAAGCCAGGCCAGATAAGGGCCAAGTACCGGGATGGTAATTTCTCCGCGCTGTTGCCAGGTCACCTTGCTGCCTTGGGTATAGCCTTGGATGCTGATAGTGCCGCGGGAAAGGTATTCGTCATTTATGAGTACCTGAAATTCTAATTGCTCGGCGCTGCTGTGGGTGATGCTTAGCTCACCACGGGAGTTGTCACCCAGCCAGTTAATATGTGCGCCCACACCCTGAGTTTTGCCATATAGCTGCAACTGGGCGCGATCTTCAATTTGCTGCACCGCCAGCCATTTGGGCCACTTGTTTAAATCCTGCAACCAAGGGGCAATTTGCGCCGGTGAGCTAGTGATATCGACACTGCGCTGCACCTGGTAACTGGGGGGCAGTACCAGGCCAAAAAGGATGAAGACCAGCAGAATGAGCACCAGGATTTTGAGCAATTTTTCTAAAGCTGTCAGCATGTTAGATTGCCTCTTCTTGTGAATTGCAAATAGCCATACAAGGTTAGAATATCCTGTTCGTGGCAAATTTACCATGCCGTTGTTTTTATATAAGGAACAAAGGCGGCGTTTTACTAGAGAGGTGGGGCGGGACAGTGCAGAGAAAAGAAGGGCGAATGCGGCGCTAAAACGCCGCAATAAAAAGCTTTATGGAAGGTGTACGGCCTTAAAGCTGGCCAGGGCATCGCCTTGCTCATTTTTCAGTAACAGGGTGTCACCATTAATGTGGTATGAGAAGGTATCGGCTAGTGCCTTGCTAAATGCCTGTTCTTGATCCATTTGCTCCATACACATTTTTCTAGTGCTGGCTAGAGACTTAAAGCGTAAGCCAAAGTGCTGAGCTGTTACGTATTGACCCATAACCTGGTTACAGCCCAAGAAACCGCTGACACGACCGTCCTGGTGCAGGGTAATTTGTGGTTCACGCTGTTGAACAACGACTTGCTCGGCGCCAATTTTCATCGCTTTCCAGTAGGTGTTAACCAGGCTTTCATTTGGCTTGGCAACGCGTTCCATCATCACCTTAATCGGGCTTTGTGTCTGCGTGGTACCGAAGGGATCGTTATTTTGCGTGGTGATATAGCGCAGCTCACCATTATGGGTAATTTTGGCGCTGACGCTGTAACGCATACGCTCTTTTACCGCGTCGGCGGCATAGGTTAAGGCTAGATCATAAGGCGGCGCACCATCTAAAGTGACGGTTTCGCTGGCAATAACCTCGGCGGCTACATCCATTTTTGAGACATCGGAAAGGGTAACGGTTAACTGCGAGCCTGGCGGTAGCATGCTGCGGTCTTTGTAAAGAACCTGCACCTGCATGGTTTTCATTTGTTGCTCGGCGGTGGTTTCTGCGCCTTGCTCCGGGGTGTTGCTACAGGCACCCAATAATACGCTGGTAAGGGCTAGGGCCGAAAAAGTAATCTTTTTGCTCATATTATTAACTCCTTTAATACTGCCAGTATTTTAAGTAGATATGTAGGGTCTGTTGACCTTTGTTGTTCGTTTCTGCAGCAGTTTGTAGTGTATTTATACAAGGCGGCACATGTGTGGTGTAGTTATTCTACATAAACATGTAACAACACAGTAAAAATGCGCTACAAGCGCTGCCCTACGGGTTCATCTAAACGCATCCTGCTCTGTGTTGCTCGCTATGTACATAGAATGACTATGCAGCATAACGAGCGTCGTGATCAGAATGCGTTTAGATTGAACATAAAGTAAACCGCAAAGATAAACAGACCCTATTAATTACGCCTTAATACATGGACTTATACTGCGACCCTCGCGGTTAAACGCCAGTCGCTATTTCTTTACGAATTTAGTCAGAATAACGATTCGCTGACCTTCCACACGCCCTTCAATATGCTCAGGGTTTGAGGTCAGGCCGATATTGCGTACCGCTGTGCCACGTTTGGCAACCAGGCTGCTGCCTTTTACATCTAGATCTTTAATCAGGGTGACGGTATCACCAGCGGCCAGGCGCACACCGTTTGAATCGAGATGCACCACATCTTCGTCTTCGGCAATAGCGGCTTCGGCCCACTGTTGGGTTTGCTCATCAAGGTAGAGCATATCCAGCATATCGCCGGCCCAGCTGTGCTCGGCACTTAGTTTATTCAGTAGGCGCCATGCCACTACTTGTACCGCAGGCACCTGGCTCCACATGCTGTCGTTAAGGCAGTGCCAATGGGTGTCGCTTAACTGCTCTTGGTTTTGTAATTGCTCGGCACAAAAACCACATACCAGGATGGATTTGTCGGAATGGGCTTCACCTTCAGGTGGTACGGCGTACACGCTTAGGTTGTCGCTGCTGGCACATAATTCACATTGGTTGTTGCTACGATCGCGTAACGTTTGTTCTATGCTCATAAAAATCAGTACTTAATAGAGTGGAGTAAAGCCCAATTATAACCAATATACCCACACAAAAGGTATTGTTTTAGGAACTGCTGTTTATACAGTAAACCTTTAGGGAAGGCAGTCCCTAATTAATTCGTGTACATAAATGTACAAAAAGGACCATAATAACAAGCTATTGCGAGACGGCGTGGCCCGCATGTTGCGCTTTTTGACACTCTTGGAGGAATGCCGTGCATCGTTTGTTGATTGGTTTACTGCTTATTTTGTCTCTGCTGTTGTTAGCCTTTGCCGTTACCGAGCCGGCACTGACCATAGAAGCAAAAATTGCCAAGTCTGAACTGGCAAACAGTGCCGTTGAAGCCATTACCGAAGAGAGCGATAGTCAAAGTCGCTATATGCTCCATACCTTGTCGCAAATGCTCGGCCTGGATCGACTCGAAGGGCATATTGAAGCCTATGGCAAGACGCGCGGCATCTGGGGGACTGTGATGGAGTTGTACCAGCATAACAATGTTTTAGTGGCCGTGCTGGTGGCCATGTTTTCCGTGGTGGTGCCCTTGTTTAAATCCACATTGCAATTTGTTGTTTTGCTGCTCGGACCTGGGCCGAGAGCGGGCAGCCGACTGGGGCGAGTGCAGGGGCGTTTGCAAAGGATCGCTGCTATGCTGAGTAAATGGAGCATGGCCGATGTGTTTGTGCTGGCGCTTATCATCACTTATCTGGGTGGCAATGCCGATGGTCACTTTGGTCAGCTGGTCATAATGCAGGCGCAGCTACACTTGGGCTTTTGGCTGTTTCTCGGCTATTGCCTAGTATCGATTATCTCGAGTATACTTTTACATCACCAGCACCAAAGGTGGTGCAACCCTGTGATAACCAAATAGGTTTTATGCGTAAATTCATTGTTCATCTGGTTACCTTTTGCCTGCTACTGAGCTTGTTCAGTGGTGCGGCAGCGGCGTCGATGGAAAAACAATGTACGCATATGCAGGACCAGCAAAGAGTTATGCAGATGATGGATCATGATATGGGTGCAGACCAAGATCATGATTGCTGCCAGCAAACGGCTCAATGCGCCTGCCCAGATACCCTGTGTCATAGCCAGGTCTTCCTTTCTTATCAGCTTATTATCGCCAATAGCGACTATGTGTTTACGCCGCCGATGACGGTGCAGCACAGTCCTATGCGCCGCAGCACGAGTCTCTTTCGCCCACCTATAAACGCCTAACCTAGGACAAGTGTGCCCGGCGCACGCTGCCCTGTTGTTCCAATTTCAGGTTAGTTAATCTTTAGGTAAGCAAAATGAAGCAATTTTTTAAGTATCTTGTCGCTATGCTAATAGCCGCGGCAGCCACCTGGTTTTTTCTCGGTAGCGGTTCCCATCAAGTAAGCACAGAGGGCGCAGAGAAGGCCGAAGATGGTGAGAAAAAGCCCTTATACTGGGTCGCTCCCATGGACTCAAGTTATCGCCGCGATGGCCCGGGAAAGTCACCCATGGGCATGGATCTGGTGCCCGTTTATGATGAGCCCGAGGATGAACCCGGGGTTATCGCCATCAATGCCAGTGTTGAGAATAATCTCGGGGTGCGCAGTGAGCCGGTAAAGCCGCGAGTGCTGGTTAAGGAAATCACCACCTTTGGCAATATTCGTTACGATGAAGAAGCCATGGTGCATGTGCATCCGCGGGTGTCGGGTTGGGTCGAGCAGCTGTTTGTTAAATCCGAGGGCGCCAAGGTTGAGCAAGGCCAGCCCTTGTATACCCTTTACAGCCCTGAGCTGGTTAATGCGCAAAAAGAGTTTCTGCTGGCGCTGAGTAGCCAGGATCAGGTGCTGCGTAGCGCCGCCGTGGCGCGTTTACGGGCATTCCAAATTGCTTCGAGCTTTATCAGTGAACTGAGTAAAACCAAGCAAGTAAAGCAAAGCATCACCTTCTACGCCCGCCAGTCCGGGGTGGTGGAGCAATTGAATGTGCGCGAAGGCTATTTTGTAAAGCCGGAAAACTCCCTGATGGATATTGCCTCCACCGAGCAGGTGTGGGTTATTGTTGATGTGCATGAGCGCCAGCTACCTTATTTACAGCAAGGCGCGCAGGCGGTGATGACCTTGGATTATCTGCCGCAAATGCGCTGGTTGGGAGAGGTGGAATATGTGTATCCCAGCCTGAACAAAACGACCCGTACCGCCCAGGTACGACTGCGTTTCGATAACCCGAATGATGCCCTTAAGGCCAATATGTTTGCCAAGGTGGCGATCACTGCCAGCAATAATGCCCCGACCTTGAGTGTTCCGCAGCAGGCGGTGATCAATACCGCCGAAGGGCAGCGTGTGGTGTTGGCTCTGGGCGACGGTCGCTTCCAGTCAGTCAGCGTGCGCACCGGTCGGGTGGCCAGTGGCTGGGTTGAGGTTTTAGCCGGGTTGGATGAAGATCAGCAGGTGGTAACCTCGGGGCAGTTTCTGCTGGACTCAGAGTCTAACAAACAAGCCGAATTGGCACGCCTGGATGCCCGTGAGTATGCCAATGCCACGGTGAACGGCGAGATCAAGGCGGTACACAAAGAAACCCGCACCTTGAGTATAGCCCGCGAGGCCATTACCAAGTGGAATCGCCCGGCAACTACCATGGACTTTAAATTAGACGCCGGTCTGAGCACTGACTTTGTACAGGTGGGTATGAAGATCCGCTTTCATTTCGAGGTTCGTGCCGGGCAGTTTGTGATCACCCGTATCGATGTGCTTAACGACGAGGGGGATAAGGCATGATAGCGGCGCTGATCCATTGGTCCATCAATAATCGGGCGCTGGTGCTTTTATTAACTCTGATCCTGACAGGTTCGGGCATTTTTGCGCTGAAAAACACCCCGGTCGATGCCATTCCCGATCTTTCCGATGTGCAGGTGATAGTGAAAACCAGCTATCCGGGACAGGCTCCTCAGGTGGTGCAAGATCAGGTCACCTTCCCTCTGACCAGCGCCATGATGTCGGTGCCAGGCGCCAAAACCGTGCGCGGATTTTCCTTTTTTGGCGACTCCTATGTGTACATTATTTTCGATGATAACACCGATATGTACTGGGCTCGCTCGCGGGTACAGGAATACCTTTCTCAGGTTGAAGGGGATTTACCCGAGAGCGCCAAGTCTCGCCTTGGCCCAGACGCCACAGGCGTAGGCTGGGTGTATATCTACGCCCTGGTTGATAAGACAGGTCAGCGTGATCTGAGCGAATTGCGAACCTTGCAGGACTGGCTGCTGAAATATGAATTGCAGGCCCTGGAAGGCGTTTCCGAGGTGGCCACTGTGGGTGGCATGGTTAAGCAATACCAGGTCGAGCTCGACCCTCAAAAGTTGCGTGCCTACGATATTCCCGTAGCCATGGTGGCCCGTGCCATCAAGGACAATAACCAGGCCATAGGCGCTTCCGTGATTGAGCAGGCGGAGGCCGAATACATGGTGACCGCCACCGGTTATATTCAATCTACAGAAGCCCTGGCAAAAACGCCCCTGGGGCTGCAAAGCAATGGTGTGCCCTTGTTGCTGCAAGATGTAGCCCAGGTGACCCTGGGGCCGCAAATGCGCCGTGGCGTGGCCGAGCTAAACGGTCAGGGCGAAGTGGTCGGCGGTATTGTGGTGATGCGCTTTGGCGAAAATGCCCAGCACACCATAGAGGGAGTGAAAACACGCCTGGCGGAGCTGGCATCCAGCCTGCCCGAGGGGGTGGAAGTGGTGCCCGTGTATGACCGCTCTAAGCTGATAGAAGATGCGGTTGATAACCTTACCGATAAGCTGCTTGAAGAGCTGCTGATTGTGGCCTTGGTGTGCGCCGTGTTTTTATTCCATTTGCGCTCGTCTTTGGTGGCGGTTATTACTTTGCCACTGGGCATATTGGTGGCCTTTATCATCATGTATTTGCAAGGGATTAACGCCAATATCATGTCACTGGGTGGGATTGCCATCGCCATCGGCGCCATGACCGACGGCGCCATAGTTATGATAGAAAATATGCACAAGCATATGGAGCGTGAGCCGCTCAATGATGACAACCGCTGGCGCATTGTGGCTCAAGCGGCCTCCGAAGTCGGCCCAGCACTCTTCTTTAGCTTGCTGATTATCACGGTCAGCTTCTTGCCCGTGTTTATTTTGGAGGCTCAGGAAGGACGTTTGTTCGCGCCTTTGGCCTTTACCAAAACCTACGCCATGGCCGCCGCCGCTGGCTTGGCTATTACTTTGGTGCCTGTGCTTATGGGTTACTTTATCCGCGGCAAGGTGATCAGCGAGCAGAAAAACCCGCTTAACCGTTTGCTGGTGGCCTTGTATCGACCCTTGCTCAGCGCCGTGTTGCGGCTGCCAAAAATATCCTTGCTGCTGGTGCTGGCTATCGGAGCCGCCACCTATTTGCCGCTGAGCAAGCTCGGCAGCGAATTTATGCCGCCTTTGGATGAAGGTGATTTGATGTATATGCCCACCACTTACCCGGGGATCTCCATAGGTAAGGCCCGTGAGCTATTGCAGCAAACGGATAAGCTGATCAGTACAGTGCCCGAGGTGGAGTCTGTATTTGGCAAGGTGGGGCGAGCCGATACCGCCACTGATCCGGCGCCGCTGACCATGATAGAAACCTTTATTCAGTTAAAGCCGCGCAGCCAATGGCGTGACGGCATGACCACGGAAAAACTCAAAGCCGAACTCGATGCCCTGGTGAAATTTCCGGGCCTGACCAATGCCTGGGTAATGCCGATTAAAACCCGTATCGATATGTTAGCCACGGGTATTAAAACTCCGGTGGGGATCAAGGTAGCCGGGCCGGATCTGGCACAGATACAAACCATAGGTCAGGATATAGAGCGGCTGTTAAAAGACTTCCCAGGTACTGCCTCTGTGTACTCGGAGCGGGTGGCCGGCGGCCGTTATCTCGATATTCGTTTTGATCGTGCTTTACTGGGACGCTATGGACTTTCCATGGCTCAGGTACAAACCATGATAGCCACAGCGGTCGGTGGTCAGGCACTGACGCAAACCATCGAAGGGCAGCAGCGCTATCCCATCAACCTGCGTTTCCCGCAAAGCTACCGCGATGCCCCAGAGCGTTTAGGACAATTGCCCATCATTACGCCAGCCGGGGCACAGTTACAGCTGGCAGATGTCGCCGATATTCGGGTGACTGCAGGCCCGGCAGGGATCAAAAGCGAGAATGCGCGCATTAACGGCTGGACCTTTATTGATATCGACAAGCTTGATATGGGCACTTATGTGACCGAGGCCAAGGCTTATCTGGCCGAACATTTGGCGCTGCCGCCCGGGTATTCACTGCGTTTTGCCGGTCAGTATGAGTATATGGAGCGGGCCAAGGCCAAGCTTAGTTATGTGCTGCCTTTGACCTTGGCGATTATCGCCATCTTGCTCTATCTCAGTTTCCGCCGTTTTGCCGAGGTGGCCATAATTATGGGCACAGTGCCGCTGGCTTTGATCGGCGGCGTATGGCTCTTGTATTACCTGGAGTTCAACCTTTCTGTGGCCGTTGGCGTCGGCTTTATCGCCTTGGCCGGGGTGGCGGTGGAAATTGGGGTGATCATGCTGGTGTACTTAAATCAGGCCTATACTGAGGCCAGTGAAAAATATGGGCAGCTTACGGCGCAGCAGCTGCGCGATGCCATCACTCAAGGTGCTGGGCTCAGGGTGCGACCCGTGATGATGACGGTAGCCACCATTATTGTCGGCCTCTTGCCCGTACTTTTTGGCAGTGGCACCGGCAGTGAGGTTATGAGCCGCATTGCCGCACCCATGGTCGGGGGCATGGCCAGCGCTTTATTGCTGACCCTGATAGTGATCCCCGCGGTGTACTACCTGTGGCGTGCGCCTTCTACTCGTAGTTAAATGCTCTAAAAACTGGGCTTAAAACACTTGAAGTTTTAGGCCCAGTTTTTGCCATTGTCTTTGCTCCGCTTCCAGATCGGCGGCGAACAAGCTGTGCTCTTTAAGCCACTTGCCCTTAAACTCCACGTTCAACGAATGATCATCCACTGTGATGGCAAACTGAGGCTTACTTTGCGCCTGGCGCTTGCGGTTAAGCAATACAGCCAAGCGAAACAAGGCGATCAGCCGATAGAGTGTGGCCTGCGGCATATGGATAAAGTCGGGCATTTCCCTGAGCTTGATTTTCTTGCGCGAGAAACGGGTTAAGGTCGCCAGCAGTTGTTGCTGCTCCTGAGTAAAGCCGGGCAACTGACTGTGGGCAATAATATAGGCGCTGTGTTTATGCAGCGCCGAGGAATTGATGCTCAAGCCTACTTCATGCAGTTGTGCGGCCCAGTTAAGGGCGGCTAAATCTTCTTCGCTTAATTGCCACGGCTCGGCAACATGAGGAAAAAGCCATTGCAGGGAAGCGCAAACATTGGCGGCGTGCTCGGTATCTATCACATAACGGGCACTTAAGTTGGTGATGGTGGTAACGCGGATATCCTTGTCCGTGAGCTTGTCATGCAGCTCGTGCAGCAGGCCTTCACGCAGCGAGTAATCGCAATAATTAAGCTTTTCTATATTCAGCGAGCGCATCACCGCAATCATAATGGCCAAACCGCCGCAAAAGGTGCCGCGACGCTCGGGCACCAGCTCGTCATAGGGGAGATTATCGAAGTGACCGGCGGCGCAGCTGCTGTTCATTAGCTGTAATAAGTCGTCCAGGGTCAGAGTTTGGTTCAGATCGCCCTGATGGCAAACCGCGGTCAATACCTTGGCGGTGCCTGAGGTGGCCAGCACATGCTGCCAACCCAGTTGCTCATAACTGCTGGTGATTGACTCCAGCTCCTGCTCGGCACGCAAGATGGCGCGCTGAAAACGCTTTTTGGTGATCCGGCCATCGCCGAAAAACTGCTGCGAATAACTAACACAGCCCATGCTTCTGCTGCTGAGCGCCAAGTGCTGATGATGCTCGCCGATCACCAGCTCTGTGCTGCCACCGCCTATATCTATGACCAAGCGGCGTCCATCATGATGCATATGGTGAGCCACGCCTTGGTAAATCAGTCGCGCTTCTTCCTGACCGGAAATCACATCAATATGAAAGGGGAAAATCGCTCGCACTCTTTGCATAAAGCGCTTAACGTTGCGCGCCCGGCGCAGAGTATAAGTAGCCACCACCTTAACGTTGGCGGCGGGAAAGTCCGCCAGGGTCAGGGCAAATTGCTTAAGCACAGCAACAGCCCTGTCTATGGCCTCATCGCTGAGGCAGTAGCGGTGATCTAACCCAGCGGCTAGATAGACCCGTTGTTTTTCCTTATGTAAGACCTCAAAGCGGCCATCGACTTCACGGGCCAACAGCAGATGAAAGCTGTTCGATCCTAAGTCAACGGCGGCGTAGGTAGTGGGCTCATTGGTTTGCACGGCTGCTTTCCCATTTCTTCAGATAATCATGTATGGCTATCTGCGAGCGGATTTTCTTTTTATTACCGCGACGCACATAGTGATTTTGTTGTTGTGCGTCAATAATACGGGCTTTGCTGCGGTCGCGCCATTGTAGTTCAAGAATATCTATGATCACCTGCTGTAGAGCCGGGCTATAGATGGGCACGCCCACTTCAACGCGATGATCCAGGTTGCGGGTCATCCAGTCGGCAGAGGAAATATACACCTTACTTTGCTCATATTTACCAAACACCATGACTCGCGGGTGCTCCAAAAAGCGATCTACTATGCTGATCACCTTGATATTCTCGCTTAAGCCTTTAATGCCGGGCACCAGGGAGCACATGCCGCGAATGATCAGACGTATTTTCACCCCTTGCTGCGAAGCCAGATAGAGCTTGTCGATCAATTCCTTATCTACCAGGTTATTGATCTTAATAAGAATGTTGCCATTGCGTTTAAGCTGACATTGTTCTTCTATCAAGCTATAGATGCGCTCGCGGGCATTAACCGGCGACACCATAAGGTGTTCAAAGTTAAACGGCTTGTAGCTGTGCTCGATAAACTTAAAGACGTTATCGCATTCTTCACAAATGGCAGGATCTTTGGTGAACAGGCTAAAGTCGGTATAGATCTTCGCGGTTTTCTCGTGGAAGTTACCCGTGCCTATATGAGCATAAGAAACAATTTGCCCCTGCTCTTTACGATGGATCACGCAAAGTTTGGAATGCACCTTTAAAGATGGAATCCCGAAGATAACCTTGATACCTGCTTCGTCGAGGGATTTAGCCCATTCAATATTGTTCTGCTCATCGAACCTGGCCTTGAGCTCCACCATGACGGTCACCTTTTTGCCGTTTTTGGCGGCATTGACCAGGGCGCCAATTAAGCGCGACTGGCTGGCAACGCGATAAATATTGACCTTGATATGCACAACATCCGGGTCGAAAGAGGCCTGGCGCACATAATTCAAAAAGTGATTAAAGGTGTGATAGGGGTAATAGAGCAAGATGTCTTCATGGCTGATGGCATCGAACACGCTGCTAAAGCGCTCAAAGGCATGAGAGCGCAGGCTCGGCAGCGGGGTGTTTTCTAAATAACGACGTCCCACATTGGGAAAGGCCAAAAAGTCGCGGAAGTTGCGGTAGCGGCCACCTGGGATCAGGGCGTCAAAGCGGTTGATACCTAAGCGTTTACGCAGCACCTTATGCATTTCCGTGGGCATAGTATGGTCATACACCAGACGCACCGGCTCGGAGCGTAGGCGCTGCTTTAAGCCCTTGGACATCTTGTCCAATACGCCTTCTTCGATTTCATCATCGAGATTGTATTCGGCATCTCGGGTTAGTTTAATGGCGTAGCCACGAATGGAGTCAAAGGCGAAAAAGTTACCGAATACGTCTTTTAGAAAATACAGAATAATATCATCGAGCAACACAATGTTTTTTTGGCGTCGGGTTCTTTCCGCCGGCAGCACCACAAAGCGGGGCAGGCGGTTGGTGGGCACTTCAAGCAGGGCATAATGGCTTTTATCATCCTGCATTTCCACGAACAAATAGGTCATGGTGTCGTTGATATGGCCGGAGTAGTTTTTGTTTTCGTCCACCAAAATAGGTGAAAGGTGTTCAAGTACCTCAGCCTTAAAGAAATCCCCTAACCATTGCTGATGAAAGGGGCTGAGCTGCTCTGGGCGTTTTACATGAATATTGTGTTCGGTCAGGGTCTTGAGAATATCATCATAGGCGACATTGAAGTCCTGCCCCAGGGTTAATACCTTGTCCTGAATTTGCTGCATTAAGGCTTCATCTTCGTCGAAATTGGCATCTGGCAGCTTGTTAAGAAGGATTCGGCGCTTTACATCGGCAACCCGCACCTGGAAGAATTCATCGAGATTATTGGAGAAAATACCTAAAAAGCGAATACGTTCGATAATGGGGTTAGTTGTATCTCTAGCTTCTTGCAACACCCGCTCGTTAAACGACAGCCAACTCAGCTCTTTGGGATAATAGCTGATGACTTGCAGGTCGACTTGGTCCATGTTCATAACACACTCAGAATAAAGGGCTGGCTAAGTGCGCTAATTTATTGCAGGAATGTGACCGAAATATGACAGTATCGACAGCCTTGCCTATTTCGGTCGGAAATTTTTGCCGCTAATCTTCGATATCGACAATCACGTCTGCGGTAATGGACTCCAGGGCTTCAATAACCACATCCCGGCTCATACCTGCAGGTAATGACACGGTTGCCATGGCGCTGAAAATGGGTACACCCCAGTTCGGTGCGCTTTGTCGCTTGGATGTCAGGTGAGTGATATTGGCACCCTTATGACGGATCACAGTTGCCAGCTCTTGTACTATACCCGGGCGGTCATTGCCGGTGATCACCAGGTTAATTAACTCGGCGCTTGCAGCGCTGGCAAGGTCGCCGGATTCAACGCGAATTTCCAAATGCGCAATGCTGTGTAATGAATCCTGTAACTCGCGCAGATGCTCTTCGGCCACTTCAACCTGAACGATACCGGCAAACTTACCGGCAAGATGAGAAAGGTTACTGGCTAACCAGTTACCATGATGACTAAGAATAACGGAAGCAAGGTCTTCTACGAGGCCGGGGCGGTCTTGGCCGATTACGGTTAATACTAACTGCTGCATAGGTTACTGTCTCTTTATTATTGTGAGTGAAAAGCCCAATTAAGGGAGCATATATAAACCCCAGAGAAATCGTTAAGGCAATGTTAATTATGAAGTTTTAAACAGGTTTGAATATTTATTCAAGTCCTTCATCAGCAAGTATTGACCCCTTTTTGAAGTTTGTCCAATTGTGAGGGTCTGTTCGGCTAAGAAGATTAAAGTTCAGCTTTTCGTAGCAGTTTTAGAGCCATGTAACAAAACTGTCATTTTGATGAAATATAATCCGCACATCGTCAAGATCTAAGGGTAAGTTGATGACTTCCAATCCGCAAAACCTGTCATTTAGCACGGATAGAAGCCGTCTGTTTAAAGACAAAATAGCTCAGTTTAGTATTACCTCAGGTGGGGTAATGGTACTCGTGGCGCTGTTGCTGATATTTTTCTATCTCCTCTATGTAGTACAGCCAATTTTTGAATCGGCTGACGTTCAAGAGCGAGCACATTTCACCGTAGACCAACAAGAAGTTGTAGGTCTAGGCCTTGAAGAGCAAACCGAGATCGCTTACCTGCTTAAGCGCAGCGGTGCCGTCGATTTTTACAAGGTCCAAGGTACAGATTTCGGTAAGCAAATCACCGAGCTGACGGCAGAGCTGCCGGCGGCGGTGTCCAGCTTTGCAACTAGCGCACCACACCAGGGCTTGTACGCCTATGGTTTGGATAGCGGTGAAGTGGTTATTGTAAAGCCCAGCTTCCAAGTTAGCTTCCCTAACAACCAGCGTCAGATGACGCCTGTGCTTAATTACCCCTTGGGTAGCGAGCCGCTAACGGTTGACCAGCAGGGTGCTGCTATTAAGCGCTTTGCCTTTGCTCAAACTGAAAGCAAGCTTGTTGTGGTTGCCTTGACCACAGATAAGCGCGTGGTATTTAGCGCCTATGTGGGTGAAGAAAACTTTATGACCGGCGAAACCGAATGGGTTGCCGAGCAAACCGAGCTGGATATTGATGGTCGTATTGATGAGTTATTGATCTCTCCCGATGGCAGTCGCGTTTTTGTGCGCTCGGCCAACCAGATTTATATCTTCGACAGCCGTTATGCTGACGACGTACAACTGACGCAGATTTTGGCGGCGAATGAAGAAAACGCCAATATCGTTTCTGCTCAATTGCTTGCTGGTGCCAACTCACTGATGCTGGCGAACGACAACGGTGAAGTGTCGCAGTGGTTTGAGGTCAATACCGACGAAGGTAAGGAATTTAAGAAAATTCGTGCCTTTGAAACCTCAAAGCAAAAAGCCATTAATGTTTATTCTGAGTTCTATCGTCGCACCTTCTTCACTACCGGTGCTAACGGTGAGCTAGGCCTGTATTACACCACCAGTGAAGCCAAGCTATGGCAAGGTAAGGTGGCCGAAGGCGCAATTAAGAGCTTCGCCATCGCTCCGCGTGCCAATGCGGCGCTAATTCTTGCCGATAACAAGGTGAGCGTGCTGGAAATTGAAAACGAGCACCCGGAAGTAACCTGGTCAGGTCTATGGCAGGAAGTCTGGTATGAAGGCTACCCTGAGCCGGACTATATCTGGCAGTCAACCTCGGCCAGTGATGACTTTGAATCTAAATTCTCTTTAGTGCCTATTTCATTTGGTACTTTAAAAGCGGCCATGTATGCCATGCTGTTCGCCGTGCCTATCGCTTTGTCGGCAGCTATTTACACCGCTTACTTTATGTCGAGCGAGCTACGTAAAGTGGTTAAGCCTACGGTTGAGATTATGGAAGCCTTACCAACGGTTATCCTGGGTTTCTTAGCCGGTCTATGGTTAGCCCCGCTGATCGAGGAAAATCTCCCGGCTATTATTGCCCTCTTGGTGCTCTTACCTATAGGTATCCTGGCTACGGCCTTAGCCTGGAACAAGCTGCCGGAGCATATTCGTCACCGCATTCCTGAAGGCGCGCACTCGATTATTCTTATTCCTGTGGTCTTGTTTATCGGTTGGTTGTCTTTCGCCATGAGCGGTACGATCGAAGCCTGGTTGTTCGGCGGTAACGTACGCCAGTACATCACCAACGAATTGGGCATGACCTTTGACCAGCGTAACTCGCTTGTTGTGGGTATCGCCATGGGCTTTGCGGTTATTCCGACCATCTTCTCTATTGCTGAAGACGCGGTATTCAGTGTGCCTAAGCACCTGTCACACGGCTCACTGGCCCTGGGTGCCACCCAATGGCAAACCTTGGTACGCGTGGTATTGCTTACCGCCAGCCCGGGTATCTTCTCAGCCATCATGATGGGTCTAGGTCGCGCCGTGGGTGAGACCATGATCGTACTAATGGCTACGGGTAACACGCCGATTATGGATTGGAGCATTTTCCAAGGTATGCGTACTCTGGCGGCCAACATCGCGGTAGAAATGCCAGAGTCGGAAGTAGGTAGTTCGCACTACCGTATTCTTTTCCTTGCCGCCTTTGTGCTGTTTATTTTCACCTTCGTCTTTAACACGCTTGCTGAGTTTGTTCGTCAGCGCCTGCGTGAAAAGTACAGCTCACTGTAATTAGAGGAGAAACGACATGATAAGACAGTGGTTTAAGTCTGGTTCTCCTTGGATTTGGATGACCGGTGGTGCGGTAAGCATCAGTTTGATTTCGGTGATCGGCCTGCTGGCCTTGATCGCATGGCGTGGTCTGGGCTTCTTCTGGGCCTCACCAGTACACGAATTTAATATTCAGGGCTCGGTAGAGCAGCACACGGTAATAGGTGAAATCTATGACCACGAAGTGGTGCCGACCAGCCGTGTACGCCAAGCAGGCGTAGACCTGGGGGATTTCCAGGGTGAAGAGGTAACTCGTTACCTGATCAAAACCGGTAACCGTGAATATGTGGATTTGGATTTCCGCTGGATTTTGGAAACCGATATTCAAAGCCAATCTACACCCAATAAGTTGGCCGTGTTCGAGCGTTCTAAAAACGGTAACTTCTACGGTTATATCGAGCAGGTGATCGAAAATGGTCAGCCGGTTCAAGGTAACCTAGAAGAAAAGCTCGAAGAGCTGGTAGAGCGTGCGGTAGACCTTAATGAGCGGGCGCTGGATCTGCAAAATGGTGACATTGGTCATATTAACTATGAGCTTGAGCGCCTGCGTTTAAAAGAGCGTGGCTATGAGCTTGATAATGAGTTGACTCACGAACGTGCCGCCGAGCTTGAAGCTCAACGTAAGGCCTTACGTGAAGAGTATAAAGAGCTGGAAAAAACACTTTTCCAACTACGTGATGACGCCAAGCGCGATCAGGTTGTAGTAAAAGACATGCGCGGTGAGCTGGTAACCCTGCCACTGTATCAGGTGCTGGATTTCTGGTTACCGAACGACATGGGCTTCTTTGCCAAGGTGGGTCATTACTTTGGTCAGTTAGGTAAGTTTCTTAGCGACGATCCCCGCGAAGCGAACACCGAGGGTGGGGTATTCCCGGCTATCTTCGGCACCGTATTTATGGTTATGCTGATGGCTGTGATAGTGACACCATTTGGCGTGGTTGCGGCCATTTACCTGCACGAATATGCAGCGAAGAACGCGGTCACCAAGATGATCCGTATCGCGGTTATCAACCTGGCCGGTGTACCTTCGATTGTATACGGTGTATTCGGTCTTGGTTTCTTCGTTTACATGCTAGGTGGCAGCATAGACCAATTATTCTACCCAGAATCGTCGCCAAGCCCGGTATTTGGTACTCCGGGTGTGATCTGGTCGGCATTGACTCTGGCTATTTTGACTCTGCCTGTGGTTATTGTATCAACCGAAGAAGGTTTATCACGTATTCCAAGCCAGGTACGTCAGGGCTCGCTTGCCCTAGGTGCGACCAAGGCTGAAACCCTGTGGCGCATCGTAGTACCTATGGCCAGCCCGGCCATTATGACGGGTTTGATCCTGGCGGTAGCCCGTGCGGCCGGTGAGGTTGCACCTCTGATGCTGGTGGGTGTAGTGAAAATGGCACCGACCCTGCCACTGGATGGCAACTTCCCTTATGTGCACTTAGATCGTAAATTTATGCACTTGGGTTTCCATATTTATGATGTAGGCTTCCAAAGCCCGAACGTAGAAGCTGCGCGCCCACTGGTCTATGCAACCGCATTCCTGCTGGTCACAGTGATTATTGCTCTGAACATCACGGCAATTGGTATTCGTAACCACTTGCGTGAGAAGTTCCGCGCGCTAGACAACTAATGTAAAGAATTGAGATAGGTAAGAACGTTATGATTACAGTTGCACCCGAAGTAAACGCAGCAAACACGCAAAAGTTGGATTTAACTAATCTGACTCCAGAGCAAACTGCGTTGCAGATTAAAAACCTCGATCTTTACTACGGCGAGAAGCAAGCGCTGACCAATGTCAGCATGGATATCCCTAAAGGCCAGGTAACCGCATTTATCGGTCCATCTGGTTGTGGTAAGTCAACGCTATTGCGTTGTATTAACCGCATGAATGACCTGGTTGATACTTGTCGTATCGAAGGTCAAATCCTGCTGCACGGCGAAAATATTTACGACAAGCGTGTTGATGTTGCGGCTCTGCGCCGTAACGTTGGCATGGTGTTCCAGCGTCCTAACCCATTCCCTAAGTCAATTTATGAGAATGTGGTTTACGGCCTGCGCCTACAGGGCATTAAAGACAAGCGCAAGCTCGATGAAGTGGTGGAAAAATCACTGCGCGGCGCGGCCCTGTGGGATGAAGTTAAAGACCGACTGCACGACAGTGCCTTTGGCCTCTCAGGTGGTCAGCAGCAGCGTCTGGTGATTGCCCGTTCAATCGCCATTGAACCTGAAGTTCTGCTTCTGGATGAGCCAACCTCGGCACTCGATCCAATCTCAACCTTGGTTATCGAAGAGCTGATCAGCGATCTAAAAGACAAATACACTGTGGTAATAGTGACACACAACATGCAACAGGCAGCCCGTGTGTCAGACCAAACCGCATTTATGTATATGGGTGAGCTAATTGAGTATGCAGATACCAATACTCTGTTCACTACACCAAGTAAAAAGAAAACCGAAGACTATATCACTGGTCGTTATGGTTAAGCTGTGATGGGCGTAGCAATGCTTGCTATCATTATTAGGTAAGAATTAAGAAGGCCATTATGGAACACAATATTAATAAGCACATCTCCGGTAAGTTTAACGAAGAGCTGGAAAATGTGCGCAATCAAGTACTAAGCATGGGCGGTTTGGTTGAGCAGCAGCTAAACAGTGCCCTGGACGCCGTTGCCAAAGGTGACAGCGAGCTGGCGAAGAAGGTAAAAGAAAACGATTACCGCGTTAACGCTATGGAAGTGAATATCGACGAAGAGTGTACGCGCATTATCGCCAAGCGTCAGCCGGCGGCGAGCGACTTGCGTTTAGTTGTTGCCATAGCGAAAACCATCGCTGATCTGGAGCGTATCGGTGATGAAGCCGAGCGTATCGCCAAAGTAGCGCTGGATTCCTTCACCAAGGATCAGCAGGGCTTGCTGGCGAATATAGAAAACATGGGTCGCCTGGTGTCAAAAATGCTACACGATGTGCTTGATGCCTTTGCCCGTATGGACGCGCAAAAAGCATTTGAAGTGCATAAGGCCGATGAAAGGGTTGACCGTGAATACGAAGCCCTGACGCGTCAAATCATGACCTATATGATGGAAGATCCGCGTTCAATTCCGCGTGTGATGGAGCTGATCTGGTCGGTACGTTCACTGGAGCGCATAGGTGACCGCTGTCAGAATATTTCCGAGTACGTTATCTACTTTGTTAAGGGTAAAGATATTCGCCACGTATCCCAGGATATGATTGCGAAAACCATCTAACCGATAGCAAAAATATAAGGGCAAAAGGACTTTTGCCCTTTTTTATGCTCATATTTTTCTGCGTCTTTGAGTTGGCAAAACATTGATGAATTGAGCATGAAAATTCATGCGCTCGGGTGATTAATAAGGTAAAATCACGCCCGAAGCAAAGATGCAAATTGAAAATAAATTTACACTGGCGGCGATTTTAGGAGCTATTCTAAGACGTTCCCGTGACCTGTTTATTACGATTTTATTGCAAACTAAGATTCAAAGGGTCAATTATGCCTAGTAATGCGTTTTTAGGGGTTTTTGCAAAATCACCTATTAAACCAATTGAAGATCATATAAAAAAGGTGCACAAAGCCAGCGCCATGCTTATTCCATTTTTTGAACATGTGTTTAAAAAGCAGTGGCATGAAGCGGAAGAGTTACGCCTGAAAATTCGCTCACTTGAACGTGAAGCGGACGAGTTAAAACGTGAAATCCGTCTTAACTTGCCACGTGGTTTGTTCCTTCCAGTTGAGCGTACCGACCTACTTGAGCTGATCACTCATCAGGATAAAATTGCCAATAAAGCAAAAGACATTGCCGGTCGTGTTGTTGGTCGTGAGATGACAATTCCAGAGACCATTCAAAAAGACTTTTTGCAATATTTATCCCGCTGTGTGGATGCAACCAAACAAGCATCAAAGGCAATTAACGAACTAGACGAGTTATTGGAAACTGGTTTTCGCGGTCGCGAAGTTGTGCTGGTGGAAAAAATGCTGGTTGAGCTTGATGCCATTGAGCAAGACACGGACGACATGCAAATCAGATTGCGTCATGAATTACGTCGCATCGAAGACACGATGAACCCAGTTGATGTGATGTTCTTATACAAGATCATCGAATGGGTGGGTGATTTAGCAGATATCGCTGAACGAGTTGGTGCTCGTTTAGAAGTGCTGTTAGCCCGTTAACATTGCCCGGATTTAACTCAGTGAAAGGTACAGAGTTAGATCACACAAAGTTAAAAAAATAAGGTTTTTCTGATGGATATTATTTCGTCCTACGGTACCCTGTTAGTGCTTGTTGCCGCAGCGGTAGGTTTCTTCATGGCTTACGGTATCGGTGCAAACGATGTAGCCAACGCCATGGGTACTTCTGTGGGTTCTAAAGCCCTCACGATCAAACAAGCAATCATCATTGCGATGATTTTCGAATTTGCCGGTGCCTACTTGGCTGGCGGTGAAGTAACATCAACGATCCGCAAAGGGATTATTGATGCCGCCCCATTTGCTGATCTTCCTGAACTTATGGTTTTGGGTATGATTTCCGCGCTGTTTGCCGCGGGTAGCTGGTTATTAATCGCCTCTTTCCTGGGTTGGCCTGTTTCCACAACTCACTCAATCATTGGTGCCATCATAGGTTTCGCCCTGGTTGCTGTGGGTAGCGAAGCGATCCAATGGGCCAAGGTTGGCGGCATTGTCGGCAGCTGGATTGTCACCCCGGCGATCTCAGGTTTTATCGCTTATCTTATCTTTATGAGTGCGCAAAAGCTGATTTTCGATACCGAAAAGCCGCTTGAGAATGCCAAGCGTTTCGTGCCTATGTATATGGGTTTTGCTGGCTTCGTAATGTCTCTTGTGACCATCAAAAAAGGCCTAAAGCACATAGGTATTAACCTGGGTGCTGTGGAAGGTTACGCGCTTTCAGTAGGTATTGCCGTTGTTATCGCCATTATCGGTAAAATCGTTATTCAACGTATGAAGATGGACCCTAAAGCCGACAAGAAAATGCAGTTCAACAACGTTGAAAAAGTGTTTGCGGTACTAATGGTTCTGACCGCCTGTTGTATGGCCTTTGCCCACGGTTCAAACGATGTAGCTAACGCCATTGGCCCTCTAGCTGCGGTAGTAAACATCGTTGAAGCCAACGGTGAAATCGCCAAGAAAGCGGCGCTGGCTTGGTGGATTCTTCCACTGGGTGGTCTAGGTATTGTTATCGGTCTTGCGGTACTAGGTAAGAAGGTAATTAAAACTATCGGTGAAGGCATCACTCACCTAACGCCAAGCCGTGGTTTTGCTGCCGAGCTTGCTGCTGCCTCTACCGTAGTTATCGCCTCAGGTACTGGTTTGCCTATCTCTACCACGCAAACCTTGGTTGGTGCGGTATTGGGTGTAGGTATGGCCCGTGGTATTGCTGCACTGAATATGGGCGTAATAAGAAATATCGTTGTTTCTTGGGTAATTACGTTGCCTGTTGGTGCTGCACTTGCTATTGTAATCTTCTACGTATTACGAACAGCATTTGGCGTATAAAGCGCGGGCGTTAAACGCCTGCCACGACTAAACAGTCTTTTAGCTTGAAAAGATCTCAACGCCCCAGGTGTTGGGGTCTTTTTATTTATGGGCATAAATATGACGAACCTACCCAGTATTAAGCAGCTTCAGTATCTCTTAGCCGTACACCAGCATCAGCATTTTGGCCGCGCCGCCAGCGCCTGCTATATAGGTCAGTCGACCTTAAGTAGTGCCATTCAGAACCTTGAGGAAAACCTTGGGGTGCAGCTCATCGAGCGAGAAAACCGCAGCCTGATGTTTACCGCCATAGGCGAAGAAGTGGTCGAAAAGGCGAAGAAGATCATCGATGACACCATGAGCGTTAAAGAGCTTACTCGCAGCCACTTGCACCCACTTAGTGGCTCGCTCACTATTGGTATTATTCCCACCATAGCCAGTTTTGTGGCCGCGCCACTGCATTGTTATTGTAAGGCCACCTTTAAAGAGTTGGATCTGGTGCTGGTAGAAGACACCAGTGATAAGTTGCTTGATAAACTCGAGCACGGCCATATAGATATTGCCCTGTTGGCCTTACCTTATGAAACCGGCCGTTTTCATACCCAGATCCTCGCCAAAGATAAATTCTATCTGGTGCATCATAAGGATTACCACATTGACTCTGAAGTCGATTACAACCTGCTGCCGGAACACAGTGTCTTCTTGCTTGAGCGCGAACACTGTATGACGGGCCATGCCCTGAGCGCCTGTAATTTAGAGCGCGCCAGCTGTATTAACCCTTTTGAGGCCAGTAACCTGCATACCCTGCTTTCCATGGTGGAATACAAGCTCGGCGTGACCTTCTTACCGCAAATGGCGCTCAATGCTGGGATTTTAGACTCCAAGCCCTTACTGGCGGTGAGCTCAGACTCAGATGCCCATCGTGATGTCGGTTTAGTTTGGCGTAAAACCACAGGGCGTATTGGCGATTTCCGTTTATTCAGTGACAAGGTGGGGGAATTCCTGCGCACCTGCTGCACGGTTGGCAGCGAATAAATGGTCGGTTGTAGGTCGGGCTTTGCCGCCATACTTGTAGGTCAGGCTTTAGCCTGACAAGAGAGCAATGCAGGAGCAATTGCCGATAAGCCCGACAAAAGGCATTATTGGTATCTTGTCGGCGCAGAGCACCGATCTAATCTTTAAAAAAACTATCTTCGCTTTTGGCCAACATGGCTTCTATTTCTTCGATAAAGGCACTGGCATCTGCGCTTTGTGGCTCATTGCTCAGGGGCGTGGATATACTGTTTGACTCTGCCGCCCATTCGCCTAAATCAATAAGCTGGCAGCGCTTGCTGCAAAATGGTCGATACTGGCTTTGGGGGCCCCATTCAACGTCTTGCTGACAGGTAGGGCAGTTTACTTTCGCAGGCATCTACACTTGCTCCGCATATTCTTAGATGCGGGCAAGTGTAGCTAAGCAGGGCGCTAATTGAAAGTTATATGCTAACTCGGGTTATATCAGGGTAACCCTATTAATTTCGGTTAGAGAGGTAATGCCAGTCGCCGCCTTGTGCAGACCAGCCTCCCTAAGAGTGGTAAAGCCATCTTGCTTGGCGATGGCGGTGATCTCTATTGAATTGACGCCATTCATAACCGCCTGAGAAATCTTCTGGTTAATCGGCAACATTTCATAAAGGCCGACACGACCTTTATAGCCTTCGGTACACTCATCACAGCCAACGGCTTTATACAGGGTAAGGTTGGCAATTTCCGCTTCGCTATAGCCCTGCCTTAGTAACTCATCCATCGGCAATTGCTCTGGCTCCTTGCAGTGCTTACACAAACGTCTTGCCAAGCGCTGGGCGATTATCAGGGTCACTGAACTGGCCACGTTATAGGCGGGAACGCCCATATTAAGCAGTCGAGTAATGGTTTCCGGCGCCGAGTTGGTATGTAGGGTTGAGAGCACCAAGTGACCGGTTTGCGATGCCTTAATGGCGATTTCCGCGGTTTCCAGGTCACGTATCTCACCCACCATGACCACATCCGGGTCTTGACGCAGGAAGGCGCGCAGGGCGTTGGCAAAGGTTAAGTCGGCCTTAGGGTTAATCTGTACCTGGTTTATGCCCTTTACGTTAATTTCTACCGGGTCTTCCGCGGTAGAAATATTGCGCTCGGCGGTATTTAAAATACTCAGGCCGGTATACAAGGACACGGTTTTACCCGAGCCGGTGGGGCCGGTCACCAGTATCATGCCCTGAGGTTGCGCTAATGCGTCTAAGTAGAGGATCTTTTGCTCAGGCTCATAGCCCAAAGCGTCAATACCTAGCAGGGTAGTGGAGCCATCGAGAATACGCATAACGATCTTCTCCCCCCACAATGTCGGCAAGGTGCTGACACGGAAGTCGATTTTCCTATGCTGCGACAGGCTCATTTTAATACGCCCGTCCTGAGGCTTACGCTTTTCAGAAATATCCAGCTTGGCCATTACCTTAATACGGGCGGCGAGGCGGTTTGCCAAATTAAATGGCGGGTGCGCCATTTCATGTAAAACGCCATCAATACGAAAGCGAATACGGTATTCACCATCATAGGGCTCAAAGTGTAAATCGGATGCCTCGCGGTGAATGGCATCACGAAGAATTTTATTGATATAGACAATAATGGGAGCATCGTCATCACTGGTTTCATGCTCATCGTCCCCATGGCCTTCATCCTGGTGAACCTGGCCCAGATCATTAACGTCTTGCTCGGAGAGTTTTAAGGCATGGGTGGCATCAAACAGGTTTTCAATAACCTTATCTATCTGCTGATAATCGCAAAGCACCACATCACATTGCAGGCCGGTACTGAACTCGTAGTTTTCCAGCGCCCCGTAATCCGTGGGGTCGGATACCGCCAACATCAGTCTATTACCCTTTTGTGCCAGCGGCAGCACATGATGACGGCGTATCAAGCGCTCTTTCAGCAGGCTTTTGTCTATGCTTTGTTCATCAAACTGACTGAGATCAAAATAGGGAACACGAAAGAGTTCAACACACTGGTTTAATAGCTCGTTTTGACTCATATTGCTGCAGCGCACAATCAGTTCGGCGGCGCTGCGACAGCGGTCCTGCTCCAGCCTCACCTTGTCATTATCAAGGCGACCCAAGGTGATAAACTTTCGGATAAGAGGAGAGTTAATATTCATAAAATACCGATATAACGCCAGCTAGATGTAATTATAATAAGCTTTGAACAAACTAAGTTATTACAGGCTATATGGTTATTGTTGTCTATCTGCACAGGAATGCAACTTAACTTGCTTTAAATAACTGTAATGATAGCGCTGCACCTTGCGTTTAAGTGCTGCTAATGTGCCTGAATTACTAATAATATCATCGGCTTTTTGCACCTTGTTGCTACGGCTCATTTGTGCCGCAATTATGGCCAAGGCTGCCTCAGGTGTCATTTTATCGCGCTCACAGGTGCGCTTTAATTGCAGCTCTAATTGTACATCAATCAGCAGGGTGCGTTGACAGTATTTTTCCAGCCCGTTTTCAAACAGCAGTGGCGCTTCTAGAATCACATACAGGCTTTGCGCCCTTGCTAATTGCTCGAGCATCTCGGTGCGGATAAGTGGATGCAGCAGGTTATTAAGCCAGAGCTTCTCGCTATTATCGCTAAATACGATTTTTCTTAACCTGGCTCTATTAAGGGCGCCATGGGTATCGAGTATGCTTTCCCCGTGGCGCTTAACTATGGCATTTAAGGCCGGGCTGCCCGGCTCCACAACCTGGCGGGCAACCAAGTCGGCATCGACAACCTCGATGCCGAGCTCGGCAAAAAACTTACTGGCGCTGGACTTACCGCTGCCTATGCCACCGGTCAAACCCAATACCCAGGGATGTGCCTTAACCAAGGATCAAGCTCATATAGCTTGATTGCAACTGCTCGCCCCAGAGCATGGCTATCCAGCCGGCGATGGCAATATAAGGGCCAAAGGGAATAGGAGTAGCCTTATCCCGTCCTTGAATTGTCAGCAGGGTGATACCGAGCACAGCCCCAACCACGCTGGAAAGCAGAATAATTATGGGTAAGGCTTGCCAGCCAAGCAAGGCACCGAAAACTGCCATTAGCTTAAAGTCACCATAACCCATGCCTTCCTTGCCGGTTACCAGTTTAAACAGCCAATAAACGCTCCAAAGGCTTAAATATCCGGCCGCTGCACCTATAATGGCCTCGCCTGGGGGAATTGTGATACCAAAAACACTGGCCAAAAGTGCCAACCACAGCAGCGGCAGGGTAATTTGATCCGGCAACAGCATATGGTCGATATCGATAAAGGTCAGCGCCACTAAACACCAGGTTACGGCAATATATAAAAGCGCCAACTCACTGGCGCCAAGCTGCCAGGCAACCACTGTACCTAATAGGGCAGTAATTAGTTCAATGGCTGGATAGCGCACCGAAATTGGGGTTTTACAATTGGCGCATTTGCCGCCGAGCAAAAGCCAACTCAATACGGGAATATTCTGCCAAGGCTTTATCTTGCTCTTACACTTAGGGCAGGTAGAGCTAGGCGTAATTAGGTTAAAGGTGCTTTGGGGCTCCTGCGCATCGCCTTGAGCTAATTCATCCGCTAATAACAGCCGGCATTCGCCCTGCCATTGGGCTTGCATCATTTTTGGCAGTCGGTAGATAACCACATTTAAAAAACTGCCAATGGCAAGGGACACGAAAAAAGCCGTGGTATAAAAAAACCACGGCTGCGCTTGCATTAAGCTTTGTACTTCTGAAAACATATATTTACTGTTAGCCTACAACATTACCTAGCTGGAAGATAGGCAGGTACATGGCAATAATCAAACCACCAACTAGTACGCCTAATACGGACATAATTAGTGGCTCCAATAAGCTGGAAAGGCCATCCACCGCATCATCTACTTCCTGTTCATAGATGGTGGCCACCTTGGCGAGCATATCGTCTAAAGAGCCGGACTCTTCACCTATGGCCACCATTTGAATTACCATATCTGGGAAGATATTAGAGTTACGCATGGCCCAGTTCATTGGGTTACCCGAGCTTACTTCTGCCTTAATCTCCAATATGGCATCGCGATATACGGCGTTACCAGAGGCGCCTGCTGCCGAATCTAAGGCATCTACTAAGGGCACACCGGCGGCAAAGGTGGTCGATAGGGTGCGGGCATAGCGGGCCACTGCTGCCTTATTTAAGATCATGCCGATAACGGGGATTTTTAAAATATAGGCATCCACCTTATCGCTAAATTTTTTATTACGCATCCTTGCTTGTGCAAACAAATAGCCACTGATTACAGTAACAAGTAAGGCTACCCACCAATAGGCCTGCATAAATTCGGAAATAGCGATGACCATTAATGTAAAGGCTGGTAGTTCGGCACCAAAGCCATCGAAGATATCTTTAAATTGGGGAACTACGAAAACTAAAAGAATTGATGTAACTATAATGGCAACCACAATAACAGCGGTAGGATAGAAAAGTGCCTTTTTAATCTTGGACTTAAGCGCCTCGGCCTTTTCTTTATAAAGGGCGACCCGATCGAAAATCCTGTCTAAGGCACCCGACTGTTCGCCGGAAGCAACCAGGTCGCAATAGAGATCATCGAAATACTTAGGGTATTTACGAAGCGCTGAGCTCAAAGGGTGACCGGCCTTAACCTCTTCCCCTATATTGTTCAGCAGATTTTTAACACTGGGGTTTTCTGAGCCATCAGCAATCATATCTATGGCTTGTACTAAGGATACACCCGCCAATAACATGGTGGCTAATTGCCTTGTTAATATGGCGATATCCTTGGCCGTGATCTTTTTTTGCCCAGAGCCGAATAAAGCCTTAGGTTTACGTTTAACTTTAGAAGGAGTAATACCCTGCTTACGCAGTTGCGCCTTAACCAGGGCGATACTTGTACCGCTAAGCTCACCCTCGAGCTTTTTACCTCGGGAGCTAACCCCCACCCATTGGAAGGTGTCTTGCTGACTTTTTAATTGTTTTGCCATTTAACTATCCACAATCCTGTTGAACTAGACTAATAGTAACACGCTGGTTACGTTTCGCTTACTTTTAGTGTAGAGCATAAAGGTTTCAATTTGTTATCTACGCATTGGTAACTCGGTTTACTTCTACCAAGCTGGTGACCCCTTGGGCGACCTTTTTTAAGCCGGATGCGCGCAGGTTATTAACCCCTTCACCAGCTGCAACCTCGGCTATCTCTAATGAGTTACCACCGCGCATAATAATTTCCGCTATTTTTGGGGTAATAGGCATCACCTCATAAATACCTACCCGGCCTTTATAGCCTTCGGTGCATTCATCACAACCTTTTGCTTTGAAAATAGTCAGTTCAGCTAACATCTCATAATTAAAGCCCTGCTTAAGCAGCTCTTCCTGGGGTAACTGCTCCGGCTCTTTACAATGGTTACAAAGGCGACGCGCCAGACGCTGGGCGATAATCAAACTCACCGAGCTGGCGATATTATAAGAAGGCACCCCCATATTCATTAAACGGGTCAGGGTTTCGGGGGCCGAGTTGGTGTGCAGGGTTGAAAGCACCAGGTGGCCGGTTTGTGCCGCCTTAATGGCAATTTCTGCTGTGTCTAAATCTCGTATCTCACCCACCATAACCACGTCCGGGTCTTGACGCAAGAAGGCGCGCAGGGCGTTGGCAAAGGTCATATCCGCGCGCATATTTATTTGCACCTGGTTAATGCCTTCCAGGTTGATTTCTACAGGGTCTTCGGCGGTGGAAATATTACGCTCTGCGGTATTGAGTATATTTAAGCCGGTATAAAGGGATACGGTTTTACCCGAGCCGGTAGGGCCGGTCACCAGTATCATGCCTTGTGGCTGGGCTAGGGCATCTAAATATAATTTTTTTTGCTCAGGCTCATAACCCAATACATCGATACCCAGCATGGCGCTGGAGCTGTCGAGAATACGCATTACTATTTTCTCGCCCCACAAAGTAGGCAAGGTACTGACCCGGAAGTCGATGCTTTTTTTTGCGTTTATTTTCAGTTTAATACGGCCATCCTGGGGTTTGCGCTTCTCCGCCAAGTCCATATGAGACATAACCTTAATACGGGCGGCAATACGGCTTTCCAGATTCACCGGGGGCGAGGCAATTTCATGGAGTACGCCATCGACACGAAAACGAATGCGGTAGCGTTTTTCATAGGGCTCAAAGTGTAAATCCGAAGCGCCGCGCTTAATGGCATCCATTAATATCTTATTGATATAAACGATAATGGGGGCATCGTCTTCCTTGCTATTTACATCCGTAGCCAGGCTTTTTTTATTATGGCTGTCGTCGGCTTCAACCCCATCCAGCTCCTTCATATCGCCTTCGGTTAACCCCAGGCTTGCGGCGCTGTCAAAAAGGCTATCAATTACTTTTTCTAAGTGATCGTAGCGAACCACTAAAGGCTCGGTTTGCATCCCGATATTAAATTCATAGTCTTCAAAGGCATTAAAATCAGTGGGGTCTGCCGTTGCTATATAAAGTGTTTTTCCTTTAACTGCAATGGGTAAAATCTTATGCTTTCTAATTAAATTTTCATTAAGATATCTGGCAGCGGGTGCCTGGCTTGCATCAAAAAATGACAGGTCAAATTGCGAAGCATGGAACATCTGTCCGGCGCGAGCCTGCAGACTTTCCGGCTTCATATTGCCCAATTGGCAAAGTAATTCGGGAAGATAAGCTGTCTTTTGCGACTTTGCTTGATTTAATTGTTCAGGGCTAATTACGCCAAGGTTGACCAGGCGACGGGCTAAGGGAGAGTTGATATTCATTGAGCCATCTTAGAGTTAACTTCTTGTTTATGAAATGGGTTCAATCAGTATTTTGGAAAAGATAATACTTAAAAATCACACTTAAACATTAGCAATAAATTAAGTTAATGTCGGCGTTAATTACATACCCGTTACCTTAGCTAAATCCTATCTCTGCAGCAAACGTTTATTTTTATCCATAGAACGAGAGCTAATAATGAAATTCTGATTTATCTCACGTTTGCAAACAGGTTGTTTGATTGGAGAATGCTGCTTTTA
Source organism: Pseudoalteromonas qingdaonensis (assembly GCF_038739665.1). Lineage (NCBI taxonomy): Bacteria > Pseudomonadati > Pseudomonadota > Gammaproteobacteria > Alteromonadales > Pseudoalteromonadaceae > Pseudoalteromonas > Pseudoalteromonas qingdaonensis. Next base: position 3,613 of record NZ_JBCGCU010000005.1, on the reverse strand, counting down.
AATTGGTATAGACTCTAAGAGTAATCTAATGCTTTCTACTGGTGCCTAAGGGCATGTTCTTATAAGTGAGAAAACGATAAAAATATGGCCCTAGGAAAGTCCTATAGGCCATACTTATAACTTGTTACTGTTAGTACTTAATTAATTACCACCACCAGCTGCAGCTGCTGCATCACAAGTAGCAGGTAACCAGCTTGCTTTCGCATCCGTACCAATATTACCAGTACACACCCACTCAGAAACAGTGAAACCTGGAGGTGTAGTGAAGTCTGTTGCTGATGCTGCGCCTGAAGTCGCTGCACCGGAAGCATCTTCGCCTGATTTTTGAGGTGTTAGGACAATATCTAAACCGAGCATATCGTCAGCGCCTATCGCAATAACTTCGCCCTTATCATCGACAGTTAGGGATGAGACATATTTGGTTGCTTGGAAATCAGCATCGCAATTGTCTGGGTTTTTACCGATTTGAGCTTTTTCACTTACACAAGTACGGGCTGTACTTGCAGCCAGCATTACTTCTGATGCTTTTGCACGGTTAGTGTAATCTTGGTAAGCAGGTAGTGCTACCGCAGCAAGAATACCGATGATCGCAACTACGATCATTAATTCGATTAGGGTGAAACCCTGTTGTTTATTGTGAGTCATTTTTTCCATCTTCCTCTCCTAAAGGATTTTTTGGGCAAAGTTAAGGTAACCTGAGCTACTGCTTTAATCTAGTTGAACCTGAACGGCTTTTCAATGTTAATAGTTTTAATTTTTCATTAAAGTGATTAACACAATAAAGGCCAGTGAGGCTAACCCTAGGGAAAATTGTAGTCGAATTTTAAATGGCTACTAATTTAACCTGTAATTTTTCGCAGTGTACGCTGCAACTGTTACTGTTTTATTGATTTATAACAAAGTATTACTTTATTTTATAAACCTCATTCTTTGAAACGAGATGCTATCATGTGGCCCTTGTTTTGGGTAGTCCTTTTTATAACATAGTGTAACACCTGTAACTAGGCTGTTATTTTTCTTTTTTAAAAACGCATTGATAAATCAATAGCTTTGATATGCTTAGTCAGGGCGCCACTGGATACAAAGTCAACGCCAATGTTAGCGTATTGTTGCAGAATCTCGAAGGTGATATTGCCCGATACTTCCAGCTTGGCACGCCCGGCTGTGCGCTCTACTGCGGTGCGTACATCGTCCAGCGAGAAGTTGTCGAGCATAATGATATCGCTGCCCGCAGCTAAGGCTTCTTCTAGTTCGCTGAGGTTTTCTACTTCTACTTCCACCGCTTTATCCGGATGGTTTTTGCGTGCCTGAGCTATGGCCGCCTTGATACCACCACAGGCACTGATATGGTTTTCTTTAATTAGAAAGGCATCGAACAGGCCGATACGGTGATTGCGCCCGCCGCCGCATTTAACCGCATACTTTTGTAGCGCGCGCAAGCCTGGGATGGTTTTACGGGTATCGAGGATTTCTGTGTTAGAACCGGCCAGTACCTGGGCATAATTGTGCGCCGCGGTGGCCGTGGCACTGAGCGTTTGCACAAAGTTCAGCGCCGTGCGCTCGGCGGTCAATATGGCTCTGGCATTACCCTTGGCGCTAAATAATTGCTGCTCTGGTTTCATGAGCTCGCCGTCGGCGATATAAAAGGTCAGCTCTACACTTGGGTCAACCTGCTGAAATACTTCGATTACCAGGTCTTTACCACAGAAAACCCCCGCTTCACGGGTGATCACCTTGGCATCGGCCTGTTGCTCTGCGGGGATAAGCTGCGCCGTAATATCGCCATCAAGGGCGCTTTGGCCGTCTAAATCTTCCGCAAGTGCTTGCGCCACCAGGCGGGTGATAAGTTCTGGAGTTGGGGTCATAAATTATTACCTATTGGCAGAGTTAAACGGCACCGGCGAAATCGAGCTGACGCCAGGATTCAAATACAAATACGGCCACCGCATTGGACAGGTTCATACTGCGGCTATTGGCCTGCATGGGAATGCGCACCCTTTGCTGCTCTGGCAGGGCGGCGATAATATCATCGGGCAGGCCGCGGGTTTCCGGTCCAAAGAGCAGAGCATCACCGGCCTGATAGTTCACCTCGTGGTGATATTTCTTACCCTTGGTGGTACAGGCAAAGATCCGCTTTGGTTGCTGTGAGTCTATATAGCTTTGTAAGTCGCTATGGCGTTGCACCTGAGAAAATTCATGGTAATCCAAACCGGCGCGCTTAATGCGTTTATCATCCCATTCAAAGCCAAGGGGCTCGATTAAATGCAGGCGATACCCAGTATTAGCGCAGAGGCGAATAATATTGCCGGTATTGGGTGGAATTTCCGGTTGAAATAAGATGATGTCTAGCATGATATTTATCGACAATCTAAGGTGCAAAGCCAAAATTGGCGCAAGTATATCAAACTTGGCATTAAGAACGCATCTTTTGTAGGTCGCCTGTAGATACCATCTCTCATAACCAGCCTCAAGTGCATTTTTATATGACTTGAGGCTGATATTCTTGCTGATTCTTGATTACGCCATAACATATTTGCACAAGCTTTCTCATATTCGCGCCAAGGACTTGCATGGAGGTTTTACCGCGCTTAAGCAGTGCTTCTTTTTGTAGCCTTACACTCACGTTGTATCTCCCTGCCACAATCGCCGCCATATAAAGCTTAGCGCGTAACTTAGCAGGGCCAGTTTTAGTTAACGTTGTGCGGCCTTTGAGTTTCCCTGACTCATGCAATTTGGGGATTAACCCTGCATACGCCCCCACTTGCCTGGCATTGCTAAACTGTTTCGCTGCAAACAAGTAGGTTAACTCCCGAGACAATACAGGACCTATACCCGGAATGCTTTCTAAAAGCGCTCGGTTGCGCTTAAGCTGTGGGTTGCCATTAATGTGGTTGTTAATGTCCTGCTTAAGCTTTTCTATTTCACTTTCAAGCGTGCATATCATGTCTTTAAGAGACAATACAACACGCTCAGACGACAGGCTGAACTCACTTGAATCCAGGCGGTTAAGTTCGCGTTGGCGGTCTGATTCAAGGGTGTCTAAACGACGCAGTAAGGCTTTTAGTACACGTATTTCTTTTGCTTCTGGCTGCCATAACGCGAGATTGCTTTGCTGCGCACAACCGTAATTGGCGAGCATGAACGCATCGGACTTATCTGTTTTGTGAGTCAGGTTAATTGACTCTGCGTATTGCTTTGCCTTGCCGGGATTAGCAAGGAGAATATTAAAGCCATGGTCGTGTAAGAAGTACATTATCGACTCGTGATAAACCCCCGTTGGCTCTAATATGAGCACCATGTGCTCAGGGGCTGCTTTGACTGTTGCCTGTAACCAGTTTTTCAGACTCTCATGGCCTGCTTGTGTATTTTTGATTACTTTGGTTTTTCGTTTACCTGTTTCGCTCTCTTTCAACCAGCATACATCACATTTATTTTTGCTAATGTCTAAACCAATAAATTGCATCATCTCGATAGACTCCCCTTGTACATACAGCATCAACTTGCAATAAGTGCGCTAGGATACCATTCAGTTTATTGAGTGATAGAAGTGAGGGTCTAATCTACATCGCAGCATTGTTATTGCTAAGGTCGGCCACAAACTCACTCACTTCCG
>NZ_JBCGCU010000004.1:0-221730 GCF_038739665.1 Pseudoalteromonas qingdaonensis | reverse complement strand
CGCCGAGGATATCATCTGGAGAATCACAGCCATCAAGCAGCTGATCGATAAGTTTGTCTGTTATTGGCATTCTGCATTCCTTTCAACAGGTTAAGAATGCCACTTACACAGAGTTTTTTACAGTCTCCTTTCAACAGGTTAAGAATGCCACTTACACAGAGTTTTTTACAGTCTCGAACGTGGATTAAATGAAAACTTTAACGGCTTGCTGCGCCAATACATACGCAAAGGCACTGACTTACGCACGGTAACAGACAAGCAAATTGCAGAGATTGAACGCGCGTTAAATGCCAGACCGAGAAAATGTCTGGGGTATAAACAGCCAGCAGTCGTATTCGAAGAATTACGCAAGGCGGCTTAATTTAGCGAGTGGTGCACTTCGGAGTTGAATTCGCGTGTTTTATTGGTTGCTGATGCTGAGCTTTATTGCTGCATGCTCTATGCAAGTTGGAATATTTACCTGTGCCGCTTTCTATTGCAAAAAATGGCTAGGGTCTGTTTATCTTTGCGGTTTACTTTATGTTCAATCTAAACGCATTCTGATCACGACGCTCGTTATGATGCATAGTCATTCTATTTTCATCGCGAGCAACACAGAGCAGGATGCGTTTAGGTGAACCCGTAGGGCAGCGTTTGTAGCGCATTTCTACTGTGTTGTTACATGTTTATGTAGAATACACCACACATGTGCCGCCTTGTACAAATACACTACAAACTGCTGCAGAAACAAACAACAAAGGTCAACAGACCCTAGCTAACTGACTAATAATAAACATATTTACACTTTTCACCCTGGGTGTAAATAAGCTGGGTACAGCTGGCACTCACTCCACTTGAACTCGGCGCTACATTCCAGCGGGCCGATCCCTTATACTATGCCCATATTCACGTGATAGAGATCCCGCCCTTGCATCCACAAAACCGCCATCGAAACGGCTATGACTTCGACGCCCTGTGCAGCAGCTTACCGAGCCTGCAAGCCTATGTGATTAAGCGGCCCGACGGGCAAGCCAGTATCGACTTTAGCGATGCCAAGGCGTTGAAAATGCTCAATCAGGCCTTGCTGAAACATCACTACGATGTAGCCATTTGGGATTTGCCCGAGGGCTTTTTATGCCCACCCGTGCCCGGGCGCGCAGACTACTTGCACCATCTTTATGATTTGCTCAGCCAGGATACTGAGCACAGGCTAGCGCAGCATAAGGTGCGGGTGATGGACGTCGGCACAGGTGCCTCGCTTATCTACCCCATTCTAGGTAACAAGCTGTTTAATTGGCAGTTTCTAGCGAGCGATATAGATGTGCAATCGGTTAAGCTAGCTAAACAGCTGGCTCAGTTAAATGCCTTGCCAATCAAGGTGGTGCAGCAAAAGCAGCCGACTCAGTATTTCGCCGACATCATCAAGGCGCAAGACACAATAGTGGCCACCCTGTGCAACCCGCCGTTTCATGACAGTGAACAAAGTGCCCAGGCCGGCTCCCAGCGCAAGTGGCGTAACTTAAAGGGACAACAGAGCAATGATCTGAACTTTGGTGGCCGCGCCAATGAATTGTGGTGCCAAGGAGGTGAGCTGGCCTTTGTGCGTAATATGGCGTTGGAGAGCCAACACTTTGCCGAGCAGGTGATCTGGTTTACCAGTCTGGTATCAAAAAAGGAAAATGAGCGCCCGTTGAAAAGCACTTTACGCAAACTGGGTGCCGTTCAAATTGAAGTGGTGGCCATGGCACAAGGGCAAAAAAGCAGCCGCTTTATTGCCTGGACCTTTATGGAGGCTGACGAGCGCCGAGCGCAACTGGCTCGGCTTTTGGGCTAGGCTTAATTAAGCCTTAGGCTTCATCTTGATTGAGTGCTTCTTTATAGTGTTTACGGCACACGGACACATAGCGCTCATTACCGCCTATCTGCACCTGATCGCCACTGGCGACCACATCGCCATGGTGATCATAACGCAGCACATGATTGGCCTTACGGCCGCAGTGGCACACGGTTTTTAGCTCCACCAGCTTATCGGCCCAGGCCAGTAAATACTTAGAGCCAACAAACAGCTCGCCTAAAAAGTCGCTGCGTAAACCATAACACAAGACGGGAATTTTAAGCTGATCGACCACCTCGGTCAGTTGCCATACCTGCGCCTTGGACAAAAACTGGCTCTCATCCACCAGCACACAATGCAGGGCTTCTTCCTGGTGTTGCGAAGCAATTAGATCATACACATTGCTGTTGCCATCAAAGACAAAGGCATCGGCCTGCAAGCCGATACGCGAGGCTACCTTGCCAACCCCGGCGCGGTCATCGATGGCCGCGGTCATGATCATCGGACGCATGCCGCGCTCGCGGTAGTTAAATGCTGATTGCAATAAGGTGGTGGACTTGCCGGCATTCATTGCCGAATAGTAAAAATACAGTTGAGCCATGGTAATTCTTCTAAAAACTTCGCGCGCCAAGCTTACACTAAGGCCCCTATCAAGGCCAAGGCAAACTCATCCCAGGCTATTACTTGCTAGGGTCTGTTTATCTTTGCGGTTTACTTTATGTTCAATCTAAACGCATTCTGATGAATATAATCGCTGATTTATGTGGTTAAATTCATCCATGAAGCTTGGTTACATCGCGCATCCATGCGCTCACCTCGCTAAGCTGCGAAGCATTGCTTCGGTCTTGCTCGCCTATGTACATAGCGAGTAACACAGAGCAGGATGCGTTTAGATGAACCCGTAGGGCAGCGCTTGTAGCGCATTTCTACTGTGTTGTTACATGTTTATGTAGAATAAACACTACACATGTGCCGCCTTGTATAAATTCACTACAAACTGCTGCAGAAACAAACAACAAAGGTCAACAGACCCTAGTGTGGCCTTGCTCAAAGGCCAGTAGCCAGCGCTTGCGTTCCAGCCCACCGGCATAGCCGGTCAAGGTACCGTTAGCTCCTATTACCCGGTGACAGGGCACAATAATGCTGATGGGGTTACGACCATTGGCCGCCCCCACGGCGCGCACCGCCTTAGGATTATCCACCAAACGGGCAATATCGCTATAACTGACGTTTTCACCATAGGCTATGCTGCCTAAGGCCTGCCAGATCTGGCGCTGAAACTCGGTACCCTTGGTATCCAGAGGGAGATCAAACTGGGAGCGAACTCCCTGGAAATATTCTGCTAACTGGCTTTTTGCCTGCGCCGTGATGGCATTGGCACTCGCATCAGCCTTGCGTTCAATGTCAAAACCCACATAACACAGGCCTGTGTCACTGGCTTGGATCACCAGCTCACCCAAGGGCGTGTCGATACATTCTTGATATAAGGTCATAATTGTTGCCATAGTTGAAAAGTCAGATAGGAGCGAAACGGTGCGGCGCGCTCAATATCAATGCCGCTGAACCCGGCCAGCGCCTTTTGTACACCCAGGTCGCCGCCGAGGTAAATATCCGGGTCGCTGCTGCCGCGCATTTTAGCGTAATTGACCGTCCAAGGGCCTATGCCCTTAATAGCCAACCAGGCATCCAAATCGGCATTACCATGCTCGGCAACATAGGCGCTTAAATCACGCAACGCTTCTCTACGCCGCCCCGGCATCTTAAAAAAGGCCAACTCGCTTACCGCCATTTGCTGTGCGGTGGGAAAATAACGCCCCTGCTCGCCCACCTCCTTCACTAAAGTTGTGGTAAGCGTGCGCGCCGCGCCAACGCTCACTTGCTGCCCCAGCACAGCGCGAATACCGGCCTCAAAAGGATCCCACATACCCGGCAGACGCAGCCCTGGAGTCAGTGCGAACTGCTCACCCACAGCGCTTTGCAGCTGGCTATTTATCACCTGAGTATCGGCATCCAGGTCCAACACTCTGCGAATATTAGCCACGACTCCTTGCAGGCAGTGCCAGTTATCCAGGCTGATCTCAACCCTAAAGCCCTGCTTCTTGTCCTGATAATGAGCGGTAAATTCCCCCTTTGCGCCCTTATAGGTGAAGGCGCGGCCATAACTTTCGGCAGTAATCCATTCCATAGGCGCGACTAGCCGTTTATTTAAAAACGCCTGCATGGCCTGCCAGTCATAAGGGGGGCGAAAACTGAGAAACAGGCTGATAGAGCCAGCATCCAATTGTGCCTTGGTGCGAATGGCACTCGGCGTCAGCTGCATCAGCTTCTTAAAGGCATCGTTAAAACGGCGCACGCTATTAAAGCCGGAGGCAAATGCTATCTCGGTGACTGGTAATTGGGTTTGCTGCAACAGCTGTTTAGCAAACTGACATTGGCTAAAGAGCGCATATTGCCCCGGAGCGATGCCATAATGTTTTTTAAATAATTGATTAAGGTAGCTGGATGACACGCCAAGGCGGGCACTTAGTGCCTCGGCGCCGCCATTTGACCAATGACCCTGATCGATTAAGCGTTTTGCCCTGAGCGCCGTGGTTTGCGCCCCCAGCCAGGGATAGCTGCCCGGGCTGGCATCTGGGCGGCACCTTAAACAAGGGCGAAATCCCGCCTGCGCCGCTAAATGGGCATGCTCAAAATACTCGACATTGCGTTCTTTGGCGGGGGGCGCCGGACAAATAGGCCGACAATAAATACCTGTGCTGCGCACCGCTACATAAAACAAGCCGTCAAAGCGCTTATCACGGCTTAAGCGGGCTTTTTGGCAGACATCGGCGGTAAACATAACAAGGTTCCAGTAAGGGTGATTTATATGCTTAGCTTACCCCATTGGCGGTGCGGCACTAGCCGGATTTTGCACTCAATGGTAAAAACGTGCTCACAAGAAGAAGGATTATTGCTCAGCAAATTGCAGCAGCTTGTCGCCGCTAAGACGATAAATTTGCCACTGCGCTTGCGCCTCGGCACCTATGCTGTGATAGAAATCAATGGCTGGCTGATTCCAGTCCAACACCACCCACTCAAAGCGACCGCAATTTTTGCTGATGGCACGTTGTGCCAGATATTTCATCAATGCCTTGCCGGCACCGCGGCCACGCTTGTCTTCACTGACAAACAAGTCCTCAAGATACAGGCCATTGCGGCCAAGCCAGGTTGAATAATTATAAAAATACACCGCAAAGCCTATGGCTTCGGCGTCGGGGGCATCACTTTCAAAGCAGATAACGCTGTGCGCGGTCGCCCCTTCGTCAAACAAGGTGCGCTCTATATCTAGCTCGGTGGCGGCAACGGCGTCGGGCTCTCGCTCGTACACCGCCAACGCCTTAATAAACTGATAGATCAAAGGCACATCATTGATCACCGCATCGCGAATATATACCTGGCTCATGGTGGTTCCTGTTTACAATCTAAACCACCATCATACTAATGCTAAGCCACCTTGCAAGTTGTAGACATGATTGTAGCCCAAAGACTGCAAGTTCTTGATCGCCTGCCCCGAGCGGTTACCAGTACGACAGACCAGAATATAACGTGTATCCGGCTTCAACTGATGAGCAAATAAGGCATTGGCCATGCGACTTAGCGGCACATTGAGCAGTTGATCGTCATGCACACTAAATAGCGAGCGTATGTCTTTGGCACCATGCTCATAAGGTTCGCGAACATCCCAAAGCACGGTTTCAAACTCCTCGCTGGCAAGCATCTGCTGTACTTCGGCACTGCTCAGTTGCTGGGCGTTGGCATGCTTAGGCTTATGACTAAAACCGCAAAGGGCCCCGCTTTCTGTGCTCAGCTGCTGATCCAAAACACATTTTTGCTCGGCGAATTGCGCCTTGTTTATCTGCTCTTGTAAGACCTGCTGTAACAAAGGCGTGGCCTGAACCTGCGCCTGCCAACTCAAAGCAAAACACTGCTCGTAGTCATGAGCCGGACACAGCACGGTATCCGCAGCCAATTTAGTCGCCAGGGTGTGAATAGAGTCCAGCATTTGCTCTGTGTCAGCATCGGCAAATTGAGTGCTGCCCAAGCCGCTAAAAATATAGAGGTCGCCGCAGAAGCAGGCAGTAACCTTATCCCCTTGATAGAGCAAATAGCTGTGACTGTCGGCGCTGTGGCCAGGAGTAGATACCCGAGTCAGGCGTTGCTCGCCAAGGCTGATGGCGTCGCCTTCGGGCCAGCCCAGGGGATCTTGCTCCTGAGCCAGACCAAGACGCTCTGACAACAGCGTGCGCGCCGAGTCTTTATCCTGATGTTTATGGGTTTCCAGCACGGCTTTTACATGCAGCTGCTGCTGAGTAACCAGACGGGCGATACGCGGTACCAGCTCGACAACCGGGTCGATGATCACGGCCTCGTTATTAATGCCCACATACAACCAACAGCAACTGCCTTGGTGGCGCAGCTGAGTTAGGCCCAGGGCACAGACTTCATGCTCGGGCTGAGTGGCATCTGAGACGATTAAACAGTTATTCGCCAACACGGGTTTCAAGGCGCAAATGCGCTCACACGCCAAGGCAATTTCCTGCTCTGTGGCGGCCGGGCCAAAAGACATACGAATGGCATTTTCACTTTGCCAGTCATTGGCATTCATGGCATCCAAAACAAAGCTGCGCGAGGCACCTGAGCTACAGGCTGAGCCACCGCTGACACGAATACCGGCAGCATCAAACAGGTCCATGACTTCTTTTGAGGTCAGACTGTTTACACAGAAGTTCAAAGTTGTCGGTACTGTACCTTCAAGGGGAGCATTAAAGCTGATATCACCAAAGGTTTGCTCCAGGGCATGGATCAATTGCTGACGGTACAAGTGCAAAGTCGCAACCGGCTTGAATACGCCTTGCGATTTATCCAGCAACATATCGAACAACTCATACAGGCCAGCGATCCCGGGCAGGTTTTCCGTACCCGAGCGCATGCCACTTTCCTGACCGCCACCGGCGATAAAAGGTGTGTATGGGCTATTTTCACGAATATATAAGAAGCCAATGCCCTTAGGGGCGTAGAGTTTGTGACCGGAGAAAGGCGCATAGTCTATGCTTGTTTCGCTAAGCGCCAGGTCTTGCTTACCCAAAGCCTGCACGCAGTCCACCATCCAGCTAACATGGTCGTTATTAGCGCGGATCACCTGCTCCAACTTGGCTAAATCCTGATACACGCCGGTTTCATTATTCACCGCCATGGTGCAGATCATCAGCGCCTTACCCACATGTTGGGCGATAAAGTCCAAATCCAGCAAGCCCGCTTCATCCACAGGAATGGCCAATATCTTAGCTCCTAAGCCCAGTACCTGATTCCAGTGTTTTAAAGTGTTTGGCACTGCCTTGTGCTCGGTGGCGCCGTAGAGCAATACACTGTGCTCGGTGGCCTTATGTCGATTGGCTAAAAGTGTAGAGACTACAGCGGTTTGGATACCTTCGGTGGCGCCCGAGGTAAAGAGAATATCGCCCTGCTCGGCGCCTATAACCTGACGCGCCTTGGCACGCGTTTGTTCCAGCAAAAACTTGGCCTGGACCCCGGTAATATGCGAGCTAGACGGATTACCAAAACACACCTGCATGGTGTGAGAGACAACATCGGCAATGCGTGGCAACACAGGAGTGGTCGCATTGGCATCGAGATAAACAAGATCCTGGCTAGTCTGGGTGAAAAAACGCTGGGTCATGGGCACCATATTCCAATTAGCTATAAGTTATAACCATTGTACACAAGTGCCCTTGCGCTATTAATACCAATTTGTTTGCATGACGCTAACTTTTATCAGCTTTTCATCTAACCAGCCGAATAAAGCGGGCACTACTCCTGAGCCTGTGTGGCGCTGGCGTCTTCCAAGGTCGATGACCAGGCATTCGCCAAGGCACGCACTAAAGAAGCCAAGGGTATAGCAAAGAATACGCCCCAAAAGCCCCATAAGCCACCAAAGAACAGCACAGCCATAATAATAAACACAGGGTTTAAATCCACCGCCTCAGAAAACAGCAGCGGCACCAAGACGTTACCGTCGAGCGCCTGAATAATGCCGTAGGCTACTAGCACAGACCAAAACTCACTGCTGACACCGAACTGGAACAAGGCCACGGCGGCCACGGGTATGGTCACCAGGGCAGCACCGATAAAGGGGATCAACACGGACAGTCCAACCAAAACCCCTAATAAGGCGGCATAGCGTAAATCGAAGATGGTAAAGACCACAAAAGAAACGCCACCGACGATCAGGATTTCAAACACCTTGCCACGAATATAGTTCATGATCTGCTGATTCATTTCCAGCCACACCTGCTGGATCAAGCGACGCTGCGCCGGTAACAAGGCACTGACACTGTGCAGCAGCTGGGTTTTATCTTTAAGCATAAAAAACACCAGCAGCGGCACCAAGACCAGATATATCAACCAGGCCACCACATCTTTAAGAGAGGTAAGCGACACAGATACCAAGACCTGGCCAAATTCCACCGCCTTGCTTTCAACGCTGGCAACCAGGGTGCGCACCTGCTCCGGGGTGATCAAAGCAGGATAATCAATGGGCAGATGCAAAAGGTAATGTTTGCCCTGCTCCAGCATGGCGGGCGCTTCTTGCAGTAAATTACTGGTTTGTTGCCATAGAATTGGGCCAAAACCGAACAAGGTGCCTATCACCAAGGAGCAGAATAAGCTGACCACAAGTATGGTAGCCAAAGTGCGCGACAGGCCTAAGTTCAGCAAGCGCACCACGGGCCAATCCAGTAAATAGGCGATCACCACGGCGACCAGCACAGGCATTAATAGCGCGCCGAAGAAATAGAGCACGGCAAAAGCGCAGAGCAAGAGTAAAAGCAGAGTCACCGAGTGAGGATCGGTAAATTTTCTTTGGTACCACGAGCGCACAAATTCAAACACGAGTTTCTCTCTCCACGGTTATTATTAATTGTTCTGCCGTTGTTGTGACAGTGAATGCTAGCTTTTGTTTGGTTAAATATCGCTTAATATCACTGACACCTTGTATATCATCGCCCTTGAGCATAAAGGCGATATCCTGCTGCTCGGCCTGCGCCGCCATTAACGCCAGTTTAAAACGAACAAACAGCTCAGGACATTGATAACAGCGTAGATCCGAATTTTTCATAGCTCCTGGCCGTCAATCCCATTAAACCACATACTTTTTAAATATTCTTTGCACCCAGGGTCTGTTGACCTTTGCTGTTTGTTTCTGCAGCAGTTTGTAGTGTATTTATACAAGGCGGCACATGTGTGGTGTAGTTATTCTACATGAACATGTAACAACACAGTAGAAATGCGCTACAAGCGCTGCCCTGCGGGTTCATCTAAACGCATCCTGCTCTGTGTTACTCGCTATGAACATAGAATGACTATGCATCATAACGAGCGTCGTGATCAGAATGCGTTTAGATTGAACATAAAGTAAACCGCAAAGATAAACAGACCCTAGCAGGCCTTGTGTAAGGCGTTTTCTTGTATGCAAACCTTAGCTAGAGCCTTGGCGCATAAGGCATAATACCGTAAAAACACTTAAAAGCATCGCCACATTCGTTTATCCTAAGATTAGTATGGTCAAATACACAAAGGCGAATTGGCGCGACTCATTCATCTTCTATGTACTTAGGAAAGTGCATACTAAAGGGTCTGTTGACCTTTGTTGTTTGTTTCTGCAGCAGTTTGTAGCGGATTTATACAAGGCGGCACATGTGTGGTGTAGTTATTCTACATGAACATGTAACAACACAGTAGAAATGCGCTACAAGCGCTGCCCTGCGGGTTCATCTAAACGCATCCTGCTCTGTGTTGCTCGCTATGTACATAGGCGAGCAAGACCGAAGCAATGCTTCGCAGCTTAGCGAGGTGAGTGCATGGATGCACGATGTAACCAAACTTCATGGATGAATTATGCCTTATAGGTTCGTGCTAAATTCATCAGAATGCGCTTAGATTGAACATAAAGTAAACCGCAAAGATAAACAGACCCTAGTGACTTTATTGCCCTTGAAAGTGAACGTTCGTCGCATGCACAGGGTCTGAAGACCTAAAGATAAATGGCTAGACCAATTAATTATACGCCAGTTATAAGCTTCAGATTGCCTAAACGCCTGTTGCAAAATAAAGATAAAGACCGCAAGGAATAATATGTTATTTAGACGTCTGCTGTTATGCGCTTTGGTTTTGACCACCAGTGTGACCGAGTCCCGCGCGCAAAACTCTTTTGATTTGCCCGACTTAGGCACTTCAGCATTACAGGCTATGCCGATTGAAAAGGAACGCATCATAGGCGATGTAATGATGATGCAAATTCGTGGCAGCTCGCCGGTGATCAACGATCCCGTGCTCGATGAATACCTACGCGGCTTGGGCAATCAACTGGTTTCCCACGCCGACGATATCCGCTTTCCTTTTTCTTTCTTCTGGATCAATAACAAGGAAATCAACGCCTTCGCCTTCTATGGCGGCCATGTAGGCGTGCATACCGGGCTTATCGCTCAGGCCGATAACGAAAGCCAGCTAGCCTCTGTACTAGGGCACGAAATCGCCCACGTGACTCAGCGCCACCTGGCCCGCCGACTACAGCAACAACAAGATAATTCGGGCCTGACCATAGCCGGCCTTATTGCCGGTGTGCTGGCAACCATGGTCTCTCCCGATGCCGGTATGGCCATTATCACAGGCACGCAAACGCAAAGTGCGCTAAGTCAGCTCACCCATAGCCGCGGCGCCGAGCAAGAGGCGGACCGCATAGGTATGCGTACCTTGTACGAAGCCGGTTTTGATCCTAAGGCCTCAGGGGAGTTTTTAACCAAACTGTCGGCACAAATTCGCTACAAACAAAAGCCACCCATCTTCTTACTCACCCACCCGTTGCCGCAAAGCCGGGTAAGTGACGTGCGTTTGCGGGCGCAGCAATATCAAGACCGGCCCTATGCAGATAACCTGCTGTTTCACCTTGCCAAAAGCCGTGTTATTGCCCGCTATAATGGCGACAAGGAGTATGCCGAAGCCCAGTTCCGCAAGCTGCTCAAAGAGCACAGTTTTGGCGATACCTCGGCGCTGCGTTATGGTTTGGCCTTGACCCTGATAGACCAAAAGAAGTTTGAAGAAGCAAAGCCTTTACTTGATGATCTCTTGCAAAAAGCCCCAGACAACCTTTTCTATCTCGACTCACTGACCGATTACTATGTGGGTAAAGGCGAGCCACAAAAGGCCGTGGAGCATCTACGCCCATTCCATCAGTTGCGCCCTAATAATCAGGTGATCACCCTGAATTATGCCCATGCCGCCATTGAGGCCAAACAGTATAAGCTGGCCGAAGAGCTGCTGCGCAGCTTTGCCCTGGAAAAGCCCGATCATATCCTGGCTAAGCAATTGCTAACCGATACCTATAAGCAACAGGAAAACAAGGCCGCCTATCATGAAGCCAATGCCGATTTGATGGCCCAATACGGCGCCTATATGAAGGCTGCTGACGAGGTGCAAAAAGCGCTGAACCATATCGAGCCGAACGAGGCCCTGAAGCAAAAACGCTTAAAAGCCCTGCTTAGCCAATACCGGGCCATGCAAAAAGAGCTTTCACGGCTATAAATACACCCAGCCAACCTGGAAATTCTGCCAGGTTGGCTAAAAAGCCCCCCTCAGGTGGCGCGCCCCTACCCTTAGCCGCCAGTATCTTTTACACTATCGCCATTATCTGTATTTAAGGAATTATTATGTCTGTCGTTATTTATCATAATCCGCGTTGTTCAAAGTCGCGCCAAACCCTGGCTCTAATTGAAGAGCAAGGCACGCCGGTCACTATCGTTAAATACCTGGAAGAAACGCCAAACGTTGCCACTCTAAGCGAGTTGGTTGCCAAGCTGGGTTTTGGCTCGGCCCGCGAGCTAATGCGTACCAAGGAAGACCTGTATAAAGAGCTGGAATTACAAAACGAGCAGGACGAGCAGGCGCTGCTTAATGCCATGCACGCCCATCCTAAGCTGATCGAGCGACCTATCGTAGTGAACGGTGACAAAGCCGTGCTTGGCCGACCGCCTGAAAATGCCCTGGAGATCATTTAATGGCACCGATTTTGGTGCTTTACCACTCTCGTAGTGGCAGTGTACAGGCGCTGGCGGAAGAAATCGCCGACAGCATAGAAGCACAAGGCTCTGATGTCTGGTTGCGTTGTATCTGTGACGATGGCGCTCACCCTCAGGTGAATAAGCAGGAGCTTATCGACTGCGCCGCCCTGGCCTTTGGCACGCCGACCCGCTTTGGCATGATGGCCTTTCAAGCCAAGTCATTTTGGGAGCAAAGCAGTGATATCTGGCTTAAGGGGCAATTGATCGACAAGCCCGCTTGCGTCTTTACCTCGTCAAGCAGTATGCACGGCGGTAATGAGACCACCTTGTTGCATCTGAGCATCCCCTTATTGCATCACGGCATGCTGTTGGTGGGCGTACCCTATGACGTGCCCGCTCTCAATGCCACTACCACAGGCGGCGCCCCTTATGGTGCCAGCCATGTTTCTGGTCTGGATAATAATTCCCAGCTAAGCAATGATGAAAAACAGATTTGCCAAGCCCTTGGTCGGCGTTTGGTTAATTTAGCGAGAAAACTCAATGACTAATATCGCCAAAAAGCCGCTGACTCAGCGTTATCAGCGCCTCGCGCTGGTCGGTTATATCGGCCTCTTGCTGTTAATGCCCCTGTGGCTGTTTGTCTTTTCGCCGCGCAGCGATTACAGCTTCGCCTTTACCTTTGGCCTGTATATAGTGCCCCTGCTCTTGCCCCTAAAAGGCATTATTCAGGACAAGCCCTACACCTATGCCTGGGCCAACTTTATCGTTATGATCTACTTTATTCATGGCTTTACCCTGCTGTGGGTCAGCCCGGACGAGCGCCTATGGGTGATACTGGAGCTGGTCTTTTCCAGCTGCATGTTTATCGGCTGCACCTACTATGCCCGCCATCGCGGTCAGGAGTTAGGCTTAAAGGTAGGTAAATTAAAAGACGATTTAGCCAATGAAAAGGCGGCGCAGGAATATCATCGCCAGAATCAGGATAAACAATAATATCTCAGTAAGAAAAAACGCCGGGCTACTCGCTCGGCGTTTTTATTTTTGCAATCGAAGTTGGCGTTACTTAGCCCCTGACGAGCTTAGCCACCCAGCTGACTTAAGAATGCCAGCCCTACCACGCTCAGTAATGCCAATTGCGCCAGCAAGGACAGCACAGAGCCCACCCTTAATAAGCCAAGCCCAAATGGATGACGCAACTGTGGATACAGGGCGCAGCGCTTTAAGCTAATAGCAAAGAATATCGCCACCACAGAGAGCATGGTAAAGACCATGGTCAGCTCGCTTTTATAGTCGATGCCGTCATCAAAAAAGAAAAACAGTTGCAGCGGTAACAGCAGCATTACCAGGGCATGCAGGGCATGCACCTTGGCAATACGCATATACTGACCCTGAGGCGATAATTCCTTAATGCCAAACTCGCGCTCCATAAGGCGCACTAAGGCTTTACGGTTTTGCTCCACCGCATAGCGATAGCAGCTTAGTCCGGCATTGTTTTTAGCATGGAAATTCGCACCGGCGCGCAGCAGCACGGTTAAACAATTGCCGTTATCGGCAGCCACAGCGTAGTGCAAAGCGTTATTACCCTGATGATCCTTGGCATCAAGCGATGCTTGACCGAGTAAGGCTTCAATCACGCTAACAAAGCCTTTTTCCGCAGCCAGCATAAGCGCTGTTTGCCCTTGCTCGTTTTGCTCACTGCCTCGTGCGCCCTGTTCAATAAAGCGCATCGCCAGGCTTTGCTTGGCATGCTCACTGTGTAAATGCGCCAGCAAGGCCTGCTCCAACAACTGTTGCAGATTTTCCTCATTAGAGAGGCACTGCAACAAGGTGAAAAAGTCATGACCCTGGATAAGTTCGGTCTTTGCCGCTTCCAGTAAATCAGGCAAGTCTGCAGCACAATCCGGCAGATATGGCTCCAGTTTAGGGCGAAAATCAACTTCCTGCCAAAGCAGCAAGATATCAGCGCTGCTTAGCTTTACATCGCGATTCAAAAGCTCTGCAAGCAAAGAAAAATAGCGCTGCTCAAATAATAACTTGGCAAGCGAAAGCGGCGTTTCAATCTGAATTTGCGCATTAATATCGGCATACTGAGCCAGGCGTTCAAGCAGCATTTCGCTGATTTGCTCGGCGGTGTAGTCATTGCTGAGGAAATATTCTTTTGCCGCCTGAATATAACGCAGGGCCTGCTCATCAAAATCGCTGATATGCTGGAAGGTACATTCATCAAAAGGGTCACGCGGCTGCAGCCAGATTAAATAATACAGAGGTGGCAGCGTGGTGCTGCTGACCTCATCCTCGATTTTTGTACTACAAGCTGGCCATGCTTCCAAAGCATCGAGTATAAAGGCGCCGTTTTGCTCAATAAGTCCTTTAAGTAATAACGGATATTGTTCCGGCCAAATTAGTACCTTTTCCATAGCCTATGAAGACTCCACTAAATCGTTCTAGATGTTGCATCGCAACTAGGTTGTCAGTTATAAAGGGCGCTCCCTTACCCTGCACTTAATATAGCGGACACTGCAATGCAAAACTGGCATGTAATCCTGATCATCGTCTTTGTCTTGGCGGTGATCTGGAGCAATATCGCACTGTTAAAATATTCAGCCAAAATGGACATGAAAAGTTTTAATCAGGACCCTATCGAAAAGGCCAAACGCAGCCTTGCCGAAAAAGCGAAGCAGCAGGACTCAAAGAGCGACGACCAAGAATCCTAAAGCCTTAGAGCCCTGCGCTTAGGGCTAAGCCCTAGTGCCTAGGAAAGTCCTAGGCTACCAGCCATTTTGCCATCAAGGTGATCACCGGCAAGGTGATCAGGGTACGCAAAATAAAAATCACAAACAATTCAAAAATATTCACCGGGATCTTACTGCCTAGCAAGAGCGCGCCCACTTCCGACATATAAATCAACTGAGTCACACTCATGGCGGCGATAATAAAGCGCGTTACTTCACTGTCGATATTCGAGGCCGCCAAAATCGACGGGATAAACATATCTGCAAAGCCCACCACTATGGTTTCTGAAGCCTTCACCGCCTCGGGAATACCCAAAAGTTCAAGATAAGGAATAAAGGGTTTACCCAGCCATTGGAATACCGGCGTATATTCAGAAACGATAAGCGCAAAGGTACCCACGGCCATCACCACAGGTAACACAGCAAATACCATATCCAGAGCATTGTGCAGGCCTTCTTCTACCGTGCCTTTTACTCCTTTTGCATGGCGCGCCTTATCAAGAGCCATACCCACTGACTGACGCCACAGGCTTTTATGCTCTGGTACAGCTTCATTGTCATCACATTGGCTGGTGCCATCAACATAAATGTTTTTCTTCAGGCTAAGAGGAGGAATACGCGGCAAAATCAACGCACACACCACACCTGCCAAACACACGGTTAAATAGAAAGGCGCAAATAAATGCTCAAGGCGCACCTGACCTATAACCACAAAACAGAAGGTAATAGACACAGCGGAGAAGGTGGTACCGATAATGGCCGCTTCTTTTTGCGTATAGTGCTTTTCTTCATATTGTCTGGCGGTCATCAAAATACCGACGCTGCCATCGCCAAGCCAAGAGGCGGCGCAGTTTACGGCGCTGCGACCGGGCACACAAAACAAAGGCTTCATAATCTTGGTAAACAGGGTACCAACCAGCTCAAGCAAGCCGAAATTCAAAAGCAGCGGCAATAAGAAGCCGGCAAGAATAAACACGGTAAGTAACAGCGGCAGCAACTCAGTCAATACAAAAGCGCCGGTAGCGTCTGAGTAGATGGCCTTGGGGCCAAGCTGGAAATAGGTCATGACCACAAACACCATGCCCACAAGGCGTACTACAAGCCAGGTCGGTGTTACTAAAAAGAGGTGGCGCATCAGGGGTTTTTCAAACAGGGAGCGCGGTTGCTTCACCGTCATCAGCAAGGATAACAGGCCGGTCATACAAATAATCACCAACAGCAAGGTGCTGGATATAGGCGCTAAGGCTTGGCGTAACATATCCGCCAAAATCGCCACGCTGATTTTTATCTGACCATCCCA
Source organism: Pseudoalteromonas qingdaonensis (assembly GCF_038739665.1). NCBI lineage: Bacteria > Pseudomonadati > Pseudomonadota > Gammaproteobacteria > Alteromonadales > Pseudoalteromonadaceae > Pseudoalteromonas > Pseudoalteromonas qingdaonensis. The sequence goes on along the minus strand of NZ_JBCGCU010000004.1, from coordinate 205,794 downwards.
GGGGATAGGCACCATAAAGAGAAAGACGCCGATCAGTGAGGGAATTAAAAACGTCAGTAAAGTGTTGGTCATTGACCGTGGCTGGCTTGTTGTCATAATTGTTTACTTATTTTCTTTGTTATCTTTGGGCTTCCCTGCCTCTTATAGCTCCAAATAAAAAAGGAAAGGTGATTTAACTCCTTTCCTTTTTTACAGCAAAATCAAATGATTACAGCTCAATCCCGCGAGCACGTAGAGCCGTTACTAGGGCTTGCTGTAAATCATTCATGGTGCCGGGCTCAAGAACCTCACCGTCTTTATCCATCCAGGTGATGCTGGTACCGCCAGCTTTGGCGTTATCCAATAGAATCTGATACTGGCCGTCTTCTAAAGGCAGTTGCATTGCCTCTTCGCCCCAAATTGAATCCCATACACTAGATTCAGGCTGGGTGTAGTCGGCAATAATACGACCTTTTTCGGCATCCACTTCAATAATAGTAAATTGTAGACGCTCTAAGAAGGCACTGAAGCGCTCAGACACCACATTCTTCTCTTGCTCTGTGATAAGTGCCGCATTACCTTGATTATCAAAGCCTAAAGCCAGGGAAATAATGCCTTGGCGCTGGCGCAGTTCAACCTGCAGCTGACGGTAACGGTAATCGAACTCAGCCACCGCCGCATTTAGGGCACGGGTTTCCAAGCGCTGCTGCAATAGTGGCGTTAACGGCACTTCCTGCGAGCGATAATCAATCATCTCGGCACGCAAAGACGCGGTGCGCTGGTGATCTTTTTCTTCAACGGTAAACTTGTAACGCTGCTCGGCAACGATTTCATCGTCCCATAACCAGCCTTCTTCTACTTTTACGATAGAAAACCAATCGCTTTCGATACTGCTTTGTGACTTATTGGTCACCGGAGTGTTGTAGCTTTCCAGCACGCCTTCCACGGCCGCCAAAATAAACTGGTCAAGATCTTCAATACCATCGTTTTTATCGAAGTAAACCCTGGCTAGCTTGTCGCCTTCTTCAATCCAGCTGCCCTGAGCGATAGGCATAATCTGCATCGGCGGCTTAACGGCCTTAGCATCTTCGCTGTTATCATAGCTGCCCACGTCCATCTTATAGGTGGGATCTTGGCTCGGTGCATCGAGTCCCTGTGGAGTCACTAATGGCTGATTCGCCTGATAGTTACGCTTGTGGTGTGCCTCGTTGGTAAAAATGCCACAGCCACTCAAAGTGACTAAAGCACTCAAGATCAATACTTTAGGGATCCAATACTGCACGTTGTTGTTCTCCTTTACTCACCATTATTATTGTACGAACTTTGAGTCGGTGAGGGGTAATTGGTTCAGTGTCAGATTCAACTTAACAACGGCTTTGTTGTCTTGCCTAATATACCAAGGTGTTAAACCCCAGTAACGACACCCACACCAGTGTTGCGCTGGCGCGCAGCAATGGCTTATAAAAATTTTCACTATGGTACTTTTACACGGGGTTAAAAACAAGAATGTCGCCGCCGAAAAGACAATAAAGCGGGACAAGGCTAAAAGTTGCCCTTTAAAACCCCGTTTATGCTACACTGCGCCGCCAACAGATTGTTTTCACAGAGCAAGGGCAAATCAATGGGCGAATTGGCCAAACAACAGTTAGTGATCACCGCAATTGGCGAAGACCAAGCCGGGGTGGTTAGCGCCTTAACGCAATTGGTCAGCGATTGTCACTGCAATATCACCGACAGCCGCATTGCCATTTTAGGCAATGAACTCACCTTTATTATGCTGCTATGCGGCGATATGGCCGCCATTAGCCGAGTCGAGCACCTTTTGCCAAATAAGGGCATGGAACTGGGGCTGTTGACCATGATGAAACGCACCTCAAGCCACACCGAAGAGCAATTCAGTGGCGGTTATACCTTGGAGTATCTAGGCATAGACACGCCGGGCACCCTAAGTAAGATCACCGGTTATTTTGCCGAACACAATATCAGCATCTGCTCTTTAAAATCAGATACCTACGCACAAGATGGCGACATTCAAATGCGCTGTGAACTCGAGTTTAATGTGCCACAAGAGCTTGATATTGATGCCTTTAAGGTGGCCTTTGAGGCGTTATCTCAACGCCTGAACATAGATTATACTTTTAAGCGGATCAGATAAGGACGCAGCATTATGAACACCTTGCAAGCGGGCGATAAAGCGCCACTTTTCACCCTTGAGGATCAAAACGGCGAAGCGGTTAGCCTAGCAACGCTATTAAAGGACCATGAGGTTTTAGTGTACTTCTACCCCAAGGCCATGACCCCAGGCTGCATAGTACAAGCCGAGCAACTGCGCGATCATAAAGCCGAGTTGGCCAAGTTCAACACCGTGGCTGTGGGTATCAGCCCGGATCCGGTGAAAAAACTAAAGAACTTTGAAACCAAAAAAGAACTTAACTTCCAGCTGTTAAGCGACGAAGACCACAAGGTAGCCGAAGATTTCGGCGTGTGGGGCTTAAAGAAATTTATGGGCAAAGAGTACGATGGCATTCACCGCATCAGCTTTTTAGTCGGCCAAGACGGCCACATTAAACATGTTTTCAATAAGTTTAAGACCAAGGATCATCACCAGGTAGTGATCGACTATTTGGCAGATAATGCTTAATTAATGCTTTAATGAAAAAAACGCGGCTTAAGCCGCGTTTTTTTATGTTTAATAAGTCAATTCGGGCTAATTAATCCCCAGATACTTGTGTACCTGTACAGATAAACGCCAGTTTTTCTTGATGCAGGTATCTATGGCCAGTTTTGTTGCCTTGGCTTTTTGACTGATGGGCTGCAGATAGACCAGTCGCGGATGCACACCGGTTGCTTTAAACAGCTCTTCAAGCTCGTCCACATGCTTTTGCATCGCCACCGGGTGCTTAATCTCATTGGCGCGTTTCATGGCGCTGGCCAGCACCTCATAACCGCCGCGCATATTGATTTTTGGCGATACCGTCACCCAGGTTTGTGCCGGCACTTTGATCTCAAAGGTGCCGCTGGTTTCGACTTGGGTGCTGTAACCGTGCTGATGCAGAAGTTCACACAGGGGATTAAGGTCAAACAAACAAGGTTCACCGCCTGTGATCACTACGTGTTTGGCACGATAGCCGCGACTTTGGAACAGCGCCAGAATATCTTCGGCATCGGCCTTGGCCCAATGCTCAGAGTCGGACTTTTTTTCCACCGTTTGTTCCAAGGACACCACATAACTGGTTTTGGCATCCCAGGTTTGTTTGGTATCACACCAGGAGCAGCCCACAGGACAGCCCTGCAAACGCACAAAAATTGAGGGCGTACCGGTAAAACTGGCTTCCCCTTGGATGGTTTCAAAAATCTCGTTTATTTGGTACAAAAATCTAACCTGCTGCTAAAACTTAACAATCGCTATTCACAAATGCCTGAGGCAAAACAAACCCTAACGGCGAATAATTGTGATCCAAGCTCAAACCCTGTAGTATACCGCGCCCTAACGTAAACCTCTATGATTAAAAGGCTCGCAGGCAAATGACAGAAAAAGTCGTTGTAATATATTCCGGTGGCATGGACTCATATACCGTGCTCAATAAGGCACTTCGTCAAGGTCACGAGGTCTATGCCCTTTCCTTTAACTACGGCCAGCGTCATGTCAAAGAGCTGGAAGTTGCTAAGCAAGTGTGCGAGCAACTCGGCGTTAATCATAAGATAGTCGATATTTCCGCCATTAATCAGTTAATTGGCGGCTCATCACTAACCGACGATATCGAAGTGCCGGAAGGGCATTACGAAGAAGAAAGCATGAAGAGCACCATAGTGCCAAACCGCAATATGATCTTATTGTCTTTAGCGGTGGGCTACGCGGTGTCACTGAAGGCCAGCAAGGTATTTTACGGTGCCCACTCGGGCGATCACGCCATCTACCCGGATTGTCGTCCTGAGTTTGTGAAGAAAATGGACGATGTGTGCCGTATCGCCAACTATGACGAAGTGGAAATCGTTTGCCCTTACCTTGCTAACAGCAAGATCGATATTCTTACCGACGGTCTGAAAATGGGCCTGGACTACAGCCAGACCTGGACCTGTTACAATGGCCGCGAGCAGGCCTGTGGTAAGTGCGGCGCCTGTCAGGAGCGTTTAGAGGCCTTTGCTCTTAATAACGCTGTTGATCCCCTGCCGTACGAAGCTTAATTTACTCCCTGTTCCCCCTAAGCCACTGATAATTTTGTCTAATCAGTGGCCTTGTGGCATTTTGCAGTTATACTGAGATCATTCCAGCTAGCAAGATATAGCCATGCTTATATACATGATATTACTGCTGATTATCGCAGCTCTCGCATTTAGCTTCGGCCTGCGCGCACAGCACCGCCAAGGCCAGCAACTCTCCCAGCTACAAGATAAGTGTCAGGCAGCAAGCCAGCAAACAGACACTATGTCAGCGCAAATAAGCCAGCTTAAAGAGCGCATCCAGGTGCTCGAAGCCATAGTCACGGATAAAGGATTTAGTGTCGAACAAGAAATAGATAACCTCTGAATTTAAGCCGAACAGTGCACCTAATATGACAAGACGCTCCACACTCCTGCTTATCTTGCTCAGCACCCTTTATCTGGGGGCCAGCGCCTTTGTGATTGAGTATTTCGCCCACCTCTATCAACAACAAGAGTTTGTTGAAGAGCAACTCTACCTGCGTAAACAATCAGCTCTGCTGCGCGCCAAACTTGAAACTACCTTGAATCAGGAGCTCTTTGCCGCCGAAAGCCTGGTGGTTATTGCTAATATCAATCGCGAATTTACCGCCTTGCACTGGCAGCATATCGCCGCGCAATTGGTGGCGCGCTCGCGGTTAATTCGCAATATTGCCTTAGCACCAGGAAACATAGTGCAATATGTCTATCCCTTAGAAGGCAACCAAAGGGCCCTGGGCTTTGACTATCGCAGCGATGAAGAACAATTTGCCACCATAGAGCAGGCGCGACAAACTCAATCCATGGTGCTCGCCGGACCATTTACTTTAGTGCAAGGCGGTGAAGCGCTATTGGCGCAGTTTCCACTGTTTGCCACCCCCACCGATGAAAACAGTTACTGGGGTACACTCAGCCTGGTATTGGACATTACTACCCTTTATCAATTGCTGGAGCTGGACTCTCAGGAGCAGGTGCAATATGCATTAAAAAACACCGCCGAGGGCTCCCTGGTATTTTATGGTGATGCCGACACATTTACCCATGCCGATGTGATCTTACCCTTACATCTTGCCAATGGTCGCTGGGCTCTGGCGGCCAAATTTAATGTCGAGCCTCAGCGGCATGCCACCCTTATTCGCGCCCTTGGGGCGCTCTTGAGCCTTGTGTTATTTGTATCTGTCGCCATCTTGGTGCGCGCTTACTTTCTGGTTAGGGCCACCTCCTTGCAAGACGACCTCACTTTGCTGGCCAACCGCCGCGCCATTATGCAGCATCTGGACGACCTCACCCGAGGCGCGGATGTGCACAAACACTTCGCCATTATCAATATCGATGTGAACGACTTTAAAGCGGTTAATGACAGCTATGGCCATGATTGTGGGGACGCACTGCTGGTGCATATAGCGAAGGAATTGCAGCGCACCTTGCGTGATTCGGACATTATCGCCCGTCTCGGAGGCGATGAGTTTCTAGTGCTCTTACATCGAATCAATAGCGATGAACAAATTGCCGCCATAGTCGAAAAACTGCGCCTGCATATTGAGCGCTCACCGCTGAGTTATAAGAACCATATCATTTATCCGTCGATCAGCTGCGGCTTTAGTTGTCACACAGAGTGCACTTTAGATATTGCAGCCCTGATGGCACAGGCCGATAAGCGCATGTACCAAGACAAGCAAGACAGCAAATTAAGCGGCAAAAAAACCGTAATTGCTTAGCTTTTGATCAGTTGCTGCTGCAACAAATGCACCTGGTCGCGCACCTGGGCCGCCTTTTCAAACTCCAAAGCGCGGGCAAATTCATGCATCTGTGCTTCCAAGCGGGTGATCTCCTTGGCGATTTGCGTCGCATCCATCGCCACCTCAGTATCACCGCCTTTACGTCCCTGGCCTGTCTTACGAGCAGTGCTAGGTTGTTGCTTGGGCGTATCTCCTGTGTCCATAACATCGGTAATGCGCTTATTCAGTGCCTGCGGTGTGATGCCATGCGCTTCATTGTGGGCAATTTGTTTTTCGCGACGGCGGTCGGTTTCATCCATGGCCTGGCGCATGGACTTGGTGATCACATCGCCGTACAGAATGGCCTTACCGTTAATATGGCGCGCGGCACGACCTATGGTCTGTATCAATGAGCGAGCTGAGCGTAAAAAGCCTTCCTTATCGGCATCGAGAATGGCGACCAGGGACACCTCAGGCATATCCAGACCTTCACGTAACAAGTTGATGCCAACAAGCACATCGAATACGCCAGCGCGCAGGTCACGAATAATTTCCATACGCTCCACCGTGTCTATATCACTGTGCAGATAGCGCACCTTGACGTCGTGATCGCTTAAATAATCGGTTAAATCCTCGGCCATGCGCTTTGTTAAAGTAGTCACCAGAACACGCTCGTTTATTTCCACGCGCTGGTAAATTTCCGAGAGCAGATCGTCCACCTGAGTACTGACCGGGCGCACCTCAAGCTGAGGGTCGAGCAAGCCGGTGGGACGTATCACCTGCTCGGCTACTTCGCCGGCTGATTTATCCAGCTCATAATCGCCCGGAGTTGCCGATACATAAATGGTTTGCGGCATAATCGCCTCAAACTCTTCAAACTTTAGGGGACGGTTATCCATAGCCGAAGGTAGACGGAAGCCGTATTCCACCAGGTTTTCTTTGCGCGAGCGGTCGCCGCGATACATGGCCCCTATTTGCGACACGGTGACATGGGACTCGTCGATGATCATCAGGGAATCATCGGGCAGATAATCCAACAGGGTTGGCGGCGGCTCGCCGGGGGCGCGCCCAGACAAATAGCGGCTGTAGTTTTCAATGCCGGAGCAATAGCCGAGCTCCTGCATCATTTCAATATCGTACTGGGTGCGCTGTGACAACCTTTGCTCTTCGACCAGACGATTGCCGTCAAGCAATTGCTGGCGACGGTCTTTAAGCTCGATCTTAATATTGTCGATGGCGCCTAGAATCTTCTCTCGCGGCGTTACATAGTGGGTTTTTGGATAAATGGTGGCACGCACCAGGTTCTTTTGTACCTGACCTGTGAGTGGGTCAAACAGGCTAAGGCGTTCGATTTCATCGTCGAACATTTCCACCCGTACGCCAATATCGTCCGATTCGGCAGGGAAGATATCGATTACCTCACCGCGCACTCTATAGGTGCCGCGACTGAAGTCCATATCGTTGCGGGTGTACTGGAGCTCGGCCAAGCGACGAAGCATCTGCCTTTGGTCAACGGTATCGCCAACCTTAAGCAAGAGCATCATTTTCATATAAGAGTCGGGGTCACCCAAACCATAGATGGCCGACACAGAGGCAACGATAATAACATCACGGCGCTCCAACAGGGCCTTGGTGGCCGACAAGCGCATCTGCTCTATATGCTCGTTAATTGATGCGTCTTTTTCGATAAAGGTGTCGCTGGCCACCACATAGGCTTCGGGCTGATAATAATCGTAATAGGAAACGAAATATTCCACCGCATTGTTAGGGAAGAACTCTTTCATTTCCCCATAGAGCTGCGCCGCCAGCGTTTTGTTGTGCGCCATAATGATGGTGGGGCGATTCAAGGTGGCGATAATATTGGCCATGGTAAAGGTTTTACCCGTACCCGTGGCACCTAATAGGGTTTGATGTGCGAGGCCTGACTCCAGACCTTCTACCAATTGAGCAATGGCGGTGGGTTGGTCGCCACCGGGCGAATAACTCGAATGCAGCTCAAAAACATCTTTCACTATATCACCCCTTGTTTAAACACTTTGGCGTTCAAGCTCGCGGCTGAACCACAAATAAGCAACGATGGCCGTTAATAAATTACCTACTGCGGCACCAATAAACAAGCCCGTTAAATCGCCAATCAGGCTGCCCAGGTAGGCTATCGGCACATAAAATACAAACAAGCGCACAACACTCAATACCAAAGCATGCATGGGCTTGTGCAGGGCATTAAACGACGAATTGGTGAGAATTATCACTCCCTGTAAACCATAAGTCAGGGGCAGAATATAGATAAACAACTTAATCAACTCACGCACCTGAGCCTCAGTGGCGAAGGCGCTGGCAATCCAAGGCGCTACCACAATAAGCAGCAAATAAATGGCAAATTGCCAAAACATCACAAACTTCAGGGTTTGCTTATAGGCCTGCTCTACTCTGTCCTTATTACCGGCACCAAAGTTTTGGCTGATAAAAGGAGGCAATGTCATAGATAAGGCCAGTACAACTAAAGAGGCAATGGATTCAATGCGACTGCCGACCCCGAAGGCGGCCACCGCGGGGGCACCAAAGTGAGCAACAATAGCCGTCATCACCGCCATGGCCAAGGGAGTCAACATATTCGCACCGGCCGCCGGCAAGCCGATTTTAAGGATTTTTCGCGTCGCCACGACGAACGACTGGGTGCGACAACGAATATCAATTAACTGACGGTGGACAATAAGAATATATAAAATCGCAGCAACACCGATTAACCAGGAAATGGCACTGGCGATGGCCGCCCCGCGCACCCCCATGGCCTCAATAGGACCAAAACCAAAAATCAAAATAGGGTCAAGCACCGCGTTAACCAGCCCGGATGCTCCCATAATCAGGCTCGGTGTCTTAGTATCGCCATTAGCACGGAGTACGGCATTGCCTATCATGGGCGTTACCAATAACACACTGGCTAAAAACCACACCTGCATATATTCATCTATCAATGGCAGCAACTGCGGCTCGGCGCCTAGTAATAGAAAAATGGGATCACTGCAAAAATAACCCACCAGGGCCAGTATTGTGACTAAAAAGGCCGAAACCATCAGAGCCACAGCACCATCAAAACGGGCTTGTGATTGCTGCCCAGACCCCAAGGCGGTCGCGATAACCGCAGAAGTGCCTATACCTAAACCTATGGCCAGGCTTATCAGAGTAAAGGTAACGGGAAAGGTAAAACTAATGGCCGCCAGGGGCTCGGTGCCCAACATACTGATAAAGAAGGTATCAACAAGATTGAACAGCATTAAAAAGATCATCCCGAAGATCATCGGAATGGTCATTTTGCGTAAGGTTGGCACAATGGGCGCACTGAGGATCATTGCAGGTTCGGCTTTAGCCATAACAACGCTTATTGCTGCTGATACAAGCGCTCTATTCTAAAGCATCAAGGCCTCCCCTTCCACGCTTAATTAGCGCATAAAAAATGTTCTTTTTTCGTTGTTCAGCGTTTTATACAAATGAAACCCGTCAAAAAACAATTAATTTACACCTTTTAAACATCACCACAAATTAACGCTGTATTTTTGCACAACACCAGTATTATCCACCCAGTTATAATTATAAAAAAATTACTTTTTGTAACTTTTAAGCATATAAAACTAAGATACTGATAAATATGAAGAATATTTTTTGCAATTTACCTATTGCTTTCTTCCTAAGTACTCTTTGTCGCCTATCACTGCTGCTTTCCCCCTATTCATAAACAGACTTATCCACAGATTTCGTGGATAAGTTAACCTAAGCCTTTAAATATAAGGGTTTGATCGCTATAGGCAAAAAATCATTCTTACACTGATACATCCAGGTTCCATTTTCATTCATTTTTTGGCCTCGCAGAACTTAACTAAGCCTTTGATAGTACTTTGACGAGCCCCATTGTCGATGAAAACACCATAGGGACAATACTGGAAAACCCTCGCCAAGGATATTTTTGCCTGCCCAGTAGGCAATTTGAGTGAAAAAGCGACGAACGAGTCATTTTTTTCATTTTTGCTGGCTTTATTAGTTGACACTCGCAGGTGGGGTCTTTAATATCTCGCCCCGTTGAGAGACAAGCGCTTCCCCCTTAGCTCAGTTGGTTAGAGCGACGGACTGTTAATCCGCAGGTCCCCCGTTCGAGTCGGGGAGGGGGAGCCAATATCTTTCAGCACTAGGTTGTTCCCCCTTAGCTCAGTTGGTTAGAGCGACGGACTGTTAATCCGCAGGTCCCCCGTTCGAGTCGGGGAGGGGGAGCCAACTCCTAGTATTATTTTGTTCCCCCTTAGCTCAGTTGGTTAGAGCGACGGACTGTTAATCCGCAGGTCCCCCGTTCGAGTCGGGGAGGGGGAGCCAAAATAACTCCAGAAATCACAATACCTTACAAAATTATAAATCCCCTTTTTCTAGACAATATTTTCCCCTTGAACTAGTCTCTATCCATAATAGTTTTTTATTATTCAATACACTAGTAAATGTAAATTAACGCCCAGCGTTATTGCAATAATATCCTGTGCATTGCCATTATCATGCTGCTGCATAATAATGTGGCCGCGAAAATGCAAAGCTAACTTATTGTGGTGTATGGTAAATAAACATGGATGTAAGTACACAAACGTTCGCAGCACCAAGCCTTGGTGATCGAACTCTTGTAGTACTGGTGTAAAGGCACCTCAACCACATGCTTCAACTAAATAAGAAAAAGGGAAGGATAAGCTACCGTGAAAAGATTCACACTACTGCAGTTTACATTATGGCTACTAGCTCTATGCGCCGCTGCAATGGCCAATATTATGGTTTTTCACTCCTATGGCATGCATAAACAGGAAGCTATGCAGGCGCAACTACAACGCTTTATAGATCTCCAGCCGAGCATGAATGTCGAGCAAGTCAAAGAGCAGGCTCCACTTCTGGCTGAGCAACTGGTGGCCTTGATGCCGGTGCAAAAGCTGTGGCTACGCGATAGTAACGGCGAAGTGCTCAGCAGCAAAACCCCGCGCACCGAAGAAAGCTTTTTGGCACAAATATCCCAGCTGCAATTCGAGACCCTGCGCAGTCAATTTGCCACTAGCCAAGACGCCGAGTTACGAGTCGAGTTTGTCGCCGATATAAATTATATGGCCAGTGCCTTTGAACAGAGTCTGATCTATTTCGCCCTAGTGATCACCCTTGTGTGCTTTATTCCCATAGCCAGCCTGAAAACCGCATATCGTGGTTATCGCCGTCGTATCGCCGATATTGTCAGTGCTATTATCGACCAATTTATCACCAACAATGATATGCCCGAGCCGATTAATCGAGCTTTTGCCGATGATAGTTTAAAGCTCAAGCTTGCTAATCAGATCTCCCCAGCCCTTAATCGCTTGCAAGCTCACCTAGGCCTGCAAATAGAAAATATTGCCAGTTCGGCACTGGAAATTAAAAAAGAAGCCTATAAGGATGTGATCACTGAACTGGGTAATCGCAACATGTTTGTGGAGTATTACGAGCGTCATATTGAGCATGCCAGCGATGATTGTTTTGGTTGTGTTGCCCTGGTACGAGGTACCGAGTTACAACATATCAACCAGAGTAAGGGTTACCAGCAAGGGGATGAGTATATTCGCAGTATTGCCGATATCTTAACGGCCGGCATTCGAAACTATGGCTCAGCCAGCGTGTTTCGTCTTAATAGCTCGGACTTTGCCGTGGTGCTACCGAACACGCCTCCCAAAGAGGCGGAGCGCTTCGCCCTACAAGTACAGATCAAATTCAATCAATATCAAAAGGTTTATAATTTGCCCTCGGTTGCCTATATCGGCATAGTGCCTTTTGAGCAACATAAGCCACTAAGTGAATTGCTCGCCAATGTTGATATCGCTATGAACATAGCACAAAGCAAGCACGCTAATGCCTGGCACATGCTGCGCGCGGAAGATATCAGTGCAAGTGCAGTTCAAGGGACGCAAAACTGGCGTAAGATGATCAATGAGATGCTGGAAAAACAGGCGGTTGATTTGGCCGTTCAACCCATAATGCCGCTCGGTAAAAGCAGCGTAGCCTATTCTGAGATACAGGCTCGTTTTCGCGATGAGGAAGGCCATATACTACCGACTTCTTCCTTTATGGCCATGGCCGATCAACTGGGCAAGTCGGTCGACCTGGATCAAATGATCATTGACCACTCGTTAAATGCCATAAAGAGTAAAAACCTCACCGCTCAATACTTTGGTATTAATGTCTCTGCCGCCAGTGCCCATGACGATAAGTTTATGATCTGGTTAGAGCGTCGCCTTATTAAAGAAGGTGATTTCGCCCAACGCCTGGTGTTTGAAATATCGGAATTAGGGTTACAGCGGGATATAATCTCCAGTAAGCGTTTTATCAGCATGCTGCACCGTTGTGGTGCCCGTCTGACGGTGGAAAAATTCGGTGTTGGCCTGACCTCGTTTAAATTTTTCCGCGAGTTCAAGCCCGACTATATCAAGATGGACTCCAGTTATACCCGCGGCCTGGAAGACGACAAGAACAACCAGTACTTTATGCGCCTTATGGTCGACTTGGCGCACCGTATTGGTGTACGTGTATTTGCCGAAGGCGTAGAAAGCCTGGAAGAAAAGCAGATTATCGAGCAGCTTTGTCTTGATGGTGCCCAAGGTTACTTTATCGAAAAACCCAAAGAGCTGCATTAAGCTCTTTAAGGTTCCCGGGACCTTCCCGGGAACCTCTAACTCATCTAATCCTCTAACATCACCCAGGGCTTTCACAGCAACTTTTGCTATAGCATAGCCAACATTCGTATTAGCCCAAACTTAACGCCGAGTTCGCACTTGGACCAAACACCGGCGATAAAATTAACGAAACAATAATTGTTATTGATAGTTATTTTCATTATCATTTGCGAAAATTTAAATAATAAAAGGTAACTCTGTGCGTTTCTCACTTTCTCTTTTAGCCATTGCGCTTAGCGCTCCCCTTTATGCCAAATCAGTCCCTCACAACCTTGAACATATTATTGTCACCGGCAGCCGTGTGGTGGAAAGCATTGATGAAGTTCCCGCCTCGGTCACTGTGATCAGCCGCGAACAGATAGAAGCTCAGCTCAAGGTCAGTCCGGAGTTACAAAACCTACTCGAGGTTTTGGTACCTGGCATGGCACCCAGTACCAACAGTTCGAGTAATACCGGACAAACCCTGCGTGGCCGTGCGCCGCTGATCATGATCGACGGCGTACCACAATCAACGCCATTGAGAAATGGCTCTTTGGGCATCCGTAGCCTGGACCCAAGCGTGCTGGAGCGCATTGAGGTGATCAAAGGCGCCACTTCAGTATATGGCAACGGTGCCGCTGGCGGGGTGATCAACTACATCACCAAGAAGCCTAGCAACAGCAGTGATTTTTCCGCCTCGGTGGATGCCTCGACCCGTTTTAGCGCCGTTAAAAGCGATGAAACTCTAGGCACACGCGTGGAAGGCTCAATTAACGGTCGTATGGACAAATTCTCTTATCTGGCTACCCTGAGTTATGAAGAAAATGGCGTACAGCGCGATGCCGAAGGCGATATTCTTGGCCTGCAATACGGCTTGAGTGATGTCGAAACCGAAAACTATTTCACCAAAATAGGTTATGATTTCGACGCTGAAAAATCCCTGTCGTTGACCTTCAACTACTACAAGTCACAACAGAAAACAGATCTTGGTGATATTTTTGGTGATATCAACCAAGGGGATAAGTCCTACGCCATTCATGTACCGGCCGACCAGCAAAAGCAAGGTCGTCCACAAGGCCCGAGCGGCAATACCAATATCATGCTCAAATACAGTGACAGTGAGGTGTTTGCCAATACCGGGATGACGGTCGACTTATACGCCCAAGACATAGAGAATGTTTTCTTCTACTCTCCCAACCTGGCCAACCCAAGTGCCGGCTATGATGGCGGCCAATCTATTATCGCCTCAGAAAAACAAGGATTACGCACCACCTTTAACAGCCAATTTGAGCTGCAAGGTGCCGAAGCCACCTTTATTTATGGTGTTGATTTACTTAATGACATCAGCTCACAGCCGCTTGTCGATGGCCGTATTTGGGTGCCAGAAATGGATATGAGCAACCTTGCCGGTTTTGTGCAAAGCAAATGGGTTATCGACGATCATTATGTGATTAAGGCCGGCGTACGCCATGAAGACATAGACCTGAAGGTGGATGATTATCGCACCCTGGAGCTGTGTCGCAGTGAAACCCAGTGTTCAGTGCCTATGGATGTAAAAGGCGACACCCTAAACTATAGCGCTACCACTTATAATATTGGCATTAAGTACAATGCCTTTGAGGCTTTTAGCCCCTTTATTAGCTATTCTCAAGGCGCTGACATTTCGGATATTGGCCTATTATTACGCACCGCTACGGTCAACGATATCAGTCTTATTCGCACCGAGGCCGCGGTAATAGATAATTATGAGGTTGGCTTTACCTCTGTTCTTGATGCGCTGCGCCTAGAGGGCTCTTTGTATCGCAGCACGTCCGAGTTAGGCACAAGCAACAGCTTTAACGAAACCACAGGTGTGTATATGCCAGTGCGCGCACCCCAGGAAATCTGGGGTTATGAGCTGCTTGCCGATTATCGCTTTAATTCGGCCTGGCGTACCACTTTGACCTATGCCTATGTCGAAGGTAAAAATACGAAGGACGACATCTATCTTGGCGCCAAACAGATAAGCCCACCGAAAGCGACTGCCAACCTGCAGTGGCAACCCAGTCGCGATACGGGCGTCAGCATGACTCTGCTGTATGTTGGCAATCGTAAGCGTTTTGCGGCCAATGCCAATGGCGACTATGTGGGCGATCAAGGCCCGGTGGACGATTACCTGGTCGTCAATCTCAGTGGCCAGCATAAGTTTACCGAGCAACTCAATGCTTATATCGGCGTTGAAAACCTCTTAAATCGAGACTACTACCCTGCCCGCGCTCAGGCCTACACCTACGGTGGCTATAACATTAAAGGGTTAGGCACCAGTATTACCGTCGGCTTAAAGTATCAGTTTTAGCCCTGATTGAGCCCACCTTGTTTGTCATCAAACAGGCTAACAAGGTGGGCAATTCAAACCAATTTCTGGCGACAATTTTGCTTAAAATCTAACGGCAAATATAAATTGGAATGCGAATAAGTCACAATTGTAACCAACTGATTTATAATGAAAATATTTGCTTTGCTGGCAGGATAGTCTACACTTGTCCCATCAATGCACAACGAGGCCGTAGCAAATGCAAGGTAAACAACGAGTTATCGATAGCTTCAATAAACTGCTGGCAAATGAGCTCGCCGCAATCGATCAATATTTTATCCATTCACGCATGTATGAAGACTGGGGTTTAAATAAACTCTATGAACGTCTTGAGCATGAGCGCGATGAAGAAACCCAACATGCCGACTGGCTCATAAAACGTATTCTTTTCTTAGAAGGCGTGCCGGATATGACCAAGCGTCGCGATCTGCTTGTGGGCACCAATGTAAAAGACATGATGGCCAACGATCTCAAGCTTGAGCTTGAAGTGGTGCAATGCGTCAAAGAAACCATCAAAATTTGCGAAGAAGAGCAGGATTATCAGTCTCGTGAAGTGCTGGAAAAGCTCTTGTTCGACACCGAAGAAGACCATGTTTACTGGCTTGAACAGCAGCTGGGTCTTATCGATAAAATTGGCCTGCAAAACTATCAACAATCGCAAATGGGCGATGCCGAGGTATCATAATGAAAGGTGATATGGACGTAATCCGCGCGCTAAATAAGGTATTGGCCAATGAGCTGGTTGGTATCAACCAATACTTTTTACATGCCCGTATGTTTAAGGACTTTGGCTTTAGCAAGCTAGATAAGGCCGATTACAAGGTCTCAATTCAAAAAATGAAAAATGCCGACCGCTTAATTGAGCGTATTTTATTTTTAGAAGGCCTGCCTAATCTACAGGACCTAGGTCGCCTGCGTATCGGTGAAGATGCCGAGGAAATGATTGCCGCCAATATGCACTTTGAAACAGAGTCGTTAAAAGACCTGCAAGCAGCAATTAAACTGGCGGAAGAGCGCCTTGACTATATCAGCCGTGAAGCCCTTGATGCCATACAGCATGAGCAGGAAGAGCAGATTGATTGGCTGGAAACTCAGCAACACCTGATCAAGGTCACCGGAATAGAGAACTACCTGCAATCGCAGCTGTAATTCACCTAAGAAGCCGCTGTTAGAGCGGCTTTTTTATGACCCATAACCCGCCTAGAGCATGCCCTCAATGGGTAATAAAGACATCAGCCAAACGCTAAAGCGCTGCCAACGACTGGTATCCGGCTCCTGATGGTAAATCTTATCGCTGCCGGCACTGTGCCATTGCAACTCGCCATCCGCACCCAGACTTAATTGCCAGGCAAATTTCGGCATATCGTTTTCCACCCAACGACGCAGTAAGCGATTAAACCGAGGGGATGTGATCACCAGCCCCTGCTCGGTATTAAGATTAAAAGAGCGGGGATCTAAATTCAGCGAGCCGATAAATACCTGCTCATTATCAAAGGCCATGGTTTTAGCATGCAAACTGGCGGCGGAAGAGCCGGTAAAACTTTTAATCTTGGTTTTTTTCGGGCTTATCTCGAAGTTGCGTTTCAGCTCCCAGAGGTTGACGCCCATGGCCAATAAGTCCTTGCGATAACCGGCGTAACCGGCGTGCACTACGGGTACATCCGTGGCAGACAGGGAGTTGGTTAATATCGTGATTTCCACTCCCTGCTCCACCCAGCGCCGTAGCAAGGCCATGCCCGGCTCTTGCGGCACAAAATAAGGGGAAATAATAATCGCCTGACGTTTGGGCATACCCAAAGCACGGATCATCTTAGGCGCCATATGGGTACTGGTATTGCTGCTGTCGGTCAGTAGCTTGTTGGGATCATCCACATATAAATAGCCCAGTGCCCAGTCGAGGTTCAACTTACCGCGGCGCAACGACTGCACCAAATCCGACTCTTTTACCCGCTGTACATAGGGGCTGCTGTCGCTGTACTGACTGCTTATATAGTAGGCCAGGGTTTCCTTGAGGGTGTCGAAGTGACCATCATCCACCTGGGTAAAGAGGCGGTCTATATCCTGGGCTAAGGGGTGATTCCAATATAAATCAAATGCCTGAGTAGCCTTTTCCACCACGGGGCCAATGCTGAGTACGTCCAAGTCAACAAACTGTGAGCTATCCTCACCAGAAAAATAAGCATTACCTATATTGCGGCCACCGGTAATAAAAACCTGGCTGTCGACGATAAAGCTTTTATTGTGCATGCGTCGCGATACCCGCGAATAGTCGGTGATAAAGCTCAAAAAGCGCAGCTTGCGATGATTTAGAGGGTTAAATAGACGTACTTCAATGTTTTCATGGCGCGCAAGTGCCGCCAAGTCACGCTCCGACTCAGCCTGCGACATATCATCAAGCAGAATTCGCACCCTGACTCCACGCTGTGCCGCCTTTAGCAGGTAAGCGCTCAGAACCTTGCCGGTTTCCTGGCGATGATACAAATAATATTGAATATCGATGGAGGTTTGCGCCACTTCAGCCAAGGCAATACGGGCCGCGAACGCATCCAGGCCATCAACCAGGGGGTAAAAGCCGGATAAGTCTGAACTGGGTTGTTGTTCAAAAAACGTATGTAGCAAGTCAGCATCCTCACTGGGTAATGCATAACTGGCCGGGCCTTCAGGCATGGATTCAAAATCTGCAACCGAGCTACAGCCACTCAAATACCAGATGCATAGCGATATCAGCAGAAGTCGGAGGTAAGTTTTTGCGTACATGAGCCTTGGCCCCTGCCATCATCGTGCACTCAATATAACAAAAACAGGGAGATATAACAGAAATTAGCTAAATAAACGACACTGCAGAGGAAGGTGATTAGGCTACTTCGTCGGTGACATCGACGATATCGATAAGCTTTTGATTCAGGATCTTTTTGGCGCAGTTACAACATTTACCACACTGAGAGCCGACCTTAAGCTCGGAGCTAAGATCACGCATAGAGCGAGCGCCATCATCAATAGCTTGCTCAATCTTCTTATCAGAAACGCCATGACAAAGACAGATATACACGAATACAAACCACTCTCAATTAGATTATGCAAGAGATTTTAATCTAAACAAAAATAGTTATCAATAAGAATTTGATTGATGAATTGAAAATTCGACTGCCACAGCTAATAGGGCAAGGAGAACATTAGGACTCAAACAGTCTCAACACAAAGAAATAATTACGACTCTAAGTAGCTTTGCGGAGACAAAAATAGCCAATAGAACCACCTTCATTTAGTCTTAATCAGCAGCAACGCTGTGTTTTGGCGATTAATAAAATGATCAAGATAGCCTGACCAACCTTTACTACTAATCTACACTCAACTTGAAAGTTTCAGTTCAAACATTTATCATTTATTTTAATTGAACGATCAATTAATAAAAATGCCTAAAGTTGGAATGGAACCTGTCAGGCGTCAACAGCTAATAGACGCCACACTAAGCTCGGTCGCGGAACTCGGTTTACACGCGACCACAATCAACAGCATCAGTAAACGGGCTGGGATGTCATCGGGCATCATTAGTCATTACTTTGGTGGTAAGCAAGGCCTTATCGAAGCCACTGTGCGTTTTTTACTGAGTGAATTGAAGAGCAACCTATTACTTAAGATGGCACAAAGCGACTCTTTAAGTCCGGTGCAGCGTTTAAAGCTGATCGTCGAGTCAAACTTCGCGCCAATTCAGCAACAGCAAGACAGTACACGAACGTGGCTGAATTTTTGGGCTCAATCAATGCATGACCCTGAGTTGTTTCGCTTACAAAAAGTGAATAGCACCCGGTTACGAAGCAACCTACAGGCATCATTTAGTAAATTAATGCCTCGTAAAGACGCAAAGCAAGCAGCAGAACTTACTGCTGCAATGATAGATGGCCTGTGGTTAAGGTGCGTATTAAACCGAGGATCTCAGGCTGATTTCTCGCATGCCGAGCAATTAAGTAAACAGTATATCGATACCTTGATAGCGCAATTTGGAGAACAGTAAATGTCATACTCTCGCTTACTCAACTTTATAAACGGCTCACCCATGGCAAATAGCTCTGGCGAAGTGTTTGATGTAATCAACCCTGCAACCGGTGAAGTGATCTATCAAGTAGAATGTGCAGACCAAGCCATTAAAGATGCAGCGATACAAAGTGCAAAAACGGGCTTTAGGGTATGGTCAGCAATGACAGCGATGGAGCGCGCTCGCATTTTACATAAAGCCGTTGTGCTGCTTCGTGAGCGCAACGATGCGCTTGCCGAAATTGAGGTAATGGATACAGGTAAACCGTGGCAAGAAGCAGAGTGTGTTGATGTCGTGACAGGCGCTGATGCAATCGAATATTTTGCGTCTTTGGCGCCGACAGCGGTTGGTCAGCAGCAAGAAGTTGCTGGCGATTTCTATTACACCCGAAAAGAACCTCTGGGAATTTGTGCTGGTATCGGCGCTTGGAATTACCCACTACAAATCGCATGTTGGAAATCCGCACCCGCATTGGCAGCAGGTAATGCGATGATCTTCAAGCCCTCAGAAGAAACCCCTAAGGGCGCGACTATGCTAGCAGAGATCTTCATTGAAGCTGGCGTACCTGCCGGTGTGTTCAACGTTGTACATGGTGCCGCGGAAGTTGGGCAATGGTTAACAACGCACAATGAGATCGAAAAAGTATCTTTTACGGGTGAAGTCAACACCGGCATGAAAGTAATGCAAAGTGCCGCATCAAACCTCAAAGACGTCACCATGGAGTTAGGCGGGAAGTCACCACTTTTAGTCTTTGATGATGCCGACATCAGTGAGGCTGTCAGTGCAGCTATGTTGGGTAATTTCTATACCCAGGGTGAAGTGTGCACGAACTGCACGCGTGTATTTGTTCAACGCGGTGTATACCAACAGTTCATAGAAGAGCTGGTAGCACGAACAAAGAATAATGTTGTTGCGGGCGATCCTATGGATCCTGAGGTGAACCTGGGTGCTCTCATCTCTGCAAAGCACCAGCAATTGGTACTCGACTATATCGAAAAGGGTAAACTCGAAGGCGCCTCATTACTTACCGGCGGCCATGCCTTAAGCCCGCAAAGCGCCCCGAATGGCTATTTTGTAGCCCCTACTATCTTTGCCGATTGCCAAGATGATATGACGATTTGTCGCGAAGAAATTTTTGGCCCAGTCATGAGCGTATTGGTATTTGATGATGAGCAAGAAGTCATCGAACGTGCGAACAACACCCAACTGGGTTTGGCTGCGGGTGTCATGAGCCAAGACTTGCGCCGTGCTCACCGTGTGATTCATCAGCTAGAAGCAGGAATTTGCTGGATTAATGCATACGGTGCCTCCCCTGCAGAAATGCCAGTAGGCGGCTACAAGCTTTCGGGTATTGGTCGCGAAAATGGTCTCGAGGCCCTCAACCAGTACTTACAAACTAAATCCATTTATGTCGGTATGAATAAACTTGAAAGCCCATTTTAAGGAGACCTTATGAACAGCGAGTTTGACTATATTATCGTTGGTGCTGGCTCTGCAGGGTGTGTGCTAGCAAACCGATTGAGCGAAAACGAGAACAATCGTGTGTTACTGCTCGAAACAGGTGGCAGCGATAAAAGCATTTTCATACAAATGCCCACCGCATTGTCGATTCCGATGAATACAGACAAGTATGCATGGCAGTTCCATACCGATCCGGAACCCTATTTAGACAACCGCGTTATGCATTGCCCTCGTGGCAAGGTGTTGGGTGGCTCATCGTCTATCAATGGCATGGTCTATGTGCGCGGCCATGCCAAGGATTTTGATGAATGGGAAGAGCATGGAGCCCAAAACTGGAGCTATCAGGACTGCCTCCCCTACTTCAAAAAAGCGGAACAATGGTATCTCGGCGGGGATACCTATCGTGGTGATGACGGCCCACTTGGGGTAAACAATGGTAATGAAATGAAAAACCCGCTTTACCGCGCGTTTATCGACGCAGGTAAAGAGGCTGGGTATGCCTTTACTAACGACTACAACGGTGCCCAGCAAGAAGGGTTTGGGCCCATGCACATGACTGTCAAAGGGGGCAAGCGATGTTCAACGGCACGAGCTTATTTGGACCCGGTCAAACACCGTAAAAACCTCACCGTTGTCACCAAGGCAAAAGCACAAAAGGTGGTGCTGGAAAATAAAGTCGCAAAGGGAGTGCAGTACCGTGTAGGCGGTAATGTCTATACCGCGACAGCCACCACTGAAGTTATTTTGAGCGCCGGACCTATTGGCTCTCCTCATCTGTTGCAACTGTCTGGCATTGGTGACAAGTCGCACCTTGAGGGAGCCGGTATAGAATGCCAACACGAATTGCCGGGAGTTGGCCAAAACTTACAAGATCATCTGGAGTTCTATTTCCAGTTCAAGTGCAAACAACCAATCACCTTAAATGGCAAGTTAGGTTTGTTTTCAAAGGCACTGATCGGTGCTCGATGGTTACTATTCAAAGATGGTTTAGGTGCAACTAACCACTTCGAATCGTGCGGCTTTATTCGTTCGAAAGAAGGCGTTGAGTGGCCGGATCTACAATATCACTTCTTACCTGCGGCAATTCGCTATGATGGTAAGAGTGCGTTTGCAGGGCATGGATTCCAAGTTCACATCGGTCATAACAAACCGAAAAGCCGTGGTCATGTGTTAGCCAAAAATAGCGACCCAGACACCGCTCCGCAAATCCAATTTAACTACTTACAACACCAAGAAGATATTGAAGGTTTTCGCGCGTGCGTGAGGTTAACCCGTGAAATCATCAACCAATCAGCGTTTGACGACTTCCGAGATGAAGAGATTCAACCAGGCAGTCACATCCAAACTGACGAACAAATAGATGCATTTGTGCGTCAAGCTGTAGAGAGTGCCTACCACCCTTCTTGCTCGTGCAAAATGGGTGAGGATGACATGGCCGTGGTTGATAGCCAAACGCGCGTGCATGGTATTCAAGGCCTTCGCGTTGTCGATTCTTCAATATTTCCCACGGTTCCTAACGGCAACCTCAATGCACCAACCATCATGGTAGCGGAAAAAGCAGCTGATCATATTCTCGGCAAAGAGCCTTTAAGCAAGGCCAGTGCTGAAGTCGTTGGTGATAGCCAATGGGCAACACGCCAGCGTAGTGCGTCATTTTAAAGCCAAGTAACAATTAACGATCAATTTGGGCAGTACGATGTCTCGTGCTGCCTGCAACCAACTTACACACAACAAGGAGAAAAGATGAACTTTTTCTATTTATATTGGGAGGGTGACAATGACCTTATGGCTTAGTGCTGGCATCCTATTTACGTTGCTCGCTATCATTTTCATTCTCGTAAAATGGGGAAATGTAGAGTGCGTGGGGGTAACTCCTGTTCGTACTTTTACGTTTATCGCCATATTGTTCACCTCAGGATTGGACGTGGGACTGATCATGTTCCCGCTCACCGAATTCGGCGGTTACGCAGACATAAACGCAAGCCCAGAATATGCCTTTACCAACCCTCTTGCTATTGAATTTGGTTTTTGGGGCTTTTTCATTTGGAGTTTTTACTTCCTTACCTGCTTTTATTTCTGCGTAATTGAACCCAAGGTGAAGTTCTTTGAGATCCCGTTGATTAAGTTTATTAATAACGTGGTTATTATAGGCACATGTGCGTTCACAGCATCATTGCTGCTTGCTAACTTACCCTGGTACCTTCCCAGTATAGGCGATGGTGAAAGCATTTTACCGATATTCTATCTCATTGTATTTGCAGCGATTGTGTTCTCTGTGTACTCAAGTACTGACATAAAATATGTGCGTATTCTCAGTGTTTCAACCACTTGGGTCTTTATCGGCTTGATTGCTTTTATGTGGGGCGGCGCGTTCTTATGGGGCGACAGCCCAATGGGAGAATATGCGCAATCGATAAGCATGCTAGGCGGTTACTTTACCAATATCCATAAATTTATCTTCCCAATTAATGACTATCATGCCTTCTACCTGTTCTGGTGGTTTGCGTGGAGTATCATGATAGGGCAATTTACCGCGCGCTTTGTGGGTGGCTTGAAAACATACCAAGTACTTGCAGCAATGCTCATTTTCCCTTCAATCCCAATCGCGATGTGGTTTGGGGTCTTGTATCACTATCATGATGCAGGACTAGATACGACTGGCATCCGTAACTTTGCGATGGTTTTTGTGGGTATTGTTTTTGTAATCAACTCATTAGACTCACTGATTCGTTTGTACAGTGACAATTTAGAGTTAAGTACTGCGCGACTCGGCAAATGGAAGTATTTGGCTTTACATATCAGTGCATTAAGCGCATTAACACTGCTATTCACTTTTGACTTCTTACAAATTCAATGGGTTGGAGCGCTAGTTATTTGTCTGTTTTTCAGCTGTTTGGGCTACATTTTATATAACAAGTTTAAAACAGTGAAAAATATCGACAGCTCTCCAAAAGAAAATCTACTCGATTATACAAAAATTGAATCTGTACATTAGGAACAACAATGAAAAAATTTATACATTCTATAAGCGCGATGTCACTAATGATGGCGTCAACTGCCTGCCTTGCAGATTGGTCAGCAACTGTCACTGGAGTCAGTGATTATACTTTCAACGGTGTAAGCCAAACACTCAATGACCCAGCATTACAAGGCAGTATTGATTATTCAGCTGACAGTGGATTCTATGCCGGTACCTGGGCATCCAATGTCGACTTCGGTGATGATACAAATCTCGAGTGGGATGCCTACGTGGGACAGTATCGACAGCTCAATGACCAGTTAAGTGTTGATTATGGTCTTGCATACTACAGTTATCATGGTGCCTCATACTCGAGTGAAGGTAATTATTTCGAAGCCTATACTCTGTTTGCCTATGACAATGCAATGGGCACCAGTGAAATGAACTTTTGGTATGCATGGGACTATTTTGGTACTGACGCAGGACATGTCATTGCGATGCTCGCACACAGCGTCGAAATTGCCCAAGGCCATGTGCTCAGAGCAAGTATTGATACCTCAAACTCTCTCGATGGCGACAAATATGCTTGGCAAGATGATGGTAAGTCATACCTACACTACCGCCTAGCTTATCAAACTTCCTTTGCTGGCTTTGATTTTGAACTCGCTGCTGAAGATACGGACCTCGATAGCAAATATGCTGATGAAAGGCTTGTGTTATCAGTCAGTCGTAGCTTCTCATTGTAATTAGCCCATTGCTGCTGGTGCTTATTTGATAAGTGCCAGCACTTCTTTGAACCGAGGGTGTTTACAGCTGTTCAGCCAAGAAAATATCACTGTTTCACTGGCACATACTTGCACGCCATTAGCACGCAATTGTTGTAGTGCGAGTGCTTTATGGTCGCTGTTGCGCGAGCACACGGCGTCGGCAATTACTGTGACTGCATGGCCTTGGCGCTGCAATTCATTGGCAGTGTGGTACACGCATACATGACTTTCCATGCCGCATAAATACAGGTGCGATTCGCCCAAAGGCTCAAGAGCGGCAATAAAGGCCTCGCTTTGCACCGCACTAAAGGTGTCTTTGGCCACCACCTTGGCGTTGGGAGTTACCAGGCAAGGATCTGTTGCCCCCAAACCCTGCGGGTTTTGCTCAGTAATTATATGCGCTAATTCCAGTATAGTGGCCACCTGGCTCAGCAAGTCAACACGGGCACACACCTGTTGATAGTCTGCCATTGCCGGGGCTAAACGAAGCTGCATATCGATAACGATAAGTGCGGGTGCTAGATCTGGATTGGGCGAGAGATGGGGCATTTGATCGATCCTTGGGCTAATAAGTTGCTCCAATGTTAACCATATATTAGATTTTTTTAGAAGTGAAATTATAAAGATATGGTGACCACGGACACTTCTATGCTAGATTTACAAATTATAATGTTAATTCCCTGTTGATAGCCTAGCTCAACCTTTTGCTGGACTATCTCAGTTTTGGGGATGCCGCCTACTAGGTGGGTGTCAGCGCCTTTTGGAGTCAAGAATTGCGTCGCCATATCAGTTTTTTGCTCAACGCATTACTTAGCTTTTTAGTCTTCCTTTATAGCGCTAATGTCGTTTTCGCCTCTGGGGTCAACTATGGCTATCAGTTGCAACGCCTTTCGACCGAAGAAGGCTTAAGCCAAGGCACGGTTAATACCATAGCGCAAGACGAGTTCGGCTATCTGTGGTTTGGCACCGACCGGGGCCTAAACCGCTATGATGGCTATCAACTTAGTCCCTTTAGCAGTGGCGACCCGGCCCTGGTCAGCGATGCCATTTTAACAATTGCCCCCTTGAAAAACGGCAGCTTCCTCGTCTCCGCCCAGCTTAACGGCCTGTTTTTAGTCAACCCAGCCACCCTCAGCTCAGAACAATTAATCAATAACCCGATGTCCGAAGTCGATGTCAAATACGCCACAGTGTGGGAAATCAGCCAGGATAATAATAATGAGGATATAGTCTGGTTAGGCATTAACCATCAGGTGTATAAATACAGCCTGGCTAGTCGTACTCTAGAGCTGGTGTTTAGTCTGAACAACCACACCCATATGATACGTGCCCTGCTACCTCATGAGGACACCCTGTATATAGGCACCTCCACAGGTCTATTCAGTTATCACAATGGCGCTAGCTCGGCATTAGCTCATTTACCCACAGAGTACGGGAGTAACGATCAGCGCAATATCAAATTCTTACAGTGGGATAATGAATTCGGCCTCTTAGTCGGCACGGTAGAAGGCCTGTACCGACACAACCTCGACGTTCAGAAGCCCGTTATAGAAACCTTGATCGCGCACCGCAATATCTGGTCGCTGCAGCGCTACGGCACGGTGGATTTTATCGCTACCGAAGACGGCCTGCTGCAATTTGATCGGCAAACTCGCCAAACTCTCAATTTAATTCGCTTTAGCGACTCTCGCTATGCGGTCAACGACAACACCATAAGGTCTATGTTTCGCGATAAAAGCGGCATGCTCTGGCTCGGCTCTCAAGCCCAAGGCATTTTTTCCTGGTCGCCTTTGGCCATGCGCTTTAAACAAAAGGCTCTGCCCACCGGCAAATACCAGCACGGTCATACCGCCTGGGCCATTTACGAGCAGGACAATGGTACCTTGTGGGTTGGCAGCGGTAATGGCCTCAATAAAATCCCGAAGGATGGGCCAAGCAGTACCTTTTTAAGTGTTGATGATAAAAAAATGGCCCTGGGCCAACAAACCGTCTATCAATTACAGCCAGCCACTCATGTTGACAACACCCTATGGGTGGAAACAGTTCAGGGCATAGCCCTGCTTGATATGAACACTGACCGCCTGAGTTACCCCCTGATTAAGGCCGCTTATCCGTTAGAGTTCGATACTAAAGCCATTCACTGGGGCTTGTATCAACTCGCAAATGGTATGGCCTATTTTATTACCGAGTCGGGATTCTACCGTTTTGACCCAAATAGCAATACCATAGAGGCATTGCCGTCAATCAAACAAACATTGCAGCCGGAGCATGCCTCTCATTTTCTGCCCTCCCTGCCTACCCATAAGGACGACCCGCTGCTGAGTTATGGCGGTGGTTTATATCGTTATAACGTTGATAACGACAGCCTGCAGCCCATTTACCTCCCACAGTACCTAAGCGCTCAATCGAACAATTTAGTCGACTCCTGGACCCTAGATCAAAATAACAGTTTGTGGCTTAGCATAGACGGTGAGGGCGTGGTCGCTCTGGACTTGGAAACCCTAGAAGAGCGCGACCGCATTGGCCGAGCGCAAGGTCTGCAAAGCCTGAGTGTGTTTACCCCGGTGCTGGATAACTTCGGCTTTTTATGGTTTGGCTCCAATAATGGTTTATATCGCTATAACATCAACAGCGGTCACCTTCGCCACTTTAGCGTCAAAGACGGCCTCTCGGCGGCAGAATTCAACGGCCACTCAGCAGCCAAGCTGGCCAGTGGCGAGCTTGCCTTTGGTACGGTGAAAGGTCTGTTGATCCTGGACCCCGCCGACTTTATCACCAGTACCAATCAATATATTGCCCCGGCGCCGCAGATCACCGATATTAGCCTGCTCTCCCGATCTCTAAGCTATACACCAAGCAAATATGCCAACGCCCCCTTGCAACTGCAACATGACGATCTTGGTCTGACTATTTCCTTTTCCAGCTTCAATTACATTTATCGTGATCAGGTGCGCTATAAAATCAGCCTTAGCGGCGCCAGTGAATTTAAATACCCTAACTACGCCAGCCATAATTTGCAGTTTGCGACCCTTAATCCCGGCGCGCATCAACTTAGCATTAGCGCCTTCGATCCGGTATCGGGAAAATGGTCCCGCACCTTGCATCTGGGCATAGAGGTGGCCTACGCGCCTTGGCGCTCACCGGCTGCCATTACCCTGTATATAGTGGTCAGCGCCCTACTCCTTGGCGGTTGGATGCTATGGCTAAGACGCCAACAACGCCGCCTGCACCATGCCCATGGCAAGTTGCTAGCCTCGCAGCAACAAACCGACTTGGCACTGCAAAGCTCCCACAGTGGCATCTGGCACTATCAGGTTCAACAGCGGCGCTTTATACAGCGTCGCTTAGCGGCAGAGCTGGGCTATAGAAGCACCTATAATCAATGTTCCTTTGAGCAATATGTGGACTTGATCCACCCTCAGGATGCCGACCGTTACCGCCTGAACTGGAAGCGTTTTTTAAACCAAGGCGAGCAAGCCACCTGGGATTTCACCTATCGCTTATGCCACAAACAAGGCACCTGGCACTGGTATCATGAGGTGGGACGCATTACCGAATATGATGCCAATGGCCAACCCCAGGAAGTATCGGGGATCTACACCAATATCACAGATGCCAAAGCCGCGGCGCAACAGGCCACTGTACTCGGTGAAGCCATAGGGCAAATAAGCGATTGGTTATTAATTTTAGACGAGAACCTGCAGCCATTTTCCGCCAATGACAGTTTTGTACAGGCATTTTCCGACCCCGACAATCCAGGGCTCAGCATACAACCGTTTGTACGCGCCCTAGGTAAACAAAAGTTCCAACGCTATATGGAGCTGATCGGTCAATTAGCGGCGGGCGATAACTGGCGTATCGAGGAGAAGATCCGCACCAAGCACGATATTCGCCACCCGGTACAGATAAGCGTGACGGCCGTGTGTCGTGACAAAAAAGAAGAGAGCGAAGAGATCAGCTACTATGTGGTGGTGATCACAGATCTCACCGAGCAAAAACGCGCCGAAGACGAGCTGCGCTACCTAGCCAATTATGATCCCCTTACCGGCTTGCCGAATCGTAGCATGATGCGCGGAAAGATCTCCCAGGCTATTGACTACGCTAAAGAAAATTCATCTCTATTGGCCCTGCTCTTTATCGACCTGGATAAGTTTAAGCCGGTGAATGACTCCTTCGGCCATGCGGTAGGCGATCAGGTACTTTGCTGCATTTGTGAACGCATTAGCGAACAACTTGATGATAATTCGTTGCTGGCGCGCCAAAGCGGCGATGAATTCCTCTTGCTGATTGAACAAGTGCAATCACCACAAATGCTTAGTGAGCTATCCGAGCTCCTTGCCAAAACCTTGGAAAAGCCGATTAAAATCGGCAATATCACTATCAATATTTCCGTCAGTATAGGTATTGCTCTGTCGCCTTTTGATGCCGACAACGCCGAAGACCTGATCCGTAACGCCGATATGGCGATGATCTACGCCAAAAATGCTGGGCGCAACGGCTATAAGTTCTTCACCGAGCAGATGAATAATCGTATCACCCATAAACTAATGTTGGAAAATGCCCTGCAGGATGCTTATCGTGACGAACTGCTGACAAACCATTATCAGCCCATAGTGCATATTCATCAAAAACGTATTGTTGGCGTTGAATTACTGCTGCGCTGGCAAAGCGAAGGCCAGTTTATATCGCCCGCCGAGTTTATTCCTGTGGCCGAGGAAATTGGCCTGATCGATGCTATTACCGAGCAAGCCTTGCACCGTGCCCTGCGCGAGCTGAAACAGTGGTTTAGCACCTATGACGATTTCTATTTGTCGGTGAACCTCTCGCCCATACATATTCTGAAATCCAACCTCACCGAGCGATTGGTGGATATCCTCGCCATGCACGATATCAGCCCGGGACAATTGCGTTTGGAGATCACCGAAAGCACGCTATTGGACGACAAGACCAAGGCCGCGGCTCAGCTGAATAAGTTACGCGCTGCTGGTTTAAAACTGTTTTTAGATGATTTTGGCACCGGCTATTCATCGCTGACCTATCTCAACCAGTTCCCTATTGATGTGATCAAAATAGACCAAAGCTTTGTACGCAAAATTGGTATTAACCCCACCAACGAAGCCATTATCCGCACCATACATAACTTGGCCAGCAGCCTGGGGCTGTATTGTATTGCCGAAGGGGTAGAAACGCGCGAGCAGATCTTTTTCTTGAATAAACTGGGCTGTCACCACCTGCAAGGCTTCTACTTTGCCAAGCCCTGCGATGCTACTACCTTGGCAGACAAGTATTACCTGGAAAAAATCCTGGAAAAAATGAACAGCCTGTAGGCCGGGATTTTATCCCGACAACAGGGCACCCAGCTCCCTTTGTCGGCGCAAAGCCGTTTAATTCGCCCCGCTGACACCACAAGGCTGATGATTACCGTCAATAGCACTGGCCTCAATCTGCAACACGCTATGGCCTATGCTGAACTTGCTCTGTAACATCCGCTCCGCCGCGGCGCGGCATTTAGCATCGTGAGCGGCCAAGGTACAGTGATGCTTCAAAACGATATGCGCACCCACGGCGGGGGCATTATCAACCATGGACACGGTCACATTGTGAACACTGGCCACATGGTCGAGCTGAGCCAGCGCCTTTTCCACCCGAGCCGCCTTAGGCAAAGCTGGCGCGGCGCCACGCAAACGCTGCAAACATTGGTAAATCAAGCGTAGGCCGGTTACCAATACAAACACAGCAATCAACATGCTAAAGAGCACATCCACCTGCTGCCAGCCGGTAAACACAATAATCACGCTGGCAAGCAAGGTAGTGACCGTAGAGAGCAAGTCGAAGAAGGTATGCAAAAACACCGCATACACGTTAATGCTTTCTTTGCGGCCTTTATAAAGCACCCAAGCGGCGGAGCCATGGAAGACAAAACCTAAAATAGACACCAAAGCCATAATCTGCGGGTTCACCTCACCACGCTCATGACCATGGTGCATATCAACAAAGCGATCTGTACCCAAGGTTAAAATGGTCAAACTGATGGCCAGATATAAGCTGCCGTTGATAAGCCCCCCGACCAGCTCGGCCTTGTTAAAGCCATCATTAAAATTGCGCGCCAGATGAATGGCAATAGAGGAAGCCAAAATAGCGATAAACAAGGTGCTGTTATGCACAAACAGATGCCCGGCATCAGCAAACACCGCCAGAGAATTAGCAAAATACGCCGCCACCAGCTGAATAACCATAAAGCTGCACGTGATGCTCAGGGCAATAAGCAAGCGTTTACGTGAAGCCTGATGGGTGGTGATGTCGGTCATGGGCGCAAGGTCACTAAAAAGGAGAAATGATATATAGTAGCAATTGTAATTGTTTTGCGACAATATTACACCCGTTTTCGCGCTTGATCCCGGCAAATGCAGCAAAATCAGCCATGGCGCTCACCAAGCTTCACTGGACACCCACCCCAACCTTCGCCAAGCTTCACTGGACACCCACCCTAACTTTCACTGGACACCCACCCTAACCTTCGCTGGACACCCACTCTAACCTTCGCTGGACACCCACTCTAACCTTCACTGGACACCCACCCTAACTTTCACTGGACACCCACCCTAACTTTCGCTGGACACCCACTCTAACTTTCGCTGGACACCCACTCTAACTTTCGCTGGACACCCACTCTAACTTTCGCTGGACACCCACTCTAACTTTCGCTGGACACCCACTCAAACTTTCTCTGGACACCCACTCAAACCTTCACTGGACACCCACTCTAACCTTCGCTGGACACCCACTCAAACTTTCTCTGGACACCCACTCAAACCTTCACTGGACACCCACTCAAACCTTCACTGGACACCCACTCTAATTTTCGCTGGACACCCACTCTAAGGCGGGCCGCCACCGACCCCATTTTCTGGCTACCCTAACGGTTCGGTGGTAGGCTAGTGCAAAAGTAAACTCACTATAATCAAAGTGTTGGTGTTAATTATGGCAAATCCATCTGGTAAGCACGCCCTGGTAGTGGAAGGCGGCGCAATGCGCGGCATCTTTGCCACCGGCGTACTCGATGCCTGGCTGGCGGCCAATTATCAACCCTTTGATATGTATTTTGGTGTATCGGCAGGTGCCACTAATATCGCCGCTTTTTTGTGCGCCCAGCTGGGACGTAATTACAAGGTGATCACCGACTATTCCTGTCGCCCCGAATTTATCAGCTATGGACGCTTTGTCCGCGGCGGCCACCTGTTTGATTTGGACTGGTTGTGGCATAAAACCATAAGTGAAATTCGCTTAGACCTGACCACCTTCGCCAGCCAAAGCGCCCCCTTTTATTTAGTGGCCACCAATGTGCACAACGCCCAAGCCGAGTATATTCAAGGCACGGCGGAGAATCTGGAGCAGGTGCTAAAAGCCTCCTGCGCTTTGCCATTGGCGTATCGGGATTACCCCGAATATCAGGGCCAATTCTATACCGATGGCGGCATTGGCGATTCCATTCCCGTACGCCAGGCCTACGCCATGGGCGCTCGTAAGATCACAGTGATCCTTTCTCAGCCCTTGGGATATCGTAAAAAACCGGCAAAATTTAACTGGCTCACCCAACGCCTGTTAAAAAACACGCCGGCACTGGCCAAAAGCATGACTACCCGCTGGGCTGACTACAATGCCAGTCTGGACTTTATTATGCAGCCGCCGGACGACTGTGAGATCCATATTATTGCCCCACCGCCGGAGTTTGATATTTCCCGCACCACTCGGGATTTAGCTAAACTTGATGCCGGTTATGCCATGGGGCTAAAAGCCGCACAAGCCTTTATCTGTACGCCTTAGGCGTCATCTCTTCCTATTTTCAGCCTTAGTGACAAACATGACAGGATGTCAGATATGAATAACAGAAATTATCAATCTCCCGCTCCATCGACATATTCTCGAGGGACGTCTCCTTGGCAAGGGCCAGATCAACAAAGACTCACCGCAGAAGATCCAACCGCCGATAAGCTTGATTTCCCACGGCCCTCCTCAGCCTATCGCACCCTAGACAAGGTGTTCTTTATACTTGCTCTGCTTGCGGTTCCCGTACTGCTTATAGCCATGGGAATAAGCGTCGGCCTAGCTCTAAGCCATGGCTTGTTTTGGCAAAACATCATCGCCGATACCCACACCTGGCAATTTGCCGGTTATTGGTTTGCGGTCGCACTCATAGCGGCAGCGCCTTGGCTGCTCTCCCACCGCTATCTGCGCTGGCGTTACCCAGAACCCAGAATACCTGGATGCCGGCGGGGATATGCTCTCTCTAGAGGAGCAGGTTAATATGCATAAGCTCGACTACAGCACGCTTATCAATTTGCAGCCGCTGCATATCCTGTATTTGCTAGACATGAAGCCGTCACAACGGCTGAATAAAGCAGCTTTTATCGCCAAACATAAGTATTACTGGAGCGATACATCCTTGACTTTATATCGCTCGAAACGCTCCTCACTTGGCAATCTGCTCTGGGGGCTAAATGCCCTAAATTTTTTGATGATATTTTTAGGCTGGCCTTTTATGCTGACTCAAATGCTGTCAGAGCCGGTGAATACTCCCGCTTATATAGCACTTTTTCTATTTTCCGCTGCCCTGCCCTTTATCTATAAAAAGACCAAAACGCAGGTAACCCGCTTCTATCCCTATTTAGTGTTCCACCGCAACAAAGGCATGGTCGAGCATTACCATAATAAGGTACTGCAGTAGCGCTGCCTTTTAGCGAGCTGAACACTTACGCGAATTTTAGCCCGGGCAATCAGACCCAGCCGCCAAGCACCACCTTGGAGATATACCCGCGATACCCACAAAAAACGCCTCGACGACGCGTGCCCTTAAGCACTTGGTGCGCCATTAACATCAGCGCCGCCACCGAGTTATGGGGCGTTTTACAAGCCTTTATGAATATCAATTGCCCCCTGCCCTTGCTTTTGCCGCTTATGGATAAACGCGATAAAGATGGTGCCAGTCGCG
This sequence comes from Pseudoalteromonas qingdaonensis, assembly GCF_038739665.1. Lineage (NCBI taxonomy): Bacteria > Pseudomonadati > Pseudomonadota > Gammaproteobacteria > Alteromonadales > Pseudoalteromonadaceae > Pseudoalteromonas > Pseudoalteromonas qingdaonensis. The sequence continues at coordinate 172,661 of NZ_JBCGCU010000004.1, read as the reverse complement.
CTCACGCACAGACGTTTGCAGAGCTCACAACTAATGCAGTGGTCCAGACTCCTTTGAGATGACTCCCACGGACGATGCCGCCTATCGGGCATGGGTTAAAAAGCGCCTAACCCAGGAAATAGGCGCTTTTTACTGGCATGTTGGCGAGTTAGATGTGCAAGACCAAGAGCAGGAAATAGCCGCTCACTAAGCTCGCTTAACTAAAACCAAAAAAAGCCGCTCTATTGAGCGGCTAGGACACTGCACCACTGGAGATTTCAGGGTGTAAGTGCAGTAGCTGGTATACCAATTCACTTAAATAGCTAATCATTCTAGCGGGCTAAATATCGTGCTCACTGTGTTGGAATTTTTCTATGTAGAATAGCTACATAAGAAAAATTCCGCCTTGTTATCACATCATTTATCCAGCGCTAACTCTGATCACATACTTAACAGAATTGGTATTACTCCTGGCCATGGCGGATCAGGTAGTCAAAGGCGCCTAAGCTGGCGGTGGCGCCTGAGCCCATAGCAATAATAATTTGCTTAAAGGCGGAGTTGGTGGCATCGCCCGCCGCATACACGCCCTCTACATTGGTGGCGCCGCGATTATCCACTTCGATTTCGCCAAACTTTGACAAGGTCACGCCGCTTTCTTTCAACCATTCGGTGTTGGGCACCAAACCGATTTGTACAAATACCCCGGCAATGCTGAGCTGATGCTGCTCACCCGTGTTGCGGTCGGTATAGGCCAGCGCCGTTACCTTATTGCCATCGCCCAGCACCTCTGTCGTTTGCGCGCTTTTGATGATGGTGATATTGGCCATGCTCTGCGCCTTGCGCACCAAGACCTCATCGGCACGCAGGGTATCGGCAAATTCAAGTACGGTGACCTGCTCTACGATATTGGCCAGATCAATGGCCGCCTCGATGCCCGAGTTACCACCGCCAATTACCGCCACGGGCTTACCTTTAAACAAGGGGCCGTCACAGTGCGGGCAGTAGGCCACGCCACGACCGCGATATTCGCGCTCACCGGGCACATTCATTTCACGCCAGCGGGCACCGGTGGCCAGGATCACCGCCTTGGCCGTTAAGGTGGCGCCGTTTTCCAGCTCAATGTGGTTGCCATTGTCACTGTAAAGTCGCGATGCACGCTGGTTATCAATCACGTCCACATCATAGTCTTTAACATGCTCCTCAAGCTGGGCCACCAGCTTAGGGCCTTCGGTGGCCTTGACCGAGATAAAGTTCTCAATCGCTAGGGTATCGGCAACCTGGCCGCCAAAGCGCTCTGCCACCACGCCGGTGCGCAGCCCCTTACGAGCCGCATAAATGGCCGCGGATGCGCCAGCCGGACCACCACCAACAACCAGTACGTCATAGGGGTCTTTTTCATTTAACAGCTCGGCCTGACGGGCACTGGCGCCTGCGTCCACCTTGGCAAGGATATCGTTCAAACTGATGGCGCCCTGGCTGAAGACTTCACCGTTTAGGTATACCGTGGGCACCGCCATAATATTGCGGGCCTCTACTTCCTCTTGGAATAAGGCGCCATCGATCATGGTAGTGGTGATCTCTGTGTTCAGTGCGGCCATGGTATTTAGGGCCTGCACCACGCCCGGACAGGTCTGACAGCTTAAAGAGATATAAATCTCAAAATTCAGTTCCTTATCCAGTGCTTTAATTTGCTCAACCTGAGCCGCATCAGCCTTGGTAGCAACGCCGCCGCTGTGTAGTATGGCCAGTATTAAGGAGGTAAACTCATGGCCCATGGGCACACCGGCAAAGGCGATAGCCGTACCCTGCTCGCCCGTAACCGTCATCGATGGACGGCGGGCTTGCTCGTCGTTATTTGTACTGATGCGAATGCGCTCGCTTAGCGATGCAAGATCATCGGTCAGCGCCTGTAATTCGTTACTTTTGTTGGTGTCGTCAAGGGCAAGAACCAGCTCTATGTCACCCGTCAACGTACTAAAATGGCTTGATAATTGATTTTTAATTGCAGTGTCTAACATGGTTTGCCTCAACAATTAGAAGAAAAAGGCGGTGTCTCCACCGCCACAGTCTGACTTATTTAACTCGGACGACTTAGATTTTGCCGATTAAGTCCAGTGAAGGCGCAAGCGTCTCTTCACCTGGCTGCCATGAGGCCGGACATACTTCACCATCGTGAGTGGCGATGTACTGAGCGGCTTGAACCTTACGCAGTAGCTCTGACGCGCTGCGGCCAATGCCCAGGTCATGAGTTTCAACGACCTTGATTTCACCCTCAGGGTTAATCACGAAGGTACCGCGCAGTGCCAGACCTTCTTCTTCAATCATTACCCCGAAGTTGCGGGTAATTTGACCTGTTGGGTCGCCAATCATAGGGAATTGGATTTTCTTAATAGTGTCTGAAGCGTCGTGCCATGCCTTGTGGGTGAAGTGGGTGTCTGTTGAAACCGAGTACACCTCTACGCCCATTTCCTGTAGCTTGGCATAGTGGTCAGCCAAATCGCCCAGCTCGGTAGGACATACAAAGGTAAAGTCCGCCGGGTAGAAGAACACGATTGACCATTTGCCCAATAAATCCTGCTCGCTCACCTCAGTGAAATCGCCGTTGTGGAAGGCAGTGGCTGTGAATGGTTTGATTTTTGTGTTGATTAAAGAGTTGCTCATTTTATCCTCTCATTTATCTCAATGATTTAAGTAAATTAGTGCGGGAAGTATGTAGCCCCCGCTGGCTTGATTACTAAGATAACCATGAGGGACTGATAAATAAAATTGATTGTTTAGATTACTTCAATCGTATTTTGTGATTGGTTTAGTGCCGCACAGGGAAATACAGTTTTTTCGGGGAACACCTAACACCATAAATAGTCGTATTCGCGTCATTAACTACTTGACTCACTTGAGGCGCAGGCAAACTCGTCTAAGCTAACTGTGTCATGCCAATCTTTTATGTTAGATTGACGTAATACCTAGTTTAGAAACAGCAAAAAGCGCGCAATTGATTAAAAAGTCCCTTATTATCGCCTTAAGCATCGCCCTACAGGCTGTTGTAGGTCGGCATTTTATGCCGACAAAAGGTAACCAGCATATTGCCGAAAAGATCTGACAAGAAAAAGTTTAAGATAAAAACCTATCACGCACCGCCTTTGATGGATATGTTACTTTATCTATCCCGCCAGCAGCATGCGCAACTCTTAGAGCATTAAATCCAGTTATATTTTCTTTTGGCTTAGGCATTTTAAAATATGAATATTTAGGCACTATAATGTAGGCAAAAACACCACTTGAAATCACAAATAGAACTATATTTATTATGCTTTTCATTTTCACATGAGGACCTTAACATTTTCAATTTTCCCAACAGCTGGTTAGCAAAAAATTTTTAAATTTGCCCCAGGCGAGTTTCTCTGTGACCACAAAACCGGCCACCGCCAAGATACCTGTATCAGATTGCACATACACCAGCTGATAACCCTGGGCCTGTTGTTTTTTTATCTGCGCGGTTAGGGTTTCTAGCCTATATTGGCCACGCAACAGCAATAAAACCTCAAGCACCTCAGCGTACACTGCTGAGCCATCCTGCTCTTGTGTTAAGAATTTCACCTGCATATCCCTATCCTTTTCTCATTAATTTGCTTAACCCCTAAGCTAACAGCACCTTGCGGCGCAGGCAATTATCTAATAGGTGGAAAGATTATTGAACTTAATGCCCGCTCACGTACAATTGCCAGGTTGCTAATTTGCGGAGTTATTTGTGGCTATTGAGCGCTATGTAAATCATATTCAACTGGGTTATTTTGGTTTGTTACCCTTTTTGGCCATGCAGGGCTGGACCTTATTAACCGGCCAGGGCGAGTCGGTTGCACCCTTATTTATCTATTACAGTATCGCCATTGTCAGCTTTTTAGCCGGTCAACAGTGGCGCCCGGGCAACCAGTCCCACGGCCGCGCCATTGCCGCCATAGTGCCCATTTTACCCATTGCGCTGTTGGCGTTAGGCAACCATATTTTCACCCTGGCCTGGCTCAGCGCCAGCTATTGGCTAGTATTGCTTTTTGAGGTCAAGGCGCCCGCCTGGCAAGAGCACCATAAGGACTATCGCAAGATGCGCTTTGTGCTGACCTCAGTAGTATTTGTTACTCACCTGCTGATGATCGCCAGCCTTCTCGACTGAACCCTTAGACAGCCCGGCGCCTTTGCATTACACTGCGCCGGCCTAACAGAACAAGAGCCAAATTATGATAGATGCCCTGCGCCACGCCCTGGATGAACTCGGTGAAATTTACGTTGAGAAAAAAGCCGTATTTAAGGTTAAGGTGATCCCGTTTTTCTGCGCGGTACAGATCAAAAAAGACCATAAGCGCGAAGGTAAACTCACCTTCTACAGCAACCAACTGCTGGAAATCGCACTGGTTTTTCTGTTTATCATGTTTGGTGCCAGCATTTATAACCCGGAGCTGGGGTTCACCCATGGTCCGGTGCATTTTGCCATTGCCGCCCTGATTGCCCTGCATCTGCTTATTCGCCAAGTCGCCATAGAGTCGCTAAAGGCACGTTTATATGCCGCCGGGGCCCTGCGCCGCGACGAGGCAGAGCCTAAATCACAGTCTCAAGGCGAATAAACGAGCATGTATTTGCAGCGCACCTGGCGGGTGCTGACCGTGGGCGACGGTGACCTTACTTTCACCAAGGCCCTATTGGATTTCTACCCAGCGTCGCAGTTACACGGCAGTGTCTACGACAGTGAAGCGAAGCTGCGCGATAAATACCAGCACCACGGCATAGACGCGCTGCGCACCGCAAAGGTCAGCCTTGATTTTGAATTTGACGTCACCTCAGTAGAGAGCTGGCAGCGCCTGGGTGAAAAGCGCTTCGATCTGGTTATTTTCCAGTTTCCGCTGTTAAGCCAGCTTGGTTCGATGCAGGCCTTTGCGGCGGCAAAACAAAACGGCGGCTTGAATATTCTCAATCGCGCGCTGTTGCACCAGTATCTGCTCAACAGCGCCCGTTATGCTCTCGACCCACAAGGGGCAGGTCTGTGTTATATCACCTCCAAAGACGTTAAACCCTATAGCCATTGGGGCTTAGACCATGCCTTAACATCGCATACGCCAATGCACTTCTTAGGTGAGCAGCGCTTTGATTTACGCCGCTTTCCCGGCTACAAGGTGCGCAATGTCGACCGCGATAAGCATGTTAAAGACACCTTGGGCATTACCTACACCTACGCCCTTAACGCCCAGAGCGAGATAAGCGCCCATTGCCATCGCCGCCATCACCTTGATGACTCGCACTGCTGTTTGCTGTGCCGCGCCGGCCCGTTTCACAGCGAGCAAGACCGCGAGGGTCATATAAACTCCAAACAACATCGCCATATGCAGGGCTATGACAACCAATGGCAACGCTGGCTGGCGGACTTTCATAACAAGGCCGATTAGGTATGAAGGACCTTTTTGTCAGCCTACACGAAAGCTCCCACGACTCTCTGTAGGCGAGGCTTTAGCCTTGCAAGGCATTCATACCAATAATCTTAAATCGCTCTTTATATTTGCTTGCACAGTCCGAACACTTGCTTACATATTACCCCTTGCACTCATGCACCGCTGTTGGCACTGTAGTAAAAAACAAACAGCGTACCGCCGAGGACGACCATGAAGGGATTTCTACAAACTGCATTACTGGCCAGCCTGCCACTGGGCCTGATGGCAACACCCGCGGCAGCCGAACCATTCCAGGCGCTGAGCATAGATCTTGACTTTAATATCAGTCGCACGCCGCTAAGCGCCGATCTCACCCCACATCCGGGCAAGGAAATTGTGGTTTTTGGCCGTAATGAATCCCAGGCACACCAGGTCGCTGTGCTGGCCGTGGTCGATGGAAAATTACAATTGGTAGACCGTTTTGCCATGGGCGAAGAATACTTTGCTTACGATATCAGTGAGCAGAAAAAGAGCGAACACACGCTATATTTTTTGGCTCATGATCATGTCGGCCGTTACCAGTATCCGCAGCAAAAAGGTGAGGCACGCCTATTTGCGTTTGCCGATGTGTCTTCCATTTATCGTATTAAGCGCAGTAACTTTATGCGCCAAATCGACTTTATCCACGACTTTAATAACGATGGCGCAAGCGACATCATGCTGGCGGATTTTACCGAGCTGCATGTATGGCTCTCGCAGCATGAAGGCGGCCATAAAAAAGTGAGCCTGGATATTGGCAGCCACAGCGTACTCAATGGCGTCGAACTCAATGCTTCCCCGGCCCAGGTATTCACCCTGGATTTGAATCAAGACGGTCGCCTCGATATCGCCCATCTGCATGAGGGCAGGTTACACCTTTACTACGCCCATAAGCGTCACTTTGAGCACCAAGAAGTCGCCATCCGCGACGGCATCCACAGCATAGACTGGTGGGATCAACTCGGTGACGATGGCCAACCCCTGGATCAAAGCGACCTTAAATACCGCAAGCTGGAACGCTTCGAGGATATCAATGGCGATGCCATCCCGGATTTGGTCGTGCGCTACACCCAGAGCTCAGGGGTATTCGATAGAAGCAATGATTACGAAATTTACTACGGCAGTTTGGATAAACAGCGCCAACTAAGCTACGCCAATAAAGCAGATACCCAGGTCAGCGCCGATGGCACCCTGACCGACCTGCAGTTGCAGGATATCGACGGCGATGGCCGCCTGGAAGTGATGGTTGCCAGTTTTGAACTTGGAGTATCACAGGTGATATCAGCGCTGCTGGCCAGCAGCATAGATCAGGATATATTGCTGTATTGGCAAAATACCCAGGGCCAGTTCCCGCAAAAGCCATCCTTGGATTATGAAACGGAAATGAACTTTAGCATCAGTAAGGGCCGCGCCAGCGATCCTTTGGTGATGCTTGCCGATATCAATGGCGATGGCCGCCAAGACCTGTTGTTTTCTGAAGATAACGATACCCTGGTGTATCGCATTAATCAGGGACAAAAAACCTTCGCCCGCAGCCAAAAACAAAAGCTTACGCTACCGCAATCCGGCAGTTATATCAGCAGCACGGATATCAACGACGACGGTAAAAACGACCTGCTGCTCTATTATGGCCAGCTCGATAAACCCGAACTCAAGCGCCGCTTAAGCCTGTTATTTGCCCGCTAACTCAGGTATTTTGGCGCGTTAGGCAGGCGCTGTTGATTCAAAAACAGCGCTTGTTCACCCTTGGTACTCTTTAATAACGCACTGAACTTGGGTAAATTAGCCCTAATTTATGCCGTTTTTACGGCGCTGAATACCGCTTATAGCCGGTATTTCAATAAGTAAGTACAACAGGATATCACTATGGCTTTAATCCGAAGCGGATTAATAATAATGATGCTGGCACTGCTCAGCGCTTGCTCCAGCATCTCACAGCAGCAATGCGAACGCGGTGACTGGTTTGATATCGGCTTCGACCATGGCCAGCAGGGTCGTACCCTGGCCAAGGGTAAAAACATTATTTATGACTGCCTCGAATACGGCGTACGCCCGACTTTGCAAGACTATAAGCGTGGTCATCAGGAAGGCTTAAAAGATTATTGTGAGCCGGAAAACGCCTTTACTCAGGGTCTTAATGGCCGCGACTATAACCCCATTTGCCAAAGCGAAGAATTTCGCCTCGCCTGGCAACAGGGGAATGACAGATATGTGGTTAACCGCCATCGCAATGAGATATCTTCACGCCTTAACGAGATTGACGACGAGCTTAAACGCATCCATTGGCAGTTGCACTCCGAGGAGCTTACCCGCGATCAACGCCGCGAGCTTAAGCACCGCCGCCATCGCCTTGAGCATGAGCAAGACGACCTGCGCCGTGAGCGCGCCCTGTTGCCCATTCTGGATAATAAGCTAGAGCTGCATATCCACTAGGGCCGCTGAGCGGCCTTAGTTTGAAAAGGCTGAGCTTTAGAAACCAAACACCAGGGGAGCCAAGGTTAAGGTCACTAGTGTGATAAGGCTTATGGCTATCAGGTTCAGCACAAAACCGGCCCGTATCATGTCCTTAATTTTCAGCTCACCGGAGCCAAAGACGATGGCATTAGGTGGCGTTGCCACCGGCATCATAAAGGCACAACTGGCCGCAAGCGCCGCCGGGATCACCCACACCAAGGGGGTGCCGGTAATCGACTCGGCCACAGGGCCTAGCAAGGGTAAAAAGCCCGCAGCGGTTGCGGTATTACTGGTGATCTCGGTTAAGAAAGTGATTAAAGCCGTCACTATTAACACCCCCAAAGCCAACTCCAGAGCACTGGCACCACTGAGCATGTTGGCTATGTAATCGGCCAGGCCTGAAGCATTAATCATGGCTGCTAACGCCAGGCCACCTCCGAATAATAACAAGATCCCCCAAGGCACTTTAGCGGCACTGTCCCAATCAAGAATACGCTCTTCACTGCCTTTGTTAGCCGGCAAAATAAACAGCAGCAGCGCCGCAATTATGGCAATGCCGGTATCGGAAATAGCCAGCCCGGAGGCCTTGGCCAACAGTGGGCGCAGCACCCAGCCAATGGCGGCAAAGACAAACACAGCCAGCACGCCCTTTTCCGCTCGCGACATGCTTCCCAAGGTCGCAAGCTGCTCCTTAAACATGCCTCGGGTTTCCACCTGCACCGCGCTTGTATCAACCTTATACATCACCTTGGTCAGCCATAGCCAAGCCAGCGCCAACAAGACCGCCGACAGCGGCACACCAATCAACATCCAAGTAGCAAAACCAATTTCTATGTTATAGCTGTCGGCCAGATAAGCGGCCATTAATGCGTTTGGAGGTGTGCCTATAAGCGTGGCAATACCGCCCGTACTGGCGCCATAGGCGATAGACAATAACAAGGCCTTGGAGAAGTTGTCACACTCGCTGCCATTTTCGCGCAGCAGATGGATCACGGAAAGCGCAATGGGCAGCATCATCACAGCAGTGGCAGTGTTTGACATCCACATGGATAAAAAGGCAGTCACCAGCATCATAGCCATAATCTGTATGCTGGGCTTACTACCAGCCAACAACAAGGTGCTCAAGGCAATGCGTTTATGCAAACCCCAGCGTTCCATAGCAATGGAAAGCAAGAAGCCACCTAAAAAAAGATAAATAATCGGGTTTGAATAGGGCTCACTCACGGCTGTAATAGAAGCAATATCGGCCAGTGGCACCACCACTAAGGGCAATAGGGAAGTCGCTGGGATAGGCACCACCTCACTCACCCACCAAGAAGCCAGCCAAAAAGTCAAACCAGCGGTACGCCAGGCCGCGACCGGCATGCCACTTGGCGGGTCGATTAAACAGCTCAGTAGCATCACTAAGGGCCCAAGCCCTAAGAACACCAGACGATTTAGTTTATTTGTTTTATTTTCATTCATTTACAACTCCATAAACAGGCTGGCTATAAACCTAAATTGGTGCCGGTATCGTTGCTTAATGTGATCAATAGTGCAAATTAAACAGAGAAGTAACTCCCCCGTCTAGGACAGTGCATAGTAACAGGTGAGCTAGGTTTTCCTAATATTACCCTTATAAAAGCGCTTTGCATTGAATGTCTTGTTGAAAAACTTTTAAAATCTGGCCGTTATGGAGCAGGTAAACAGCGAAGTCCTTACAGCAACTATTTTCTGCCTCTGGCGGCTAACTTAGATAAGCGCACTCAAGTTCAAGACCAAAGCCAATAAAAATACGACCAGTAGCCCTTTGCGGTGTTTACCCAAACAAGGTGCTTAGCTACACTAGCGCCACTTCACTAAACACAGGTTTTCAACATGTTTTTTGCTCACCACCGTGTGCTGCTGACCGCCATCGGCTGTGTTTTACTGGCCATGGTTACCATACAGTCCGGCGCTTCAATCGCCAAACAACTGTTTCCCTTAATTGGTCCCGAGGGTACCACGGCGCTGCGCCTGGGGTTTTCGGCCCTGGTATTGTGTCTTGTTTTTCGCCCTTGGAAAGCCCTGCCCCAGGGTCAGCAGTGGCGTAGCATTATAGTTTATGGCCTGTGCTTAGGCGGCATGAACATCGCTTTTTATTACGCCATCGAACGTATTCCCTTAGGTATAGGTGTGGCATTGGAATTTACCGGGCCTTTGGCGGTGGCGTTGCTGAGCTCAAAACGTAAACGGGATCTGCTGTGGGTGGCTTTTGCCATTGCCGGCATTATTCTGTTATTGCCGGAAATAGATGCCGAGACAGGCCTGGACCCTGTGGGTGTTGCCCTGGCATTAGCCGCCGGAGCCTGTTGGGCTGGCTATATTTTATTTGGCAAGCGCACAGGTAACCAAAGCTCCGGGGGGCGCACAGTGGCCTTGGGCATGACAGTAGCCGCCTTTGTGTTAGTGCCCTATGGCGCCGCCCATCAAGGCATGGCACTACTGAGCTGGGAAGTGATCCCGCTGGGCTTTTTAGTGGCGATTATGTCCAGTGCTCTGCCCTATACCCTAGAGATGGTGGCGCTGCGCAATATGCCGGCACAAGGCTTTAGCGTGATGATGAGCATGGAGCCCGCCATTGCCGCGCTGGCCGGTTTTATGATCCTCAGTGAGTTGCTCACACCATTACAATGGCTTGCCATCGCCCTGGTGATCATCGCCTCTATCGGCAGCTCGATGCAGGGCGAGAGCAAGAGCGACAAGGAAGCCGAAGCATCATAACCCCTAAGCTTTATCCAAAGGCTTAGCCCAAGGGCGCTAATTTTTGTCGGCTAAGCGCTGGCATAGCGCATCAAGCTCGGCCGTACTGGCTTCCAACAGCTTGTTGCCCTCGGATTTTAGGTTGGCGATGTTACCATTGGTGACATCGTCCATATCGTCCGAGGCAATATCCAGTGTGGTTTGCAGGCGATAGTAGTTATCCCCCAACAGCTTATCCATTTGATAATCGGCGGCATCCGCCACCCCATCAAAGATACAACTTAACAGGGGTGCCACCCAGCCGGCCTTGCCCCAGTCCTTAGCATCATGCAGTTCTATGGGGCGATTGAGCTCACCTGTGCCCAGAGATACCAGCATAAATTCACTTTCCTCGGGGTAAATACGCTGCGCCTCGGCATAGGCCGACACCGAAGGCGAGTTAATAAACACACCGCCATCGACCAGGGCACGCTTGGCACCATCAACGGGAATATGAGCGGGTTCAAAATAAGTGGGAGCAGCGGATGTAGCCCGCGCCGCGTGGCGCATCAATACGGTGTGATGCTCCAGGCGCCAACTTTTTAAAAACAGCGGCTTGCGGTTATGAATATCATAGGTGGTAAGCAGTAATCGGGTCAGTGAAGCGCCCAGAGGTTCATCGTTAAAATATTGCTTAAGAATGAGCTCAAGGCCCTTATGAGGGTAGGCTTCATCGAGTAAACCACCGACAGAAGAGACGCCGCGCCACAAGGAGCGTGGAAATATCTCCTTACCATGTTGCTCATACATGTCCACCAGTGCTTGAGCGCTATACTGAGGTACGCCCTGCCCATCGTCCTTAGCCAGACCCAGGGCTAGAATCCCGCCGGTCGAGGTACCGGCTATCAGATCAAAACACTTGGCAATGGGGCAATTAAGCCGAGCTTCTATTTGCGCTAGGACTAAAGCGGGAAGCAATCCCCGAATACCACCACCGTCAATGCTGAGTATTGTCTTCATGCTTCCTCCTTGAATGGCTTGCTAGTTAGGAACCAGCTTAGTTACTTAATAAAGCAGCCCACCGCCTGCCATTTATCACCATTTTTGCTCAATGTCAGGGTTTCCACTGCCCCCGCTTTATTGGCAAACTCGGTGTTAAATTGCAGCACCAGGTATTCGCCTTCAGGGGCGCCTGGCAAAGAGGTAAAGCTTTGGCGACCCAGCTCGTTGCGGCTGATGACTTCACCCAGAGGCGCGCGGACCGCCTTGATAATATCTCGCCACTGCTCCTTGGTGATCTGCTCTTGGAATAAAGCACTGGCCTCATCCCAACTCTGCTCATAAAGACCTGCATCTATGCCGCCTAGCCAGGATTTCGCCACTTCCACGCTCGGCGTTTCTCCCGCCCAGCTTAGACTGGTCACCATCAGGCTTAAAATTAGGATTAGTTTTTTCATCATAAGTCCTTTTTATATAAATTAAATTTCCTACTAACCTTAGTGTATTTTGAGGTTGCCGTATACTTTTCAATCCTCTTAAACTAATCGAGCTGCTGAGCCATTTGCGTCAATGCCGGTTGCAATGACCATTATTCTTTGTGGATCAGGCGCTACCCCGGCAGCCTGAGCGCGCCGGAACTGGCTGCCAGCGCACACAAGTAAAGGGCCAACACCAGATCCACCAATGCCGCAAAATTGTGGCCACCAGATGGGCGTGCCGGCATTAGTAAAGAGAGTATCGTGATAAAAGTTATAGCCAGACGCTGGTCATAAGCGGGGGCTCATTCAATGTAATTGGCTAAAAAGATATCATATTTTTCAGATAGTTAAATGACAGATTCGGGTCATTCAATTTCTAGCAGAGCAATAAACTGATCGAGCTGCTGGGCCATCTCGGTTAACGCCTGCTGCTGGCAGGCCAGGCCCTCACTGAGTGTTGCCCGCCATTTTTTAGCCTTGGGCGCCAGGGCTATCCCCTGCTCCGTCAAGGCAATCTGCAATTGACGCTCGTCCTGCTCACTTCGCACCCGGCTGATCAAGTCGACCTGCTGCATGCGCTTTAATAAGGGTGTTAGGGTGCCCGAGTCGAGATGCAAACGCGAGCCCAGGGCCTTTAAGCTTAGCGGCAACTTTTCTTGCTCCTTGGCCTGCCACAGTACCAGCAACACCAGGTATTGGGGGTAGGTGATCCCAAGGTCTTTCAGCATCGGCTGGTAGCCGCGGATCACCAGCCGTGAAGCGGTATAGAGCTTAAAACACAGCTGGTTTTGCAAATAGAGATCCTGATCCCCGCTCATCTTAATTCCCCAGCAGGGCTTCTATATCGGCGCGGATCGCTTCTGGCTTGGTTAAAGGGGCATATCGCTTCAGTACCTTGCCATTTTGATCGACTAGAAACTTGGTAAAGTTCCATTTGATCTTCTTAGTGCCCAGCAGACCGGGGGCCTGAGCCTTAAGGTAGTCAAACAAAGGATGGGCGTCCGCACCATTAACATCTATCTTGCTCATAATGGGGAAAGACACGCCATAGTTCAGCTCGCAAAACTCGCTTATCTCACTGTCGCTGCCCGGCTCTTGCTCGCCAAACTGGTTACAGGGAAAACCTAGCACTACAAGCCCCTTTGCTTGCAGGTCTTTATATAGATCATTTAAGCCCTGGTATTGAGGCGTAAAGCCACACTTGCTGGCGGTATTGGCAATCAGCATCACCTTGCCTTTATAGGCGGATAAAGATACTTCTTCACCCCGGTTATTGGTCGCGGAAAATTCATAGATAGTCATAAGGGAACCTCATTTACATTGTGCACAATATAATCGATCAAAATCCAACCCTTTGCAAGAAATCCACCTCAAATTGTTGTATACAATATATTTTAAATGTATTTTGTTGCTTTATTCGTTCACTCTAACGCGATCACAATGAAAAAAATTACAGCACTTATCGCGCTGACCCTGATCAGCGCCTGTAGTACCTCGGTGCATAAAACTCCATCGACAACAGATACTTATAACTATGTTGATATCTGGCAAAGCTCGCCGACACTCACCCCGTCAGACGAAGCCTTTGGCAGAGCCTTCGAGGACACTCTGACATTTATCTCAACCCAGGCCGATGCGCGCACGGTCGATTGGACAGCGCTAAACAATGCCTTGTATTTTTTGCGCGCCTACAGTTACAAGGGCGATCTAGACGCCATCAAGGAGTCGCAATTAGTGGCTCTAAGCTCTCAGTTACAGGCCTTAATAGAGCGAGTTGAGGATGCGCCAAAGGCGCAGCAACAGCGATTTTTAGAGCACTATGCGGTGACACTGTACCGCCTACTCGATACCCCCGAACTCTATGATGAGGCGCCACAATGGCTTGAAAATACGCTCAATACCATAGCCAAAGAGCAGACTCAGGCATCGCTAGAAGGCGATTACGCCCTGTGGGAAAGCTATCGTGCCCTGGGTTTTTTGGCCTTTAGCGCCCGTGATAACGAGCAACTGGCCCAGAGCATCAGTTCAGACGCTAGGCTGCGTCAGGTCTTACTCAAGAGCATCGCCCGAGGCGATTGGCAACAGGCCCATGCCCTGTGGGTGCTGGGCTATGTGCACCAGTTGTTAGCCCAAGAGCAACAGCAGTTATTGGATACTCAGGTGTGGCAGGCCTTGACCAAGGCAGAGTCAGACAAGACCCAGCAACAAACGCTGTTTTCAAGCATTTACCTGGTCAATAGCTTTCGCGGCAAAAGCAGTTGCCATGACACATTTAAAGGTCAGTGCCTGGAAATTGATATCGACCAGGCGCTACCAATAAATCATGAGTGCAGCGAACGCCTGTTTATTCGCGCCACCTCATTAGACGCCGAGCAACTCGCCTATAGCTGTAACAGGCTTACCGCACAGGAGGAGGACTTTCATACCCTGCTCGATACCCAATATCAGCCGGTGGCAAATGATCATAACCAGGCCCTACGAGTGGTGATTTTTGACCAATATGCCGACTATAACCGTTACGGCCAGCTGCTGTTCGACATAAATACCAATAACGGTGGCATGTATATCGAAGGCACCCCGAGCGACCCCAATAACCAGGCCACCTTTTATACCTTTAGGGCATTTTGGCTAGAAGACGCAAACAAGGTGTGGAATCTAAATCATGAGTACGTACATTACCTGGATGGGCGCTTTAATAAATATGGCGGTTTTGGTCACTTTCCGGCACAACTGGTTTGGTGGAGTGAAGGTTTGGCGGAATTAGTCGCCAAGGGTAAACACAACCCAAAAGCCTATAAAGCCATTGCAGAAACACCAACATCAGAGCGCCCGACACTGACGGAGATTTTCGACACCAGTTATGCGGATTCGAGCCGGCAAATTTACCAATGGTCTTATCTCGCCATTCGCTATCTGGCCGAGCAGGATTTAAATGGCCTGCGCCAGTTGCAACAGCACCTAAAAGGAGATTTCTATCAAGGCTACGCCGATACCCTGGCGCAACTGGCCGCTCAACATGAGGATGGATTTACCGCCTTTTTAGACAACTACCCGGCGACGGAGGAAAACGCAGAAGACAAAGCAAAACATAAGATCAACAAGCTTTATCGCTATCTGTATCGCGATTACCTGATGCCAAAGCACCTCAGCTACGATGAGCAGCATCGACATTTATTTTAGCTCGCTTTATCCGGGGCCAGTTGGCCCCATTATTTTGCAAATACGCTAGCCGTTCTGCGCACACTTGATATAAGCTGGCTAAAATCAAAATCGCAATATAAAGTAAATTAAATACATGGAGTTAGTTACCCCTGGCCAGGCGTTTGAGCAATCGTACCGCGACTATATCGTCGAGTTAGGCGATGAAGAGCGCTACCCGTTTCCCCTCGATTTTGAGCACCAGGATTTTCCCACGCTACTGGCAAGGCTGGATAACTTTGCCAAGGGAATAAACCTGCCAGCAGGTTATGTACCAAGCTCAACCTTGTGGCTGGTCGATAGGGGTGAAATCCTTGGGGTCACCAATATTCGCCACACCCTGAATGACGCCATTGCCCATTGCGGCGGTCATAT
The DNA here is from genome assembly GCF_038739665.1 of Pseudoalteromonas qingdaonensis. NCBI lineage: Bacteria > Pseudomonadati > Pseudomonadota > Gammaproteobacteria > Alteromonadales > Pseudoalteromonadaceae > Pseudoalteromonas > Pseudoalteromonas qingdaonensis. The sequence goes on along the minus strand of NZ_JBCGCU010000004.1, from coordinate 157,024 downwards.
CGGCTTAAGCATTCGCCCTTCCAAACGCGGGCTGGGTTTGAGCAAGGTGCTGATGGCCAAATCCATTGCGTTTTTGCAGCAGCGCCAGGTCAATGAGGTGCATATCCATTGCTATAAGGATAATCAGGCCTCCGGACGAACCATCATCGCCTGCGGCGGCCGGCTCGACTCTGAAATAGAAGTCGGCGATAAATGCGTGCAGCGCTATCTGATCAGGCTCTAACTGAGTGCTGTACTGGTGTTTAGTTTCTAAATTTGCTTTTATAAGAATAAGAATTTATTCAATGCCTTAGCAGAGGGAAAAATGGCCGCTCAACACCTTTTTTATCGCATGTATCATCTCGGTTTGCGCCTGGCGGCCATGCTTTTGCCTATTCCCGAGCCCCATGTGTTTCACGGTGATAAGGCCATTGAACAATGGCTGGCACATTTACGCGCGCAAAAGTGCCAACGCATACTGCTGGTCAGCGATCCGGGTATTATCGCCCTTGATTTACATGCCCAGCTAAAAGAACAACTGCTGGCCAATGATATCGAGGTGATTATCTATAGCGAGCTTGGCGCCAACCCCAGTATCGAACAGATAGAGCAAGGCGTGCGTTGCTACCAAGCAAGCCGGTGCGACACCCTGCTGGCCATTGGCGGCGGCTCGGCCATGGATTGCGCCAAGCTTATCGCCGCACGTATCGCTCGCCCCAACAAGTCGTTACGACAAATGCAGGGACTGTTTAAGGTGCTACGCACCTTGCCCCCTGTGTATGTTGTCCCCACCACCGCGGGCACCGGCTCCGAGGTTACGGTGGCCGCCGTAGTCAGCGATACCGAGCGTAAAATCAAATTTTCCATCAATGATCTCTGCCTGGTGCCCAAGGGCGTGCTGTTTTTACCCGAGCTCACTACCGGCTTACCGCCGGCACTGACCGCCAGCACCGGCATCGATGCGCTCACCCATGCCCTTGAAGCCTATATTGGCATCAATGCCACCGCCTATACGCGAGATAAAAGTGAAAAAGCCGTGGCGCTTATTCTCGATGCGTTGCCCAGGGCCTATCACCATCCCGACGACCTCGGCGCCCGCACCGACATGCTCTGGGCCGCCATGTTTGCCGGTCAGGCCTTTACCCGCACCTCGGTCGGCTATGTGCATGCCATCGCCCATCAGCTAGGGGCTTTTTACGGCCTAGGTCACGGCCTCGCCAATGCTTTAGCGCTTAGACCCATTTTGGATTTTTATGGCGAAAGAGTCGATGCCAGTCTGGAGCAATTAGCAAAGCAGACTCTAGGCGAGCAAAGCAATGCCTCCCAGTTGCGCGATAGAATTTATGCGCTGCTGGATGAGCTGGCTATTCCACCCTTCATTGCCGATTTAAAAGCCGAAGATATCCCACTTATTGCCAAGCAAGCGCTGGCGGAAGCGCACCCGGATTACCCTGTACCCTGCTTTATGACGCAGCAGGAGATGGAAAACCTGCTGCGCTCGCTCTTACCTAATAAGGAGCCTAAGACTTAGCTGGCCTAGCCCTCGCTCAAATAGTTCTCTAATTGTTCGGCCAGCCATTGGGTCAAGCCGCCGAGCTGGCTATAACGATTTTGGATCATGCCATAAGCCTGGCGCTGCATCGCCTGATCATAGTTGAGCACCTTCACACTGCCATCGCGCAGATAGGGGTTAATAAGCACCGAGGGCACATTGGAAAAACCGGTGCCATCGAGCACCGCATTGCGTAGATGCTCATAAAACGGCAGGGCTATATAATTACTTGAGGCTGGTGACACGGCGCGTAACCCCTCATCGTCTATGGTCGCCAAAGCAAATTCGGTATAGCGAGCCAGGTCGGAGCGAACAACCTGAGAGAGCTTACACAGGGGATGATCGCTCTTGGCCACCGTCATCATGCGAATTTCCCCCAGCTTGACATGGTGGGTGTTCGGCAAGCGGTTGCTATGAGGCAATAAGCAATAGGCGATATCAACCATATTCTGCTCCACCATGTCGTTAAGCTCCGGTGGCGGCGCCATATACACAGACACGCTGGTGCCGGGAAACTGCATACTCATATCATGAATAAGCTGGCGCCAATAAGACTCGGGCAAGGCATCGTCTCGAGCGATACGCAGCACAGACTCAACGCCCTGCAAATGTTGCTGGCAGCGCCCGGAAATATCATTGGCTATCATCACCATACGCTCACAATCGTTCTTGATCACCCGACCGATATTGGTAAGCATCACCTGATTACCACTGCGCTCTAAGAGCTCAACGCCAAGCTCATCCTCCAGCGCACTTAAGGACGAGCTCAAGGTGGTGCGGCTTTTCCCCAGCCGCCGCGCGGCCTCGGCAATAGAGCCCGACTCGCTAATGGCGAGAAACATTGCCAACTGGCTTATTTTCATCAAGCACAAATCCATTGAAATCTAACTAGTTTGCAGCCAAGGCTAAAAGAGCAAAATAAAGCCATAGCATCCAGCGACGATAATATCGTCGCTCAGCGATTATGGGAATAGCCAAACCCACTATAAAATCTGCACCAACAAATAAAACGCCAGCGATAGCTGACGAAAAATTGCCAAAATAGAGGTGTGTATGTCGTGCAGTATTTCTTTAGAGAAAAAATTATTAACCTTCTCTACCGCGTCGGCCTTAGTGTTTGCTCTTATGGGCATAGGCCTGGGAGTCTGGATGGGCTCACTGGTGATCCTCTTCGATGGCGCCTACTCGCTGGTTAGCCTGTTTCTGACCATTATTTCCCTGGCCGCCGCCTGGTATATCCGCTCACCCAAGGCGGGGCAGAATAACGCAAATATCAACTTGATTGAGCCGGCGGTGATCGCCTTTAAGGGCTTTGCCATTACCCTGATGTGCGGCGCCTCTTTTGTCTCGGCGGTTTTGGCCATTTTAGCGGGAGGCCGCGAGGTAGATACTGGACTGGCATTAGTATTCGCCGTGATCAATCTTGTCGGCTGCCTCGCCACCTATTGGCTCTTGGCCAAACGCGGCAGCAAGACTAAGTCGGCGCTGATTGAGGCGGAGTCTAAACAATGGCTGATGGACTCGGTGATCAGCGCCGCGGTGATGGCCGGGTTTATTATTGCCTCACTGCTAAGCTATGCAGGCCTGGCAAAGTACGCCGTGTTTGCCGATCCCATGATGGTAGTGATTGCTTCTGCGTATTTTACCCTGGTGCCGCTGAAGATGATGCAAGGCGCCCTGCGCCAGCTAATCACTGTGTATCAGCAAAACGACGAGGCTATTTTTGACCGACACATGCAAAAGGCGGGGTAAAATAACCCCGCCTTGTTGGCATAACTTTTGACCTAGAAGCTAAGACTAACGCCTAGTTACAGGCTGTGCCCACGTATTGAACATCGGCATCGTAATACACATACGTAAGCTTGGTATTTGCCGTTAAATCCAAAGATGTTAAGGGGTTATTATTTAGATACAGGGTGTCAAGCTCTGGGTTATTGGCCAAGTCGATACTGGTCAGTTGGTTATCGTTGAGGGTCAACGAGGTAAGCTCTGAGTTATTGGTGACATCGATACTGGTCAATTTATTGTTCTCGATATTAAGCTCGGTGAGCTTCTGGTTTGCACTCAGGTCTATCTGGGTAAAAGATTGATAACCCAACCACAGGCGCTCTAAGTTTGCATTCTGACTTAAGTCCAACACCGACATCACACCGGGGCGTGCCTCAGTCATAACGATAAAAAAGATCGGTTAGCTGGGGAATACGGACACATCGACCTGTGTTAGCTGCACATTGCCACTCAAAGCGACGGTTTCAAACAACGGGTTGAGGGTCGGGATCACTGGAGCCTCCCCCGCAGCACCCTACTAATGCCAAACTCAAGATCCCAGGTGCGAAAGCGCTGTTTTTGTTGTTTTAATCATAATGCCGTCAATTGTTAATCATTTTTATTGGGTAATTCAAATAATTGCACCCAAAAATTCAACGCATAAGGCATAAATAAACTAATTAGCCCAAACCCAACACCTTGGCTAAGAACTTAAATAGCTGAGGTTTATTAGCTTAACATGACCACCATCGCGGCCAAACCAATGGCCACTGCTGCCAAAGCCCACACCACATAAAACAATCGCCGTTGTGATAATGTGGCTATCATACCCTGCTCGTCCGCCAATATATAACGCGGCACCGCCTGCGTTGGCTCCATGTGCATCAGTTGCGAGCGCAGTTCATTGCCGTAACGGTAGGTCAGCAGCATCTGCTGCTGGCCCACTAATTCCAGGGGAAGGACGCGGTTGTCGCGCACCGCGGTGATATCCACCACCTTACAGCTGCGCGCTTTGGGCTTACGCCACAGAAGTGATTTGATCATAAGCATATTTTGCCGCCACCAAGTCGCTCAAGGCCGTACCGACCGATTTAAACAGGGTAATGTCGGTGTCGTTTTCACGGGCATAGGCATTATCACGGGCGAGCTCACTAAGCTCTGCCATTACATCCGTTTCGCTAAACACGCCTTCATTGATTGGAATAAGCAGCTCTCCGGCTTCGTTTAATACATTTTCTCGACTATCGACGAACACCTTGGCATTGACCACAGTGTGGGTATCGCATTCCCTGGCATCGCGATGGTGGTTACCAATTAAGTCCACATGGGTGCCGGCCGTTAGCCAGCGGCCATCGAACAAGGGCGCATGACTGCCGGTCGCGCAGCTAATGGTATCGGCGCTGGCGATCAGTTCCTCACTGACAGGTTCATGGCTAAACTGGCAGCGGGGGTATTCCCCCTCAAGCAGCGCTATCAGCGCCTGCGCTTTTTGTTCATTGCGCGCCACTATGCTCACTTTTGCGTAGTTGCGAACCGCCATATGAGCTCGCGCCATAAAGGGTGCCAATTTTCCCGAGCCAAATAAAACCAGGTGTTTTGCATCTTTCCTCACAAGATAATCAGCGGCCAGGGCCGATACTGCGGAGGTACGCCAAAGGGTCACTTCGGTGCCATCCACCAAAGCCAGCGGCTCGCCAAATTCCCGCGAGAACAGCATAATTTTTGAGTATAAAGACGAGCGACCTTGGCGCTCGTTCTCGGGAAAGTAAGTAAACGCCTTGACGCCAATTACCTCGTCATTCCAGGCCGGTAACACGGCAAAGGCATCGTGGTTATTCGGCTTATTATCAAGCGCATAGACAGTGCGCCTGGGGGTGCCTGCCTCACCGGCGAAGCCCCGTTGTAAGGCCTGTAGCAGTGGCGTGTAGGCCATCACCCGTTGCACCTGCTCGGCGGTAATGATGTTCATATCAACCTCCTAAAATGAACTGTTGTGGCGCCCGGGTCAGGCAATCATAACCTTCTGCCGTGACCACTATGTCTTCTTCCAAACGCACGCCGCCAAGGTGTGGGATATAAATACCTGGCTCTATGGTTATTACATTACCGGCTTGCAGACGGTACTGCTCGCCGGGCTTTAAAAATGGGATTTCATGCAGGAATAAACCCAAACCGTGACCCAGTCCTTCTCCGGCATATTGGCCGAACGGGCTTGCCTGGAGCACCTCGTGGGCTTTGGCGTTGAGCTCATGGGCGCTTATACCCGGACGCACCGCATCCAGCGCTGCACGCTGGGCATTTTGCACCGTATCGAAAATCGCCTGTTGCTCAGCACTGGGCTGCCCCCACACATAACTGCGGGTCATGTCGGAGCGATAGCCATTCACCACGGCACCAAAATCTATCAAAATAAAATCGCCCTCAAGCAGTTGCTTATCCCCCGGGTTTCCATGGGGCAAGGCACTGCGCTCGGCAAAGAGTAAAATGGTATCGAACGAGGTGCCGGTGGAGCCGTGCAACTGCATTTGATAGTCCAGCTCAATGGCCAGCTCGCGCTCTGTAATACCGGTTTTGATTTGCGTTAGCGTCTGTGCCAAGGCACTGTCGGCGATAGCAGCCGCCCGACGTATACAGTCAATTTCATACTCGTCTTTGACCCGGCGTAAGGACTCGACCATATCGGTTCTGGGTGTGAGCGAGACGGCGTTCAATTCACTTGCTATGCCTTGCCATTGTGCCACGCTAAAATGCGCCGCTTCAAAGCCGATGCGCAGGTTCGCGCCGCTTAAGCGCACAATGCAGGCCCCCAAGCTTTCATTATCACGGTCCCGCTGTACCACCTCGATATCCTGGGTTTCACTCAGGGCCCGCTGGTAATAACGATAATCGGTGATCATCATTGCCTTTTGCGGCATCACCAACAGGGTCGCCGCGTGGCCAGAGAAGCCGGTGAGGTAGGAGATGTTCTCAAAGCCCTGCACTATTAGCAGTTCATCACCCTGCGAGTGCACAAGATTTTGTAGTCGTGCCAAACGCGTAGAAAAAACTTGGCTCATGGTAAATAAAACCCCTTGTAAGAAGACTCTATAAATGATGTGACAAGGCCGTTATGGCCAATGTATGCCTTATAACAGCAGCCAAGCCAATCTAACCTTAATAATGCGTCAGTGCCTGTTTTTGCGTTCGCTGGCGCAGACAAAGAAGATGGTTTAGCCAGTGGCTCTACATAACGCCTCAATCTATATCGGCTCCATCAGAATTGCATACAATATCCAATAAAACCTATAATGCCATGTCCATAGGCGACACACAAGCTCTTCATTATCAGTGTGGATAGCGAACCGATTAAATCATTAAATGACTGATAACTATGAATTAGTAGAGCTTATATTCTAACAACAGCAAAAAGTATTAAATGCTAAAACCTGATACACAAGAGTACAAAATAACACCATTTGGCACATGTGTTTAAAATCAATTGTAACACCCTGTTAACACTAGATTTTTAATTCCACCTCGCTTTTCTCCATCCCATCTCGATTACTTTTCGCCGTGACGGTGCGTTGTAATCACATGGCGAATGCTCTACTAATTTTTGTAGGCAGTAAGTCGCTGCTTGTCGATAAAGCGCCTGAATGGCTCTTTGCATAACAAGCGGCAACACATATAAAAACAAAAATCTTAAATTTTTGGGGAAGGTCCAATGAAATCAACATATCTCGGATTACTCATACTTTGGGCAATAACCACGTTAAGCGGTTGCGCCAAGCTCGATGGCCGTGTGACGGCTGGCGGCACCTTGCACTCGCAAGGCGGTCTTTACGGTTTGCTTATGGCTGGGGCCTGGTACAGGCCAAGGATGCGGTCGACTATATCAAGGCCAATGGCTGCCAGGCTCTGCAAGGCAACCAAAAAGGCGGTCAAGGCTAAACGAGTTCGTTTTTATTCCTTTATAATCGTTACTTCAAGCGCTCCAGGTGAGCACTTTTTTTATGCAAAAAAGAGACTAAAAAAGCAGGCACTTTTGCCTGTTTTTTTCTTTAAGCGCTTTGTGCTTCCATCTTAATCAGCAGCTTTTTGATGTCTTCTTTGGCACCGGTAATATGGCGAATGAGGTAATCACAGGCCGCATCCACTCGCTTAGCGCGGCATAATTTCAGCAATTCGCGGTGCTCTTCCGGGGCGGTGTTAAGGCCTCCGGCAAGGAGAATATGCATACGCACGTAACGCTCGGAGTTTTTACTGAATTGCTCTACCAGCTCGCGGGTTTGTGGACGTTCGGCGCGACTATACAGCTTAGCGTGAAAGGCGCTGTTAAGATGACCCGTCGCGGCCTGAGTATCGCCAGCCGCCATGGCCGTTTCAAGTTCCTCTAAAAGGGCTTCGGCGTCTTGCAAGTCTTCTACGGAGAGTTTGTCCAGGGAATGACGCAGTAACTCCGCCTCGAGCAAGGCGCGCAGGTCGAAAATTTCATCCACTTGCGAGGCACTAACCTCGGTCACAGAGGCCCCCTTGTGGGCTTCAAAATTGACCAGACCTTCGGCTTCAAGTTGCAACAAGGCTTCACGCACCGGAATACGGCTGACATTAAGCTCTTCGGCCAAGGCCGCCTGACGCAGCGGTGAGCCTGATTTAAATTCACCGGTCAGAATTTTTTCTCGAATCGCCTCGGCGACCAGCTGGGTGCGGGTTTTATGTTCGATTGCCATAGTACTTTCAATAAGTTGCATCTTTTATACAGTATACCGATGGACCCAAGCTATTTCGAGTATCTTGTATACTTTTGGACGGTGAAAAAGCGCGACCACACACGGGATGCGGCAGCGCTTGGGGACGTCTTGCTTAACGTTTCCTTCCTATCAGGGAGCTATTTTTGCACGCACAAAGGACGCATAAAGCGGCGCATGGCCTCCAGGCCCACCGAGGTTGAACGCACATCGGTAGAAGAAGGGAAAGGTCCGCCATGGTTCATCGACGGGCACACCTCGACTCCCGTTGGCATTTGCTCGAAAATCAGCCGCCCTACCTTGTAACTTAATGCCTCAAGCAAAGCCTGATGCTCATCGTTTTGCTCATCGGCACCATGCACAGAAGCCGTAAGTTGCCCCTCTAAGGCGTTGATCACCGCCATCAGTTGCACCGAGTCGGTGTAATGAACAATCAAGGCACAGGGACCAAACACCTCTTCATGGAGCAAGGACGTTTGCAAAAATGCCTTGGCATCACAGCTAAACACATGGGCATTGGCGTGGAAGTCACGTTGCCTTGCCCCCTGTGCCACCAGGGTTGTCGCCTTACACTCGGTCAGGCTTTCAATCGCATGCGCAAACGAGCGCACAATCCCCGGTGTTAGTAAGGTATCGGAAGGGGCAGTGTTAATACTTTCTATCACCTTATCCATAAAGGCATCACAGCCAGTGGCCGGCACCAACCACAGTCCCGGGCTGGTACAGAATTGACCGTTGCCCATCAACATGGATGCGCACAACTGCTCTGCAAGTTCAGGCTTACTGTGCAAGGCCTCAGGTAGGATAACCTGTGGGTTGATGGAGCCCAGTTCACCATAAAAGGGGATTGGTTCAGCCCGGGTTTGAATGGTGGCCATCAAGGCTTTGGCAACCCCCATGGAGCCGGTAAAGCCCACTGCTTTTATTTGCGGTGCGGCTACCAGGCGATGGGAGATGTCATAGTTTACGCCTTGCAGCATAGAGAACACCCCGGCGGGCATATCACAACGCTGGATAGCCTTGTCGATGGCGCGGGTCATCAGCTCACTGGTGCCCGGATGAGCCCGGTGACTCTTCATCACCACGGGGCAGCCCGCCGCTAGCGCCGCCGCGGTGTCGCCGCCGAGCGTAGAGAAGGCATAAGGGAAGTTAGAGGCGCCAAAGACCGCGACGGGGCCAAGCGGCAAATATTTCAGCTTGGTATGGGGTTTGGGTAACGGCTGCCGTGCGGGGTCGGCCAGGTCTTCACGGCTAATATGTAAGGGTGCCAGGTTCTGCGCCAAGGCATCGGCAAATGCGCGCAGTTGATTAATGGTGCGCCCGCGCTCGCCTTGCAGACGGGCCATGGGCAGGTTGGTTTCTTGGTGCGTAACCTCTAGCAATTGCTCACCCAGCGCCTCAATTTCGTCGGCTATGGCGTTTAAGAATTCACTGCGCACCTGCGTGCTGGTTTGTCGATAGATAACGAACGTCTGCGCTGCTCTTTCGCATGCAGCATCGACCAAGTCCAGGCTGATATCATAATAGGCCTGGCTCAATGGCTCATTTTGCACCGGGCTAAAGCCATAAAAGCGCTCACTGCTACCTTGTTGCCATTGACCGGCAATATAGCTGTATCCGCTCAGAGCCTGTTGTGTATGTGGCATCACTGTCTCCTTATAAAACTTGAAATCCGAAGGCATAGGGGTCGTCATCATCAACCACTATGGCGTTATGACCCGTCACTCGTGCCCAGCCTTCAATACTGGGAATGATGGCGGTTTTGCCCGCCACTTCAGTCACCGACTCAATGCAGCCAATAAACTGGCTGCCGATGTAACTTTCATGCACAAATGGCTGCCCTTGCTGCAATTGCCCCTTGGCAAATAACTGTGCCATTCGCGCGCTGGTGCCGGTGCCGCAGGGCGAGCGATCTATGGCTTTATCGCCATAAAACACCGCATTGGCGGCATTGGCATTGTCATTTTTAGGTAGCCCGGTCCAGAGCACATGAGAGGCGCCGCGCATGGTTGCATCTTCAGGGTGGACGCACTCAAGCTGCGCGTTGATGGCATCACGCAGTAAAGGGCTCCAGCGCAATAGCTGTGCCGCCGTGCAGTGCTCGATGCCGGGGAAGTTGGCCTGTGGCTCAACGATGATGTAGAAGTTACCACCAAAGCTAATGTCCACACACAGCGACCCCAGCTCCGGCACATCCACCTGCACTTGTTCATAAGCAAGGTAGGCGGGCACATTGAAGAGTTTCACCGCCTCCACCTTGTCACCTTGCATGCGGTAATGGGCTTGAACTCTTCCAGCCGGGGTATCCAGCTTGACCACTCCCGGCGTACGCGGAGTCAGCAGGCCGTTTTCGATGGCAAAGGTCACGGTACCGATAGTGCCGTGACCACACATGGGCAAGCAGCCCGATGTTTCGATAAATAAAATGGCCGCGTCACCGTCTGCTGTTGTCGGCGGATAGAGAAACGAACCCGACATTATGTCGTGACCGCGCGGCTCAAACATCAGCGCCTTGCGGATCCAGTCATAATCACGCAAAAAGTGCTGACGTTTTTGACTCATACTTTGCCCTTCTAGGGAAGGATGGGCGCTTGTGACCAAGCGAACCGGATTCCCGCAGGTATGGCCGTCGATACAAAAGAAGGTTCCGCGGTTCATAGGCTAGTCCAGGTTGTACTTGCTAAGGTCAATGCGATTATCAAGCGCTTCGTTGTAAAGGCGCTCAACGTACGCTTTTTCATCGGCGGTCAGGGATAAACGCGGAGCACGGGTACGCTCACTGCCGCGACCAGCCAACTGTTCGGCGTACTTGATGCACTGCACCAAGGTAGGGATGGTATCTAAACGTAACAGCGGTAAGAACCAGCGCCACAACTCACGGGCTTCCTCATAACGCCCCTGTTGCGCCAGTTTATAAATGGCGACCGACTCGCGAGGGAAGACATTGGTAAGGCCCGAGATCCATCCGGTTGCGCCCAGCATCATAGACTCAAGAGCGATATCATCAACGCCGCTGAACACCACATAACGGTCGCCAAAGGCGCTAAATAGCTCGGTGATACGGCGGGTGTCTGCGGTGGCTTCTTTTACCGAAACGATATTGGCTTCCTCGGCCAGCACACGCATGCCGTCAATGGTCACATCAACGCCATAGGTAACCGGGTTGTTGTAAATCATGATGGGTAACGCCGTGGCTCTGGCAATTTTTTGATAATGGTCGATGGCCTCGCGTTCGCTGCTGCGATACACCATGCCAGGTAGCACCATTAAACCGTCGATACCCAGCTTTTCGGCATCCTGGGCAAACTCAATGGCAAACTGTGTAGTGGTTTCTGCCACGCCACTTAATAGGGGTACGCGGCCGGCGACCACCTCTTTGGCCATGGCTAAAACCTGACGCTTTTCATCACTGCGCAAAGAGCAATTCTCGCCCACGGTGCCGAGCACGATAATGCCGTGCACTCCTTCTTTAATCAGGGTGTCGATCATCGCCGCCGTGGTTTCAAAATTTATGCTGTCGTCGTTGTTGAACTGGGTCGTGACTGCCGGGTATACACCCTGCCAATTTACCTTCATGGTTATTCCTCATGTTGTCGTTGTGCTTGCCATAATAGGTATATTGTATACAATATTCAACATGCAAAATTAAATTGGCGCGCCAAAGTCCTCCTAAGAAAGCTCTTAAACTCAGGAAACAAGGTTCAATAGGTTGAAATTATTGAATAAATAAATCTCGGGAACTGGCGCTGTAAAAACAAGAAGGGTTCAATGCAAAATCATCACAGCGATGTACATACAGACGATTTGCCCATTGCGGTGATCGGCGCGGGGGTTGTCGGCCTAAGTTGTGCGCTGCAACTCCAACGCCAAGGACATAAGGTGCATCTATACGATCCGGAGCAACCGGGCAGCCAATGCTCGTTCGGCAATGCCGGGCATTTTGCCACCGAGCAGGTGTTCCCCCTGGCCTGCAAAAGCTTGTTGCCCAAGCTGCCCAAAATGCTGCTTACGCCAACCAGTGCGTTGCGCATTCGCCCTGCTTACTTTTTTAGCCTGCTACCCTGGCTGTGGCGGTTTTGCATGAACATGCGAAACCGCCCATTTAAGCGCCATACTGCGGCCCTTAAGGCCCTTAATAAGCAGGCGCTTGACGCCTGGCAACGGCTGCTCGGCGTAGATTTTGATACTCATATTCAATGCAATGGCTCCTTGCTGACCTTTGAGCACACGCCGCTACGCACAGTTCAGGCGCTTGCCGATAAATACGCAGCCCAGGGCATTGCCGTTGAAGTGCTCAACAAAGCGCAAGTGCAGGCCCTTGAGCCCGAGCTAAACGCCAAAATCACTTATGCGCTTTATTTTACTCAAGTTGGCCATACCGCCTCACCAAAAGCACTGAGCGATCACCTTTTTGATACATTAATTCAAGCGGGCGCGGAGTATTTGGCCCAGCGCGTCGAGGCAATACACCATGATGGGGAGTTTTGCCGGTTAGTTACCGCAGGCCAGACACGTGCTTATCGCAAAATGGTTGTGTGTGCCGGTGCATATAGTAAAGTGCTGTGTCAACGACTTGGTTACACCCTGCCTCTGGAAGCGGAGCGCGGCTATCATTATCAGTTACCAGCGCACTATAAGGTGACACGGCCCATTGCCTGTGGCGAGCGGCAGTTTATTATAACGCCCATGCAACAAGGGCTGCGCTTGGCCGGCACGGTGGAGTTTGCTGGCTTAAATACGCCAGCAGATTATCGCCGCGCCAAGCACCTGCTCAAGCATGGCAAAGAGCTGGTACCCTGCATTAATGAAGACTACAACCCACAGGCATGTTGGCAAGGGGCACGACCATCGCTCCCGGACTCTCTGCCGGTGATAGGTCAGGCGCCCAAACACCCACAGGTGTATTTTGCCCTGGGCCACCAGCACTTAGGACTGACCCAGGCGGCAATCACCAGCGAGCTGATTGCAGCAAGTATTAACGAACAACCCACCGCGATTAATCTCGATGCATTTTGCATCTCGCGGTTTCAATAATTAAGGAGCTAGACGCTATGAAGGGCATAGGCTATCAAACACAAGAACAAGCATTGGCACAACTGAGCGATATGACGACAGATATCGCGCCCATTGAAGAGGCGGAATACCGTGCGCGAATCTCCAAAGCACAGGCCTATATGCAGGCAAATCACATCGATGCCGTCTACCTGAATGCCGGCACCAATATGACCTATTTCACCGGTTTAAAATGGTACGCCAGTGAGCGCTTGGTGGGCGCCCTTTTGCCTGCACAAGGTGATATTGCTTTTATCGCCCCGTTTTTTGAAATTGGTTCGCTACGCGACTACCAGGTGATTGATGCCCCCATTCATGCCTGGCAGGAAGAAGAAAATCCCTATGAACTAGTTCGCGATGTGATGACGCAACTGGGTTATGGCGACACTGCGACTTTAGCCATAGATGAAAGCGCGCAATTTTTTATTGCCGATGGCATTAAAAAAGCGGCGCCCAATTACACCTTGGTCAACGGCGGCGAAGTAACTAAGCATTGCCGCATGCATAAATCAGCCAATGAGCTGGCGCTTATTCAGCGCGCCATGGACATGACCTTGGAAGTACACAAGGCCGCGGCCTCGATTCTTCATGAAGGGATCAGCACCCGTGAAGTGGAAGCCTTTATCAATGCGGCGCACAAAAAAGTAGGTGCCGTGGCCGGTAACTATTTCTGCATCGTGCTATTCGGCCAGGCCACCAGCTTCCCCCATGGTGTAAAGGATGCACAAACCTTAAAACAAGGTGACATGGTGCTGATTGACACAGGCTGTCAGCTTAACGGTTATCTCAGCGATATCACCCGCACCTATGTGTTCGGCGAGGCCACCGAGCGCCAGCGCATGTTCTGGGAAATTGAAAAGAATGCCCAGCTTAAAGCCTTCGCCGCAGCCCAGGTAGGCAACACCTGTGGTGATGTGGATTTGGCCGCGCGCAGCTACCTTGCCGAGCAAAACCTAGGCCCGGATTATCAACTACCAGGCTGCCCGCACCGCACCGGCCATGGTATTGGTATGGATATTCACGAATGGCCCTATCTGGTTAAAAACAACCCGCAGCTGCTGGCGCCGGGCATGTGTTTCTCCAACGAGCCCATGCTGGTGATCCCAGGCGAATTCGGCGTACGTTTGGAAGATCACTTCTACACCACGGAAAATGGCCCTGTGTGGTTTACCGAACCAGCGCACAGTATCGATAATCCATTCGGACTTTAACTGCTGTTTTAGGTCGGCGCTCTGCGCCGACAAACTTTAGCTGGACACCCACCTTAAAAAATTAGTAAGACACCCACTCTAAAAGAAAATTAGCTAGACACCCATGCTAAATCACTATAGAAAATTAGCAGGACACCCACCTTAAATAATTCTGAGGCAAGGTTTAAACCTTAGAGCTTCAAATGTTGGCTCACAATGTACTCGCTGTAGTAAAGAATCGAATTAACGGACACCCATAAAACATGCAGCAGGCTCTTATGAGAACAGCAGCCGTATACTTCATAGGGCAGCATCACTAGGCGGACGCCTTTCATCGCCGTATACACCGACAATAAATATTAGAGTGGGTGTCTTGGTTAGCTGTTCGCATATTGCGCGATGTAAAATCGCACCTAAAATACGTGTTTGCAGCTTACCTCCCTTTCATCGCCTCTTCCCTGCAGCTCATCGTCGTCAAATGTCAGGCGGTGTAATTTTATGTAAAGTCAGTTGAGCAAAACTTAACGTGGTGCTTGAATAACATTCATAAATTGATGTTTTTCAGGTTCTTAGAATGAATTGGCAATATAAGCCGAGTTTATTGGCTTTAAGTGTAATTTTGCTCAGTGCATGTGCGAGCCAGCCGACTCACAATGAGCGAGTTGCTGAGCTTGAGAGTGTTCCAAGTGTATGGCAGCAATTACCATCGAGTGACAAGGTGCTTGCTGTTGAAGATAACTGGTTGCAGCAATTACACGATCCTCAAGTTTTTACTTTAGTTGAGCAAGCATTAGCTTATAACCAAGCAATTTTACAAGCGGGTTACGATGTAGCGATTAAAGAGCAGCAGCTTATTGCTGCTGGGGCAGATTTATGGCCAAGCCTTGATTTATCAACACGTGCAAGCCGAAGTAAAGATAACCGCCCTGTTAGTTATAAAAACGCCAACTCAGCATCATTAGAGTTAAGTTACGAAGTTGATTTATGGGGTAAATTATCGGCTTCGGAACGACAAGCAAACCTTGAATACCTAGCTGAAAAAGCCACATTTGCGCAAAGCAAACAACAATTAGTGGCTGATGTAGTATCAGGTTGGTTTGATGTAATCACAAATCAAAAACTGCTCGAACTTTATAAACAGCGCGAACAAAATGCCGAACAGAATCTATCGATCATTGAGTTTGGTTATCGCCAAGGTTTAAATGAAGCGCTTGATGTTTACCTTGCTCGTAATGAACTAAATACTGAGCGCTCGAATATTGCCGCGCAGCAAGCAACGTTAACTAAATCGATTCGCGATTTAGAGCGTTTAACAGGCCAATACCCAACTGGCGCGTTAAGCGTTAGCGCAGATTTACCACTACTCGATAGTGCCATTCCGCTTGGTTTACCTTCAGAGCTTATCACTCGCAAACCTGAGTTAATGGCAAGCTGGTATCAATTACTTAGCACCGATGCTGGTCTTGCTTATGCGCATAAACAACGTTTTCCGAGCTTGAATCTTTCTGCATCAATGAGTGATAGCACAGATAGAGTGAGCGACTTATTTTCGCCTTCAAGCTTAGCGTGGTCGTTGATTGGTAGTATTTCGATGCCGCTTTTTGAAGGTGGTCGCTTAAAAGCCAATGAAGAACAAGCAAGGTTAAACGTTAAGCGCCAAGAGCAAGCGTATCTTGCCACACTTTATGATGCCTTTAACGATGTTGAAACAGCGATTAGCCAAGAACAAGCGCTTAAAGTACGCTACGAAAAAACCTTAGAAGCGCAAGAAAACGCTATTGCTGCAGAGCGTTTGTCTTTTGAACAATATCAAAGTGGTTTGGTTACCTACACCACGGTACTTGATGCGCAAGACCGTTCATTCAATGCGCAAAGTTCGGTAATCGAAATTAAAAACCAGTTAATTATCAACAGAATCAACTTACATATTGCCCTTGGTGGTGATTTTAGTGAAGCAAACAGCGAAGTAGCAGAGCAATAATCATGAATAGCAAGACACGTAAAATTTTAATTCCATTGGTAGTGATCGTCGTGACGGTACTGCTTGTCATGTTTATAAAAGGCAACCCGCCAAAGGCTAACCGCTTTTCTTCACCGCCAAAAGCAAAAGTGAATGTGGCTGTTAAAACCCTAACACCAGAAAACTATCAGGTGATGATTGATAGCTTTGGCACCGTAAAACCACGTACGCAAAGTATGCTAGTGGCGCAGGCTTCTGGGCAAATTATCGAAATTAGTGAGCAGTTCCGTGAAGGTGGCTTTTTCGAAAAAGGCGATGTGTTGTTGCAACTAGATGATAGAGATCACCGCGCCGAAGTAAAATCAGCACAAGCGGCTTTATTAACTGCTGAGCAAAGCTTACTTGAAGAGCAAGCTCGTGGCCGCCAAGCAATTACCGATTGGGAACGCTTAGGCAATGGTGAGCAAGCAAGTAGCCTGGTACTGCGTAAGCCACAACTTGCAGCAGCCGAAGCAAGTGTATTGTCTGCCCAAGCTACGCTTGAAAAAGCGAAGCTTGATTTAGAGCGTACAAAAATCACTGCGCCATACGCGGGACGTGTTTTAAGTCGTAGCGTAGACTTGGGGCAAGTGGTGAGTAATAACATGGAACTTGCTAACATTTATGCTATTGACCGTGTTGAAATACGCTTACCAATCAAAAATAAAGACTTACCGTTCATTAAGTTACCAGAGCAGTTTCGTGATGGTGCTAAAAATAGCGCGGGTTCACTCGTTAACTTCAGCTCAGATCTTGTTGGTAAACAGCAATGGCAAGGTCAAGTTATTCGCACCGAAGGTGCCATTGATGAAAGCGCGCAGCAGCTTTACGTGGTTGCACAAATTAATGACCCTTACCAAGCAACGTCATCGAATCAATACCCAATTAAAATTGGTCAGTACATCAAAGCGCAAATTACCGGCCAGACGATTGAAAATGCCATTGTGATCCCAAACAGCGCAATTTACCAAGGCACTTATGTGTATGTTGAAGAGCAAGGTGTGTTGCGTCGTAAAAATATCTCACTAGCTTGGCAAAACGCTAATCACGCCATGGTAGCCGAAGGCTTATCGGCAGGGGATCATTTAGTGATTACACCGCTTGGACAAGTTAGCTCAGGTACCCAAGTGACGGTAATGGGTAGCGAAGCCTATCAGGCGACCAGAGGAAAAGCTAAGAGCCCAAGCAACCAAGAGCCGCTTAAAGAGCAAGGAGCGCAATAATGATAGCTTGGTTTACAAAGAATCATGTTGCAGCAAACTTATTGCTAATCAGCATTTTATTAGCGGGGCTATTTAGCGTATCGACGCAAATACCACTCGAAGTGTTCCCCTCATTTGAAGCAGACCGCATTAGTGTAAGTGTTACCCTACGTGGCTCAACACCTGAAGATGTTGAAAAAGGTGTCGCTATCCGTATTGAAGAAGCGGTGCAAGATCTTGAAGGGATCAAGCGTATCACTAGCCGCTCATCAGAAGGTTCTGCCTCTGTATCAATTGAAGTCGATACCGGCTATGACCCACGGGAGCTATTAGCCGATATTAAAAGCCGGGTTGATGCCATTAACACGTTTCCGGTTGATGCCGAAAAACCGGTTGTTGCCCTCGCGCAGCGTACCCGTGAAGTAATAGCGGTAACTGTGTCGAGTGAATACGGCGAAAAAGAAACCTTAGAATATGCCGAGCATGTACGTGATGACTTATTACGCTTGCCAGAAATCACTCAGGTAGAGCTAAGTGGGGTGCGAGATTACGAAATTGCTATCGAAGTAAGCCAAGATACATTGCGCCAATACGATTTACGCTTATCGGACATTTCTTCAGCAATTAGTAATTCAAGTACCGATGTTTCAGCGGGTAACTTAAAAACACAAGGGGGTGATGTACTCATTCGTTCAAAAGGCCAAGCCTATCGTAAAGATGAGTTTGCCCAAGTTGTGGTGAAGTACCAAGCTGATGGTACCATTATTCGCTTAGGCGACATTGCCCGTATTACCGATGACTTCGAAGAAACCCCAGTTCGTACTCGCTTCAATGGTAAGCAAGCGGCGTTTATTGATGTGTATCGCATTGGTCCACAAAGTGCGATTGAAGTTGCTGATGCGGTAAAAAATTACATTACCGAGCATCAAAGCCAGCTACCAGAAGGGTTTGAGTTAAGCTTTTGGGATGACGACTCTGAAATCGTGAAAAGCCGTATTGCGACGCTAACAACCAATGCTATTCAAGGTGGTATTTTAGTTCTTGCGTTACTGACCTTGTTCTTGCGTCCTGCTATTGCCTTCTGGGTGTTTATTGGTATTCCTGTGTCGTTCATGGGCGCGTTTTTAGCGATGCCGATTTTTGGTATTACGCTTAATGTAATGAGTTTATTTGGTTTTATTTTGGTACTTGGTATTGTTGTTGATGATGCCATTGTGACCGGAGAAAACGTCTACACCCACCTAAAAACAGCCGAAAGTGGTGAACAAGCTGCTATTCGTGGTACGCAAGAAGTTGCGACACCCGTTACCTTTGGTGTACTTACAACGGTTGCCGCATTTTTACCATTAGCTTTTATCGAAGGTAACCGTGGTGCCTTATTCGCGCAAATTCCTGTTGTCGTTATTCCGGTATTACTGTTCTCTTTAATTGAGTCTAAATTTGTTCTGCCGGCTCACTTAAAGTACTTAAAGCTACGTAGTGAAAAAAGTAACCCGTCAAAACTACAGCGTTTTCAGCAGCGTTTTGCCGATGGCTTTGAACACGCCATTATGAAGTACTACCAACCGCTACTAAATGTTGCGCTAAAGAATAAATTAGCAACGGTCAGCTTGTTCGTCGGTATTTTCTTTATCATTTTGACCCTGATCACCAGTGGTTGGACGAAGTTTATATTCTTCCCGCGTATTCCAAGTGAAACTGTTCGCGCAGAGCTAACATTCCCTGCTGGAACACCGTTTGAAGTGACCAACAAGTACATCATCGATATGTCAGATAAGGCCAAAGAGCTACAAGACAAGTATCGTGATGAAGATGGCCAAAGCGTGATTTTAAATATTTTGGCAACCACAGGTGGCCGTGGTGGTTCATCAAATACAGGTAGTGTGCGCTTTGAAATCACACCAGCCGAAAAACGTGAATCAGATATAGGTTCTCGAGAGCTCGCCAGTGAATGGCGTGACCTTATCGGTATTATACCGGGCGCAGAGAGTGTAACTTTCCGTGCTGAATTTGGTCGTAGTTCAGATCCTATTGATGTACAGCTAAGTGGCAGCTCAATCGACACCCTTGAAGCTGTGGCAGAAAAGGTCAAAGAGCGTTTAGCAACTTACCCAACTGTGTACGAAATTGCCGATAGCATGTCAGATGGTAAAGACGAGCTGCAAATTGAGCTAACAGAGCAAGGTTTGGCACTTGGTTTAAACCGTGTTGATGTATCGCAGCAAGTGCGTAATTCGTTCTTTGGTGCGCAAGTTCAACGTATTCAACGTGGCCGCGATGATGTGCGTGTAATGGTGCGTTTGCCAATTGAAGAGCGTCGCTCAGTTGCTGATTTAACCGATATTTTAATTAAAACACCAACGGGTGGCACAGTGCCATTGTCGCATGTAGCGACCTTAGTGCCGGGGCAAAGTCCATCGTCTATTTATCGTATTGATCGCTATCGCACATTGAACGTAACAGCCGATGTTGAAAAATCAAATACCAATATGACGGTACTGCAAGCAGACTTAAAAACTTACTTAGATGAGCTAATGGTGCAATACCCAGGCGTTGATTACTCGCTCGAAGGTGAAGCCAAAGAGCAGCGTGAATCATTTGGTTCACTCGCTTGGGGCCTGGTGTTTGTATTCTTTATTATTTATGCGTTATTAGCGATACCATTTAAATCATATATGCAGCCATTAATTGTGATGAGTGTTATTCCGTTTGGCATGATAGGTGCGGTAATGGGTCACTGGGTAATGGGCATGGAGTTAACCATTATGAGCCTACTTGGTATGCTAGCCTTGATAGGCGTTGTAGTGAATGACTCATTGGTACTGGTTGATTTTATTAATAAGAAGCGTGAAGAGGGCGGTGATTTACTTGAAACCGTTAAACTTGCAGGGGCGGCACGCTTTCGCCCAGTAATGCTAACCAGTTTAACTACCTTTATTGGTTTAATGCCGCTGTTATTTGAAAAAGCAACGCAAGCACAATTCCTTATTCCAATGGCTGTAAGCCTTGGCTTTGGGATTATCTTCGCAACGCTTATCACCTTACTATTAGTGCCAGTTAATTACCTATTAATGGAGCGCTTTCAAGGATGGTTTAAATAGGGGTCGATAGGTTGAAAGCATATGTGTTGGGTAGAGTGAAGTGAAACCCAACACACAGGAGCTATCAGCTTTCAGCCGTCAGCTATAAGATAAACAAATAAGTTAGCGAGTTAGCAAGGGGAAAGAGTAAAGAAGCTTTAAGCTATAAGTCGAGCGTGAAAATTAGCAGGACACCCACTCTAAGAGCCATAAAAAACCCACGCATCAAGCGTGGGTTTTACTTGTAACAAGCAGATTACTCGGCGCTTTCATCGCTGAGCAGGTACTTATCTAGCCACTGCTCTTGCTCCCATAAAACATGCAGCAGGCTCTTGCGGGCGCGGTAGCCGTGAGCTTCGTAAGGCAGCATCACCAGGCGGGCGTCTTTACCCAGGCCTTTCATTGCCGCATACATGCGCTCACTTTGCATCGGGAAAGTACCGCTGTTGGGGTCTTCCTTACCATGGATCATCAGCATGGGCTCATTGATCTTTTCCGCATGGAAAAACGGTGACATATTGGCATACACCGCCTGGCCTTCCCAGAAGTTACGCTCTTCACCCTGAAAACCAAATGGCGTTAAGGTGCGGTTATAAGCGCCGCTGCGGGCAATACCGGCTTTAAACAGGTCGCTGTGGGCCAGCAGGTTAGCCACCATAAAGGCGCCGTAGGAGTGCCCAGCAATGGCTATCTTGTCTTTATCCGCCACGCCTTTTTCAACCAGCACATCCACCGCCGCCTGAGCACTGGCTACCAGCTGCTTGCGGAAGGTGTCGTTCGGCTCCTTGCCGTCTACCCCAACTATGGGCATTTTCGGGTCGTCAAACACGGCAATGCCCTTGGCCAGATAAGGCATGGGGCCCCAATAACCTATGTAGGTAAATTCATAAGGCGATTCACGGACTTGCGAGGCCACGGTTTTATCCTTGTACTCCAGTGGATAGGCCCACATCAGCACGGGGATAGGGCCTTGCGACGGCTCATAACCGGCTGGCAAATACAGGGTGCCGGAGAGCTCAACACCATCATCGCGCTTATAACGTACCTGCTCTTTTTGAATGCCCTTAAACGCCGGGTATGGATGCGGGAACTGAGTCAGTTGCGTCAGGGTGTCGTCATCCAAATCACGCACAAACAAATTCGGTTGTTCGGTTTTAGACTCGCGCACGGTAATAAAGCGCTCACCCTTTTCGTCTAACAGATCAACAACGCGCTCATAGTAAGGCGCTTCGCTGCGCCACAGGCGCTCGGTGCTGTTGGTTTTAACATCGTAACGGTCCAAAAATGGAATATTACCCTGCTCCGAGGCACCATCGCCGCGCAGGTAAATATAGCGGTCGCCCACGACCTGCATTACGCGCGCACCCAAATCATTATGGGTATAAATGGGGTCGCCCGGATCTTTATAGGCATCGTTATAGCTGCGCTCGGAGAACAACACCGGCGAGGCATCGGCATCGTTAGGCGCGATAATCCAGCTGCGCACCTGACGGTCGCTAAAGCGCCACTCGGAAAGCATAGCCAGGTTCTCATTGCCCCAGGTCACACCGGCAAAACGACGCTCTGTTTTTGCAAATAACTTAGGCTTACGTTTAAACGGCGCGCTCAGAGTATAGATATGATCATGATGCGGCACGTCTTTTTTCATATCGCCGCCATCTTGGGCTTCGGCCCAGATAAGCGTTGCACCTTTATCGCTGCGCCATTCAAAGTCACGAGGACCGGTGCGAACACTGTCAAAACCCTGAGGAATATTGTCGGCCAAGGGCTGTTTAACCAGCTCTGTTAACTCGTAGCCACTCATTCCCCACACAGACCAGGTAGTGGCAAAACGGAAATACGGCACCTGATAAGAGAAGGGCTGATCCAAGGTCGCCACAAGAATATTGTTGCTATCGGGTGAGATACTGAAATTACTAAATAGCTTGGCCTTGCCGATGGCTTTGGCCTGGCCATCCAAACTCACACGCATCAACTGGCCGTGACCATAGAAGGAAAACAGCGCTTCGTCGTAGGGACTGGTTAACAGATTCTGATAGGTACGGGCCGGCGCCTTTTCACCCGTGGTTTGTTGGATCACAGGTACGACCGTACTGGCATCGTCTTGTGGCTGGGCCTTACCCAGGTTCACGGCATGGTTAATGATTAAGCCACTGGCATCGGGCATCCATTGATAAGGCGTTGCCGTGACGACGGAGTTCAATGCATGGTCGGTCAGTTGTTTAAGTGCCTGCGTAGTGATGTCATACACCCACAGGGTGGCCGATGCTGGCGTTTCATAGACAAAGCTCAGATAGCGGCTGTCGCTGGACCACTGCGGTGAGCGCATAATGCCCTCATCCAAACCGCTCACGTCCAGGGTAATATCACCCTCGAGGGATTTAAACGTCAGCGCCGTGTACTTGTTGCGCACTCGCGAGCGAGAAAAATTATCTGGATTGAGCTTGATACCGGCTAGTTTCAGCTCTGGCTTGGCCAGCTCCTGTAAGCTCTCAACGCGACGGCGTTCAAGTAACGCCAGCCATTGGCCGTCCGGTGATAACATGGAACGCGGTGCCAACTTGGCATCGACGACCTGCGCCAGCTCTTTCGATGGCACTTGATAGCCAGCGTCATTTTGTGCCCCGGCCGGCGCCTCTTGTTGAGCAAGCGCGGTCGACGCACATCCCAGGCCCAATGCCCCAAGGAGCACTGAGGCGATGAGGTGTTGTTTCATAGCAAACCCTTTGTTGTGATTATTGTTTTAAACCCCAGTCTACCTCGGTATATAAACTAGGCAAGTCGTTGCGATTAACTGGTTAGTTTGGCGCAGGATCTGCTACCATATAACGCTTAATCAGCCCCTTATAGCGCCATGACCAGCACAGCACCTCATCCCAAAGTTACCATCATTGATGTTGCCCACCAGGCAGGAGTATCCAAATCCACCGTTTCTCTGGTGCTAACTCAGCCGGATAAGGTCAGCGATAAAACCAAGGAAAAGGTGCGCCAGGCCATGGCCGAATTGGGGTATGTGTATAACCGGGATGCGGCGGCGCTGCGCTCAAAACGATCGGGCCTGGTAGCCATCATGCTGCCGACCTTGGATAACCCCAAATTCACTGAGCTGGCTACGGCGCTGCAACAAGGCGTGCTTGAGCTCGGCTTTGTGCCCATGTTGCTGTGCAGCAATGATGAGCTTAAAACCCAACAACAACTGATGGAACGCCTGCGGGAGTCGAATGTTACCGCGGTGATCTTGTGTCCGGCCACAGGCACGGTTGTCACCTGGCAAAATGCCCTTAGCGAAAGCGGCATGCTGATCATTAATGTGCTCCGCGAAGTGCCTTTTAGCGAAGCTCCTTGTGTGCTTGCCGATACCCAGCGCGGTGCGTTTTTGGCAACTCAGGCATTAATAGCCGAGGGCTGTAAATCCCTTACCTTACTGGGCGCTCCTTCAATCAGCGATTACAGCCAGCTGGTGGAAGGCTTTGAGCAGGCGCTGCATTTGCACCAAGCGCCTCTAACACGCCAATTGATTGCTTGTGATGGTACCCGCCAGGCTGGCCAGCAGGCCCTAAGTAACCCGGCGCTGGCTGACGCACTCGATGATGCGCTCTGTGCGGAGCAGGCATCGCCCCTGGGCATATTATGCGCCGGCGATCCGATCGCCTATGGCGTGCTCGACTCCCTGCCAAGTCTTGGCTTTATTGCCAACAATAGTGCTGGCAATAAAGTGAAGCTTGTAGGTGTTGGCGATTTGCCCGACTCCGCTATTTTACCTTGTCCGCTAAGCTCGGTGGCCTATCGCAGCAGCGACCTGGCCGAGCACAGCCTAAGTATTTTAACCGCCTTACTCAATGGCCAAAGCGTGCCTCGGCGCACTCTTATCGATGTAACCCTTATTAAACGAGCGTCTTGTTTATGACCCAAGTATTAGTGATTGGCTATGTGTGGCCAGAGCCAAATTCCTCGGCGGCCGGCAGCCATATGATGTCGCTACTCAAACTGTTTCGCAATCAAGGTTGGCAGGTAGAGTTCGCTTCCCCGGCGCAGCGCACCGAGCATATGGAAGACCTGTCACAATATGGCATCAGCAGCAAGGATATTGCCCTCAACTGCAGCAGTTTCGATGCTTATCTTGGCGAACTAAAGCCGGATATTGTGATGTTCGACCGCTTTATGATGGAAGAGCAATTCGGCTGGCGGGTCGATAAGTATGCACCTAATGCGTTGAAAATTCTTGATACCGAAGATCTGCAATGTTTACGTGGCGCCCGCTATGAAGCCCATAAAGCGGGCAAGAAGTTTGACACAGCCGAACTGCACACGGATTTAGCCAAGCGTGAAATCGCCGCTATTTTGCGCAGCGATCTCAGCTTAATCATCTCCAGCTACGAGATGCAGCTGCTCAATCAAGTATTTAAGGTTGACCGCGCGCTGCTGCATCATTTGCCCTTTATGGTCGACTTAAGCGCCCTGCCCAAGCAAACACCGAGCTTTGCCGAGCGCCAACATTTTATGACCATTGGCAACTTCAGGCATTCACCCAACTGGGATGCGGTGCTGTATTTACAGCAGATCTGGCCGCTGATCCGCAAGCAACTGCCCAAGGCCCAGCTGCATATTTACGGCTCCTATCCGCCACCAAAAGCCACCGCCTTGCATAACCCCAAGACCGGCTTTTTGATCAAGGGTTGGGCCGATGATGCCCTTGAGGTTATGAGCGCAGCGCGGGTGTGTTTGGCGCCACTGCGTTTTGGTGCTGGTATTAAAGGCAAGCTGTTGGAAGCCATGATCACCGCCACGCCCTCAGTGACCACCTCGATTGGCGCTGAGGGCATGCATTTGGATTTACCCTGGAACGGTGCGCTGCACAATGACCCGCAAGCGTTTGCCGATGCCGCGGTGCAATTGCATGAAAATGAGGCCGACTTTACTGCCGCTCAGGAGCATGGCCTAGCAATACTGAATCAGGTCTACGACAGCAATACCTTGGCATCCGCTTTATTGGCGCGTATCAAGGAATTACAACAAAACCTGGCACAGCACAGGCGCAGCAACTTTACCGGGCAAATGCTTAAACACCACACCATGCGCAGTACCCAATACATGGCACAGTGGATTGAAGCAAAAAATTCAATAAAATCTTGATAGAAATCAGTAGACAGGTAACCTTAGATCAATAAAATGCGCACGCTCTATGCGTTATGAATGACTACCGAGGACCGCTGCGTGGAAGACGCTCTCTTTAAAGAAAAACGTAAATTTATCGTTAAGCTCGGCAAAATGCTGCATAAATACGGCACTCCGGCCTATCGACTCGAGGCGCACCTGATGGAGGTAGCGACCTATTTAGAGCTGAAATCTTCCTTCGTTATGTCGCCCACCTCGGTGACCTTTGTGATCTGGACCGAAGGTCATGAGAACGAGTACACCCATGTCGCCCGCGTTGATCCGGGCGATCATGATCTCGGCTCGTTAGCCAACACCGATGAGGTGGTGAATTCCCTGATCCAAGGCGAATTAACCATCACCGAGGCAGACAAGCGCCTTGATGAAATCGCCGTGATGCCGGCGCCCTACAACAAATGGATCACCGCCGGTGCCTTTGCCTTCTCTGGCGGCGCCTTTGCCATGTTGATGGGCACCAGCTGGAATGATGTCTTTTATTCCGGCCTGCTCACCCTGGTGGTGTACTTGTTCGTGCTCTGGTCAAGCTATTCGCGCCGTGTGGCCCACATGCTCGAGCCCCTGGTGGCCGTGATATCCGCCATTTTGGCCTGTGCCATCAGTGTGTATCTGGATGCGCAAATAAACATTCGCCTGGTGGTGCTCTCCAGTATCATCGTCTTTATCCCAGGCCTCGCCTTGGCGCTGGGGCTGGCCGAGCTGGCAGCGCGGCATCTGGTGTCTGGCACGGCGCGGGTAATGGACTCCTTTATGTTGCTCTTTAAGCTCTATTTTGGGGCTTTTATTGGGATTGGGATTGGCTTTGCTCTTTTTGGGCAGGCAGAATTTGTAACGCCAGAGCCCTTACCCAAATGGACGGCCTGGCTCGCTATCCTGCTGCTTTGTTCGGCGCTTGTGGTTATTTTTAGAACCAAAACAAAACATGCAATTTGGTCCATTGCCTCCGGCTTTATTGCCTATGGTGCCAGTATCGGCTCTGCCGCTTACTTGGATTACACCTTGGGCACATTTGTTGGCGCTCTGGCGGTAGGGATTTTTAGTAACCTCTTTAACCGTATCGCCAATGCCCCGGCCTCCATCGTTGCCATGCAGGGCTTAATCGTACTAGTGCCTGGGTCAAAAACCTATATAGGGCTTAATTCACTGATTGAAGGGCAGGATTTTGTCTATGCCGACCATATCGGCCAACAAACCTTTTTGATCTTTATGTCACTTGTGGCTGGGCTTATTTTTGCGAACGTGGTGCTGCCACCGAAGAAAAGTCTCTAAGAAAAAAAGGTGAACTTATTGATAGGAGGCCACAGGGAAAAGGCCATAAGTTCACCCGAAAAAATGTTGCCTAATAGGGTCTGTTTATCTTTGTGGTTTACTTTATGTTCAATCTAAACGCATTCTGATGAATTTAGCACTAACCTATAAGGCATAATTCATCCATGAAGCTTGGTTACATCGTGCATCCATGCACTCACCTCGCTAAGCTGCGAAGCATTGCTTCGGTCTTGCTCGCCTATGTACATAGCGAGCAACACAGAGCAGGATGCGTTTAGATGAACCCATAGGGCAGCGCTTGTAGCGCATTTCTACTGTGTTGTTACATGTTCATGTAGAATAACTACATCACACATGTGCCGCCTTGTATAAATCCGCTACAAACTGCTGCAGAAACAAACAACAAAGGTCAACAGACCCTAATACAACAACGCACTAGCAAATTGTACTCACAGTGTTCCAGCAGAGAAAAAAGGGGAACTCCTGGGATAGCCCAAGGGAGAGCCTCATGGGTAGAAGACTACAAGTTTCCCCAAACACTACAGGAACAGAACTCTGCATTAGCCCTTGGCTAACAATTCTTGATTAACCTGGTCGATACCCACCTCGGTGATACGAGCGATAATTTCTTTCTGTTTGGCATCAAGTAGTGAAATACCCTCGGCTACCAGGTCATAAACTCGCCAGCTACCGGCCTTGTCTTGGCGCAGTTTAAAGACGATATCTATGGTCGGCTTGCCCGCTTCGACAATCTCGGTTTTCACCGTCGCATAGCCATTAGTTGGCGCCGCATTAGGTTTAATAAAGTGCACTTCCTGACCCTTGTAGTTCATCAAAGCATTGGCATAGGTATGAGCCAAATACGACTCAACGGCACCAATAAAGGCGACAGCCTGCTGCTTATTGATTTCGCGTACATGCTTACCAAGGAGTTTAAAGGACACGAATTTGGTGTCGATATGCGGGATCAACTGCGTCTTAACCAGGTTGCGTAGCTCGGCCTTTTTCTGTTGTTCATCGGCCTCTATATTGCCGATATCTATAAATAGCTGTTCGCCGACCTGCTTAAGCATGGTGTACGGATCTTCAGCATTGGCGGCCTGCGCCTTAGCGGCCGACAAGCTCAGCATGGCGGTGGTAATAAAAAGTAAAAACAACTTAGGGACACGCATGGCCACTCTCCTCACATCGAATTGACAGCCATGGTAGCGGATTGGATTTTGAAATATAAGCAACAAATATGCACATTATTGATTCCAATTTATCACATATAATTTTATTTTTATTATTCAATACGTTAGTTTATTGTTGCCGTGTATGCACCAGCACTGTGCATTTTCGTGCATTGATCCTGAGCCCCTCACAATGAATAGTACGCGCCCTTTTGTTGTGAGGTTAAGCGTATGAAATCAATAATGTTAGCCACCTTGGTCGGGGCCTTAAGCCTGGCTCCCCTAGCTGCCAGCCAAGCACAGGAAACGCCGCGACATGGCTACACCCTGCAGTACATTCAGGGTGAGGGAGATGTGCAAGGGATCAAATTAGGTTATCAGTATTATCTCAGCGAATACCTGCCGGAGCGCTTCAATAATTTTGAGGTGTTTTTTGAAAGCAGTGTGAACTTCTGGCGCTATGGCGACAACAATGACTATGATCGCAACTTTGTTGTGGCACTCACCCCGGTATTTCAATACCCCATCACCCAATATCGGGGCCACCCGCTGATGTTTGAATTTGGCATAGGGTTGTCGCTCTTAGATGACACCGAGTTCGCTGGTAAGGACGTAAGCACCCACTACCAGTTTGAAGACAGAATTGGCCTAGTTTACAAAGTGGATAATACCGAATTTGGACTGCGCTACCTGCATTATTCCAACGCCGGTTTTGAAAGCCCTAACCCGGGGCTGGACTTTATTTCCTTGTCCTATTCGCGTTCATTCTAGCGTGCCCAGAGAAGGGCTTGTTTTATTCATGCGGTGAGCCTCAACCTGGCTTAACCGCTACCACGGGGCGCACGGCGGTACTTTGTTGATAGAGTTGACGCAGCGCCTCACTCACCAGCTTGACATCAAAAGCCACAATGCGATGGCCGGGAGCCTGAATCTTACCCGAGCCCACATCCTGCAAGAGTTGTTGCCCCATAAAGCTTAATTTTTGCTGCGCACACAAGTTATTGGCCAACCAGGCACCACCCAAAGACACGGCGGCTATAATAGGCGCGCGGCTAAATAACAGCTCCTGAGGAATTTCGGAAAAACCATTTAGGCAGGCGATTCGGCCACCAAAGCGCAGGCGCGCCAAATCGGCAACAAAGGTCTCGCCACCACAGCTATTGAGTATGGTATCAAAACCATCCGGGCCAAGTTCACGCTTAATATCCCGCGCCAATTGCTCACCTTTGCTGGCAAAAAGTACATCGGCACCTAAATCCTTAATGCGCTCATGCTCGCCTTTAGGGGCACTGACAAACACCTTGGCACCGCGCTGACGCGCATATTGAATGGCAAAATGAGCCACCGCACCGCAACCGGAATTAATATAAATACTCTCGCCGGCCTGCAGCTGAATTTTGTCCAGTGCCGCCAGCGCCGTCATCCCCGCATTGGGCAAAGTAGCCGCCACAGCACTGGGAATGGACTCGGGCACTTCGGCAACCGCATAGTTGGCCACCTTGGTATAGCGCTTAAGCACCCCTTGATCCGCCAAGCTGGTAGTAAATATCACCCGGGTGCCACGCTTAGGAAACACGCCAACCGGCGCCTCAACAACTGTGCCTACCGCATCAATGCCCAGCACATGAGGATATTGCCAACGACAAAAACCCTCAGCACCAAGGCGCGCATCTATATGGTTCAGACCCACATATTCAACTTCCACCAGCACCTCATTGGCACCAATGGACGGCATCGGTAATTCTTGCAACTGCAGCGCCAGACTTGGCGAAGCTTCATGTAAAACAAGGGCCTGCATGGTGGGGTTAGGGCCGGGCATAGCTATTTCCTCTGCTTGGGGATTCGTCTCAACGCATGATGGCGAGTATCATAATCGCGGTTGGCGCCGATCGTTGTGCTCATACTGAGCAAATAGGCGCCAATATTCAACCTTACCATGTTAAATAACCGCCGCGTCATCAGATACACTGGTTTTATAAAAACATTAATGCCATAATGGCATCAATAAATTCTTGCCCCACCGAGATGCCAGCTATGGATACCACCAGCCGACTTATTATGCTACTTGAGGTAGTGGAACAGGGTTCATTTTCCAAGGCTGCGGCCATGCGCAATATAGACAGATCGGTGATATCTAAACAGATCAGTAAACTGGAAGACGAACTTGGCGTGCGTCTGCTTAACCGCACCACCCGCTCCTTTTCCTTGACCGCCGCCGGGGCTGAAATGGTCAAAAAAGCCCGAGACTTACGCATGCTGTTGGCCGACACAGTGCAACTGGCGGAAAACTATCATCAGGAGCCGCGCGGCCTGTTGCGTATCGCCACCTCTCACACTCTGGGGCGGCGCTATATTCAGCCGGTGATCAACGACTTCCAAAAACGCTTTCCTCAGGTCAATGTGGATATGCGTCTGGATGACCGCCCAGTGGATATGATCTCCGAAGGCTTTGATCTGGCGTTTCGCATCGGCGAGCCCCGAGATTCTTCTCTGATCGCCCGTAAAATTGCCCGCAACCGCATGCTCTTGTTGGCCAGCCCAGAGTTTATCGCCACCTATGGCGAGCCAAAGACCATGGAGGAGCTGGGCGCCTTGCCAGCTGCCACCTATTCCAGCTCCCATAAGCGCTTAGACTCAATAAGCTATATTAATGCCGAGGGTGAGCACTGCGAGCAAGTAATAAACGCCGTCTATACATCCAATGATGGCGAGGTGCTGATAGACAAGGTGCTTTCCGGCACCGCCTATTGCCTGGTGCCGGCGCTGCTGATCCAGGATGAGATCACCTCGGGCCAATTGCAGCCGCTGCTGAGCGAGATAAACCTGCCGAACTACAGCGCCATGTACGCCCTCTACCCCCATCGCGACCTACCTGTGCGCACCCGCTTACTACTGGATGCAGTGCGTCATTATATCGGTGAGACAGTGCCGCGCTGGGAGTTGAATATTCCCAATCTAGACTCCCTTTATCAACCAAAATAAGGCCTTAACCTAGTTATGAAGCAGTGACATTGAAGCGGCTTTATATGTAACCCAACCTGCCTGAATTCGCACACTTTTTCACACTTGTGTAAACATCTGTTAAGCGAAGTAATACTATGTAAAACATGGGATTTTTTTATTTTTAATCGGTCATACTGGGCACCAAACTTACTATGGACTCATGTATGAAACACAACAATAACAAAGGCCTTAAACCGGCTTTGGCGGCGCTCGCCGGCACTGCATTAATCACCCTAAGCGGTTGCGGCAGCAGCTCCGACGGCAACAGCGACTCCGGCAGTATTCAGCTGTACAATGGCACCACTAATGGTCCCACCATGACCCTGAGCATCGCCGATGTAGCGCGCACCACGGCGGAGCTTGGCAATGTCACGTCAACACACAGCTACACCACGGATGACTATGACTTCGCCATTCAATACCGTAACGATCAGGGAAATCTGGTCGATATAATCAGCGACACCTTGAGTATTCGTAACGACACTAAAACCTTACTCATGATGTATGGCAATATCGAAGATCAAAAACTGCTGAGCGTCGACCTGCCCTATCGTGAAACCAGCGATATGTTCTCTTTGCAAATGCTCAATGTGACCAATGCCGAGCGTAATTTTGATCTTTATATGGCTGCGGATGATGGCGTATTCGAGCAAGCCGAATTGGTTGGCTCAGCCATGTTTGAAACCCTGAGCGCCAGCACAGAGCATAAATTAGATGACTACACCTTCTATCTGACCGAAGCCGGCAGCACAACGCCGATTTGGCAATCTGATGAAACCCGTATCAATGTCGATGATGCCCTGGTGATGGCCATTCGCCCCAGTTATGACAATAGCAGCAACTATCTAACGGTGGATATCATCACCAATGGCAATACTCCCTATAGCCTGAAAAACAAGGATGCCCAGGCTCAGGTGCAGTTTTACAACAGCATGGACGAGTACCCAAGCGCCCAATTTACCGCCAGTAAAGGGGATTTCCAGCTAAGTACGGCGAGCACTGGCGCAGATACCCTGTCGCAAACACTGGAGCTGGCACCGAACAGCTACTCCATCTCCATGCTTGATGAGCAAGGCAATACCCTGGTAGATAATTACCTGCTCACCTTGGAGCAGGAGCAAAGCAGCCTGGGCGTTTTCTATAAGGATGCCGAGTACGGCCCACGACTGATGAGCGTGGCGCAAAACCTGGTGCCTAACAGCGTCAGCCATCAGGTGACTGTAGTGAATCTGGTCGATGAGTACGCCGGTTTGCCGGTTAATAAACTGGACATTTATTTTACCTTGGATGGCCAGCCCATTTCGCAAACCGAGCATCACCTCGACAGCGTTAGCAGCTATAGCGCCAAGTCTTTAACCTTGCTCGATAAAACATATGGCTTTTACGCCATTTTAGAGGATAACGGCCAGCAGATAGTGCTGCACCAGCAAGGTGCTGTGGATGTAACTGCCGATGGTAACTACATAATGATCTTAGAGGCTGATGCCAACACAGCTTCCGGTTACAAGCTCACCACCTTGCATACGGTAGCGGCGCAAGGCGAAGAGCAGACCCAATAGGTGCTAAACCTCAATTTTTGACGCAAATCCCAACCCTGTTGGCAGGTGCCCAACCCCTTTGCCCTGCCAACAATTCCCGCCCGCTGTTTAACCCACTGAATCTGGCCTTAATCGCAAACACTGGCTTTCGCTACGCGCTTTTGTAGAATAGCGAACACGAATACCAATTCACTTAAATAGCTAATCATTCTAGCGGGCTAAATATCGTGCTAACGGTGTTGGAATTTTTATATGTAGAGTAACTACATAGGAAAAATTCCGCCTTGTTATCACATCATTTATCCAGCGCTATATCTGATCACATACTTAACAGAATTGGCATAACAACAAGCGAAGGACAGAGATGAAATTATTGAAATCGACGCTGGCCATGGCCATGGCCGTGGGTGTAAGCGCTCCAGCATTTGCCAATGACACCATCACGGTTGAAGACATTCCAAAAATAAAAAGCGTTTTACAAACCGCTATCAGCCCGGATGGCGAGCAGGTTGCTTTTACCCGCTCCCTGCCACGTGAGCTCTACAAGGACGAAAACGGCCTTAACTACAGCGAATTGTATGTTATTGATGACGAAGGCGTTGAGCGTCCATTTATAACCGGCAAGGTCAATATTAAGAGCATCAGCTGGTCTGCCGATGCCAAGCAGGTTTATTTCCTGGCCAAGCTGGGCGACGATAAATTCACTGCCCTGTACCAGATCCCAGTCGATGGTGGTCAAGCGCAAAAAGTCATGGCCCTTAAAGGCCGTGCCATTGCCAGCTACCAGCTAAGCCCTAATGGTGATCAGGTAGCGCTACTGGCCATGCCAGCCAAAGATAAGTCTGAAAAAGAGCTTAAAAAGCTTGGCTTTATGGCCGAAGTGTATGAGCTAGGCCTGGATAACAAGCAACTGCACCTGGTTGATCTTGCCCCTGCTGATAAGCCGCTTGACCCAGAAGCCATCAGCATAGACGGCTATGTCAGCGATATGAACTACTCTGCCGATGGCAAAAAGCTATTGGTTAAGACCCAGCCAACGGCGCTGATTGACGACAAATATATGAAGTCGCAATGGCACCTGTTCGATCTGGACAGCAAGCAGATAACCCTGTCGTTTAAAACCGAAGGCAAGCTAGGCGCTGCCGAGCTGTCTCACGATGGTCGCTACGTGGCGATTTTAGGTGCTGATGACAAGCACGATCCGGCCACGGGCCGCCTATACCTTGCGGACACCGAAACCGGTGAGATCAACGAATGGCTACCTGATTTTATGGGTCATATCAGCGACTTTGAATGGTCAAACAAGCGCAACACCCTGAACTTTGTGGCCCAGGTAAGCCCTGAGAGCTTTATCGGTCAGATCAAGGTTGGCTCAAACAAATACAAGAAGCTGGTTAAAGAAGGCAAGTTTATCGCCGGCTCATTGAGTATTTCCGACTCGGACAAAACCCTGGCCCTGAGCGCTAACAGTGCCAAGCACCCGAACGAGGTGTATATGGTGCGCGGCTCTAAGGCTACCCGTTTAAGCGATTCAAACCCTTGGTTAAACGACAAGCGCTTTGCCAAACAAGAAGCCCTGACCTTCAAGGCCCGCGATGGCGTTGAGATCGGTGGTGTGCTGGTTTACCCGCTAGATTATGAAGAAGGTAAAACCTACCCACTGATCATGGCGGTACACGGCGGTCCTGAAAGCCACGATAAAAACGGCTGGGTAACAAGTTACTCAGATCCAGGCCAAATGGGTGCAGCACGCGGCTATGCGGTTTTCTATCCTAACTACCGTGGTTCAACGGGTAAAGGCGTTGAATACTCTAAGCTGGGTCAAAATGACTATGCAGGTAAAGAGTTCGACGACCTGGTCGATATGAAGCAACACCTGGTAGATATGGGCTTGGTTGACACTAAGCGCGTAGGTATTACCGGTGGTTCATACGGTGGTTATGCCTCGGCCTGGGGTGCAACTAAACTAACCGAGCACTTTGCCGCCAGCGTGATGTTTGTGGGTGTAACCAACCAGCTTTCCAAGTTTGGTACCACGGATATTTCCAACGAAATGCACCTGGTACACGCCCGCTCTTACCCTTGGGATAAGTGGCAGTGGTACCTAGAGCGCAGCCCAATCTACTGGGCCGGTCAGTCGAAAACACCTTTGCTTATCATGCACGGTAAAGACGACCCGCGCGTGCACCCGGCACAATCCATGGAGCTATATCGCTATATGAAGGTGCAAGGTAAAGACGTACGCCTGGTGTACTACCCGGGTGAAGGCCATGGTAACCGTAAAGTTGCAGCGCAATACGACTACAGCTTGCGTTTAATGCGCTGGATGGACAACTACTTGATGGCCGGCAACAAAGAGATGCCAGAATTTAAGATTGACCATGCCGCTAAGCTAAAAGCGGTAAAAGACGCACAAAAAGAAGACTAAGCCATAAAAAAGCCTGCGTGATGCAGGCTTTTTTGTATTATTTCAGGCCACAGGTATTATCTAACCAATCGATCAGCTCGGAATAGAATTTCTGCTTATGATCGTAGAATAATGTGTTTAAAAAGTGATCCGCCCCTTCAAGCACCACATATTTGTGCTCTTTTTTATGCTTTTTCAACTCATCAACAAAAGCCTGGCTATGCTCTATGGGCACACGAACATCAATATCACCATGCACAACCAGAATAGGCACGTTCACTTTTTCAACCTGCTCAACCGGAGATATGCCCTTAATGGTTGGGCGCTGTAATTTACTGAGAATGGCGCTTTCATTAAGTGTGGCATTGATCCGAGATAAGCCACTCACCCCAGCGCCTGCAACCGTGCACTGATACAAATTATTATCGCGCATCGAGGCTACAAATGCTGCATAACCACCATAACTCCAGCCAAACATGGCCACCTTGTCTTTGCTGGTGATCCCCTTGTCTATCATAAACAGGGCCGCATCATCGAGATCATCTTGCATCTTCAGACCCCAATTGGCATCACCTGCCTTCCAATGCTCTAAACCATAGCCCGTTGAACCGCGAAAATTAGGCTGAATAACCGCATAACCATGGGCTACCAGCAGCTGAGTCCACTCATCAAAGGTAATGGTATCACGCCCCCAAGGGCCGCCATGGGGAAGAACGATTGACGGGAAAGGCCCTTTACCTTGAGGCTGAGTAAGGTAAGCATGGATCTTGCGCCCGTCACGTGCTTGATAAGAAATATATTTGGAGTCTGCCAACTTATCTTTATCGATAAACGGCATGCGCTCACCTAATTTCACAATATTCTTTTTATCTTTTAGCAGGTAATAAGTGCCGGGATCGCGGCCGGATTGAGTTAGAAAGACAATATTATTGTAGTCATCCGATGTACTTACAAAAGCAAGGTAGGAATCTGGAAATGCTTGCTTAACGCCTTCATAAATACCTTGGTACTGCGGCTCAGTAATATAATACTCGGGATATTTAGCGCTATAGCGAAATCCCCTTAGCATGCCACCCCTATCAAAGATGATGCCATCGGTATCTAGGGTTTCTAAACTAAAGAGTCGGTCTGAAAGGGTTCGCTTTTCTAAATCAAAGAGATACGCACCGGTTTTATCTTCGCCATTATTGGCTATCACATAGAGCTTATTCGGCTCTTCGCTGGATACTCCGGCTATTTCGAACGTTTCTCGCTCTTTACCCGTTACTGTATGGATCTTTTGCCAGTCCGAGCTGCCCTTTAAACGGGCAAAAACATCCACCCCTTGCTCAGCATGATTCCAACCCGAGGCAACGCGAATTTCACCATCATTATCGGCGATAAAACCATTATTAATCTTGTCATTACCACGCAATACGAGCTTTTCTCGTCCGCTTTCAATATTCAATTGCACCACATCGGGGATCCAATTGTCATTGATATCTATCTCAACCAAAACCTCGTTTTCCTGCTCCGGCAGTATATCTATCAAATTAAAATTAACATTACCCTGCTTCTTAAATGGCACCAACCAGTTGCCTTTGCCGTTGGCATTGATAATGGCAAACTTGCTAGTCCAGTATTTTTTACCTTTATTTTCTACCAATTGACGGAAATTCACGCCAAGTTTTTTATTGTTAAGCCAGCTAACACTGGATACGCGCATTTTATCGGCGCCTAAACGTACCGGCTCCTGGCCTAGTTTCGCCAGCTCATGCACCTCAATGATGTAATCACCATCTTTAGACCTAGCCCTTTGGATCACGAGCTTTTTACCATCTGGTGATACTTGTATGGTTTGGATAGCCGGCAGGATAGAGAAACTCTCTACTATATCCAGGCCTTCATTCGCTTTCGACGCAGTATTAGCCGAAACACCTGCCGATATAAAAACGAATCCTAAAACCAGTGAGTTGATTAACTTGAAAGGTTTCATTCACACTCTCCCTGAAATAAAAATGGCTTCCCGAGAGAAGCCATTTGGTATTTATCAATTAACGTTAAAATTGAGCTTTAAAGTTAATAAACGGAGTACGGCCAAAGGTATCATAGCCAACACCCAGTGGAATGTTGTGGCTAGAGAATGAACCATAAGGGTCAACTTTTGGCGGCGCATCGTTGAATACGTTACGAACACCGGCGTTGATGCTGAATGAGTCAAACTGGAAGTTAAAGCTCACGTTATGCACCCAGTAGTCATCTGTGTAGGACACAGGACGACATTTAAGGGCTTCACCCGCAGAGTTGGTTAGACCGGTACAACCAGCTGTGTATTCTTCGAATTCACCCAGGTCATCCTCTTCACCTTTACCAATATAACGAGCTTCCCAGTTTACTGAGTAGTCATCATAAGCCAGCTTAAGACGACCATAACCACGCCATTCTGGGAAATCAGGCTCACCCACGTTGTCATCAACCGTACCTAGTACGTCATATAATGACTCGCTCATCTTGGTTGCTTGTAGATCTACAGTTAAGCCCAAGTTCTTGTCATTTACTACAAAGTCTTGATTGTAGTAAATGTTGAAGTCTGTACCTTTTGATGTGATCAAACCAATGTTGATAAAGCTGGCGTCAACCAGGCTGATACGACCATCAGCACCACGGTTAATACGGCTACAGAATGCCGGGTTACCATCCGCTGAGTAACATTGACCAACGCTATAAGACGCTGATGGTTCAGAAATACTGTTTGTTACTTCAATATCAAAGCGAGTAGCTGAAAAGGTTAGCTCAAAATCATCGCTAAATGGCTGTTCAAAGATAAAGCCGTATGTCTTAGCGACTGAGGTTTCAGGCGACAATTCTGTTGTACCACCAGTTTCAACTTCAACACTTGTACCCTGAGTAAACACGCTACTACCGTCCTGACCTAAACCTAGGGTTGTAGGATCAACACCTGATGCTGTACAAGCCGCAAGAACCGCTGCTGTACGATCATCTTCATTCGGGTTATACGTTGGTGGTGCGGTAGGATCGTTTGGATCCGTTACACGTGCATCATCAGGAACAACACAGGTATCAGTTACCGTAGTAAAGCCTGATGTACCATTGAGGAAACGCTCACGTAAGTTAGGTGCACGGTAAGACGTACCCTTGGTTGCGCGTAGAGTGAACCAATCTACCGGACGATAAATCGCCTTTAAGCTATAGGTACTTTCCGCATCGTAGAAGCTTTCTTCAGAAATACGGCCAGATGCAGTCACTGTGATTTCCTCAGCATAGTCAGCACCACGTGCAAGCGGGAATTCAAACTCAGTAAATACTTCTTTTAGATTACGAGAACCATCTGCGCCTTGGTCAGCAAAGTAACCCCAAGCCAGGCCATCTGCCGATACAGCATTTGGATTTGACTCGATTTCATCGCGACGATATTCCGCACCCACGATAACGTTAACCGCTTCATTGTTCCAAGGGATGTTGAATAACTCACCACCGATAAAACCGTTAACTACTAGTTGGTTAACCTTGGTTTCCATATAACGGTCACCGAATAGGAAGCCAGCTTCGGCGTCGGTCAAAGTACCACCACCGGCTTGATACAGGTTCTCAGCAAACAGGTTTACTGGCACACAACCATTGGATGTGTCCGCACAGCTCACAGTACCATCAGCGGCCACCACGGTATCAAGTGCTTGTAATAGGTTAGGTTCAAGAATAGCCTGACGCGAGTCGGTACCTTTTGAAGCACTGTATGACGCATAAACATCATAGTACCAACCCGTTAAAGCAGGTAAGTCACCGGTGAAACCAGCAACCATACGGTATTGCTCTACTTCAACATCTACACGGTCACGGTCGCCGCGAATATTTAGGATAGGACGAACCCAGTCAGCTCTGTCTGGGGCACCGAACATCTCAAGACAGTTCATGCCGTACACACCACAAGGGTTGTAAGCATTTGTCGGTGACACCCATTCAAAGATTTGTGCACCTGGGCTGAAAATTGGAGACTTACGTTTTGCATACAAGCCTTCGTAATAGAAGGTTGTATTCAAGTCATCATTAAATGAGTGCTCACCATTTAACATGATGGAGTAACGCTTGTTTTTACTTAGGTAATCACCACTGCGGTAATAATCTGATTGCTGATAAGCATAGAATGGGTCGGTAAAGTCAACATCACGCAAACCATCCAAGTTACCATCTACGAATACACCATCGCCGCGATCAAAGTCTATGATGCCATCACCATTGAAATCACCTGGGACCCAAGTTGGGAAGAAACCGGCAAAATCTGAGGCAACCGTTGTTTCACTCAGGTTAGGAATCCCTGTGTTCGTGAACCCTGGTGTGTAGTACAAACTACCCCAGAAGTTATTTAGTTGCACACGGTTAGTTAGCGGGTAAATATCACAAGCGCTATCTGAAGCGATTGGGCCATTACCTGAATTACGGGTGATGATATCGCCTTCTTCAGTTTCCCAAATTAGCTCTTCACAACCCTGTAGGAAGGTGTTGCCAGCACGTGACTGTGCTTTTTGGTCTGTATATTCAGCACCTATGGTCACAAAACCATTGTCGTAGGTTGTACCCCACATGGCCGACAGCACGCTTTCTTCACCGCCATCGCCTTTAGGTTGCTTGTATGAACCTTGAACTTCAAAACCTTCAACGTCTTTACGCAGCATGATGTTGGCAACACCCGCTACCGCGTCAGAACCATAGACAGTTGACGCACCATCGAAAAGGTTTTCAACGCGTGAAACCATTACACCAGGGATCAAGTTCAAATCCGCTGAAGTCGGTGCACCACCTACACCAGCAGGAGCCATACGGCGGCCGTTGATTAGTACCAGAGTACGCTCGGCACCTAGACCACGGAAACCGATAGTCGCTGAACCTGGACCATTATCAAGTACATAGCCACCAAAGGTGTTATCGATCTGCGTACCCGCGGCCTGGTTTGTTGTTTGTAACATATCAGCAGCGTCGAACAGACCCATTTCACGGGAGAAATCACCGCTGATAACCTGAACAGGAGAAGCATTTGAGAATTCAGCACGGCGAATACGAGAGCCCGTTACCTGAATGCGCTCTGGCGCTTCTTCTTCAATTGTTGTTTCGTCTTGTTTTTCTTCTTCCGCTGCATACGCACCGCTCATAAAAGAAACGGAGCCTAACAGCAGTGAATACTGCACAGCTTTGCTTAGTGTTGTTTTCTTAAACATAGTCGACACCCTGAATGTTATTTTTTTGTTTTCAAGGATAAATGATCATCCTTGCCACCTATTATTTACATAATAATTAACAAAAAACAACACAAACGTACTGTTTAAGTATGGATTTTTAACACTAAATCAACCTTTGTAAATACCTATCAAAGGTACGTACTTACTTGGATGTTGCCTTATTTGAAATTTAGCAATAGGCTAAAAGCTCAACTTAAGTTCAGATCAAGAAAAATGACATTAGAAGCGAATTTATCCGTTGGCACCGTGGCCTCGCGGGCCGATGTGGCCATCTCCACCTTACACTTTTACGAAAAAAAGGGGCTTATTCGCAGCTGGCGCAACCAGGGTAACCAGCGCCGCTATAAGCGTGATGTGCTTAGACGTATCGCAGTGATCAAGGCTGCGCAGAAAATGGGCATCACCCTTGAAGAAATAAAAGAAACACTGAGCACCCTACCGGACAAGCGCACTCCAACAAAAGCCGACTGGCAACAGTTGGCACAGCATTGGCAACGGCAATTGGATGAAAAAATCGCTTATATGCAAAGGCTTAGAGACAGGGTTGACGGCTGTGTTGGCTGTGGCTGCCTGTCCATGGAAAATTGCCCTATTTACAATGCCGATGACTACCTGGGCGAGCACGACAGTGGTGCCGTGTTACTCGAACATCCAGAATTAGAACGAAGTGGAGATTAGCGCCGATTTTCTATATCTTGTTTAAATTAGAATAATAAACAGGTTAACAATATGAAGAAATTCGGCCCCGGCCTGCTCGTTGCCGCCGCCTTTATCGGTCCTGGCACCATTACCACCGCATCGGTAGCCGGTGCCAATTTCGGATATACCCTGCTATGGGCATTGTTATTCTCTGTGATTGCCACCATTTTATTGCAAACTATGGCGGCCCGCTTAGCCTTGGTCAGCGGTCAAGGCCTGGCACCGGCTTTGCGCGCCAATATTAACCAGCCCTTATTAAAGTATCTGGCAATCTTTTTAGTGATCAGCGCCATAGGTATCGGCAGCGCCGCTTACGAGGCCGGTAACCTCAGTGGCGCCAGTCTCGGCTTACAAGGTCTGTTTGGCCAGCATACGGGAAGTATCTGGACTCCAGTTATAGCTCTGATCAGCGCCCTGCTTCTTTATAGCGGTAAATACAAGTTGATTGAGCGCACCTTAATATTTTTGGTTGGCGTTATGAGCCTGGTCTTTATCGCTACCATGGTGCTTGCCCAACCGTCCCTTAGCGATCTCTTTGCCGGTTTTAAGCCCAGCCTGCCAACTGACTCATTAACCACAGTGCTGGCGCTGATTGGCACCACCATAGTGCCTTATAACCTGTTTTTACATTCGGGAGTCATTGCCAGGGAAGATACCCGGCAACAGGAGGTAGATCAGGCCATTCGCGCTCATAATTGGGATACCGGACTGTCGGTTGGTCTTGGCGGCCTGATCACCCTGGCCATAGTCGCCACCGCCAGTGTAGCCTTTTTTGGCCAACAAACGGGCGCTCTCAATGCTGCCACCATGGCTAAACAGCTTGAGCCTCTGCTTGGCACCTATGCCCAATATTTCTTTGCCATCGGCCTGTTTGCCGCTGGCCTCACCAGTGCCATTACCGCTCCCTTAGCCGGTGCCTATGCCGTCTGTGGCATGCTTGGCGCTAAAGATAAGGTAGAAGACACCCGCTTTAAACTGGTGGCCATTGCCATCTTGGTATTTGGCACTGTGGTAGCGAGCCTCGGACTCGACCCCGTCGCCGTGATCATCTTTGCCCAGGCCAGCAATGCCTTGCTATTGCCCATAGTCTGTATCTATTTATTGTGGCTTCTCAATAACAAAGCCGTTATGGGTCAGTATAAAAACAGCTGGTTTGTAAACTTGTTAAGCCTGCCAGTCATCATAATAGTGATTGGATTAAGCGCTTATAAGCTAGTTTCACTGCTGTAGCGCCCCTCCACGTCCTTGCTCCTGGTTTTAGCCCAGGAGCATATTGCTAATTTGCTGTATTTGTTACTTCTTTCTTGATCTCTAAGCAAATCTCCCTCACTCTTAGTGCAACAAAATATTCACAACTAGAGCCACTGATGAAATACCTAATTAGCGCCCTCTTGCTACTGTGCACCCAGCTAGCAAATGCCAACGGCAAACTAGCCAGCGAACTGCAAGTATTCGAGCCCTATCTGGGCACCTGGGAGTCCACTTTCAGCTTGGCCACTGATCAGCCAAGCGTTACCGATGTAAGTAAATGGGAGCGGGCACTTAACGGTAAGGCGGTGCGCACCCTGCATAGTATTAATGATGGCGCTTATGGCGGTGAATCTTTGATCTTTTGGGATAAAAGCAAAGAAGCCCTAGTGTTCTACTACTTCACCACCGCCGATTTTTATACCCAGGGTACATTGGAAGTCACTGAAGATGGTTCTTTCGTTGCCTATGAAGATGTTACCGGCAGCAGCGAAGGGATCACCCGAGTGAAATCCACCAGCTCTTATGTGGATGACCAGTTTGTGGTGACTACACAGTATCTAAAAAATGGTGAATGGACACCTGAGCAAAAACGCAGTTATAGCCGCTCACAAAAAGAAGTGGTGTTTAAATAGCCTTTAGGTCGGTGCTGTGGGCGAGGCTTTAGCCTTGCTAATGTGCACCTTTGTCGGCCTTTCGACAATGTGCTCCTGCATTGTTCTACTACCGCCATCCATGGCGGCAAAGCCGACCTTCAATTTTATCGCTGGTCATAAATTCGTCACACTCGTGGCGTATTATTGCCCATTCTTTGGCAATAATAGACAGGATATGACCCAGTTTCGCTCCGTGTTGGCAGTATTTGCACTGCGTAACGACAATGCTTTAGCTGATTTTGATGCTTTAACGCAGCAGCCTGTGCTTTTAGGCGCACCGGGGCAGCCGCCGCAACTGCTTTGCCATTTGCCTAGGGTCTGTTGACCTTTGTTGTTTGTTTCTGCAGCAGTTTGTAGTGAATTTATACAAGGCGGCACATGTGTGGTGTAGTTATTCTACATGAACATGTAACAACACAGTAGAAATGCGCTACAAACGCTGCCCTGCGGGTTCATCTAAACGCATCCTGCTCTGTGTTACTCGCTATGAACATAGAATGACTATGCATCATAACGAGCGTCGTGATCAGAATGCGTTTAGATTGAACATAAAGTAAACCGCAAAGATAAACAGACCCTAGCAACACCCAGCCTGGGGACTGTTTACATGCCAGCGTGAGCTTTGCCGAACAACGCCATGCCTTGCTACAGGCTCGCCATCATGTACAAGAGCGCGATCTTCACAGCGCCATGGTGGTGTTAACCCTGCGTCTTGGCACCGAGTCGATACAAGAGGAAATTCAGGGCCAAGGCCTGTTACAGCTGAGTCTGCACGGTCGTCATGAGATCATCAAAGAAAGCGCTCAATTCAGTGTTCATTTACACCCGCAAGGCCTGTACGACCCCCCAAGCCCACAAAGTAAATCCAAAGCCCGCCGTTTGGTTGACTACTGCCAACGTATTTGGGCTTAATCAGCAAAGCTGACTTTACCCATGGTAACGCCCGGCATGCCCAGGTGACCAGTTTCACTGCTTGTGCTGCCGGCCAGGGTGTCATTGGCCAACAAGGCAAACAACACAGCTTCCTTGGCATCCGGATTGATGCCGAGCTGCTGTAATGAATTTAGCTCTATACCCGCACTGCAATACGCCCTAATACGGGCCATCAGCAAGGGGTTATGAATACCGCCGCCACTGGCATAAACCTTAATGTCACCGAGTTTTTCAGCCAAGCCATTCAGTTGCCTAGCAATTTCCAGCGCTGCAAATTCACACAAGGTCGCCAGCACATGATAA
Source organism: Pseudoalteromonas qingdaonensis (assembly GCF_038739665.1). Classification (NCBI taxonomy): domain Bacteria; kingdom Pseudomonadati; phylum Pseudomonadota; class Gammaproteobacteria; order Alteromonadales; family Pseudoalteromonadaceae; genus Pseudoalteromonas; species Pseudoalteromonas qingdaonensis. The sequence continues at coordinate 112,845 of NZ_JBCGCU010000004.1, read as the reverse complement.
TGACCTAGATTCTGGGTTTGACTCTGCGTTTGGCATTGTGCCAAATAGGCGAGGTTAAACACTTCCGGTCCCGTGGTTTTAGGCATTTCCTTGGCAAGAAACGGGTGAGCGCTGAGCGCTTGCAGCAATGCCGGCTCCACCTTGCCCTGCTTTGCTAAGGCACTGTTTTTATCATATTCAAGGGGAGCAAAATAGCGCTGCACATAGGCATCTAGCATGGTATTGCCTGGGCCAATATCGGCGCATAAAGTCTGCTCTAACGGCGCACCTTTGGCCAGCACAGTCAAATTGGCAATACCGCCCATATTCAACAACACCCTGTGCTCATCATCACTGGCGAAATACCAGTAATCACCATAGGCGGCCAAGGGCGCCCCTTCACCGCCAGCGGCTATGTGTTTTTGGCGAAAATCACTCAGAGTAATAATTCCGGTTTCAAGCGCCAGATGGCAACCGTCGCCAAGTTGCAGCGTGGCATTGCCATAGTCGCTTAGTCCATGCTGACTTTGCGGGCAGTGATAAATTGTTTGCCCATGACTGGCGATGATATCAATACTCTGTGGGTCTATATGCCAACTTGCCAGACAGGCATTGACCAATTGCCCGTGCAACTGGCCTATCCAGGGGTTGAGCAAGGTGAGGTGCTGCAAATCTATATCACGCTTGGCAAAAACCTGACGCACACGCTCTTGATAGCTTTCGGGGTAAGGGCAAGTGGTAAATTGCAGCACTTCCACCTGGGTATTTGAGCCCACGCCGCGAATGCGGCACAGGGCCACATCCAGGCCATCCATGGAAGTGCCACTCATTAATCCGATAATAAGTCGCTCCGACTTGGCGGCGATACCATAAAGGCGTTCAATATGTGTGTGCATAGAAAAACCTAAAAATTAATTGCCGCTGTTCTAAGCGAATCTAAGCGAACGACTAGTGTTTCGCGAAGCGCACCACCAGCTCACACAAATCATCCGCCACCTTAGTTAAACGGGTGATGGCACTTTGCGCCTGCACCGAACTTTGCTGCGAATCGTTTGCCAGCTCGGCAATTCCCACAACCTGCCTGTTAATATCTTCAGAAACATGAGCTTGCTCTTCAACCGCCGCCGCCATATGCGTCGCCATATCATTAATATTGGCCACCGCCTGCACTATACCGGCGAGCATCTGGGTGCTGCGTTCAACTTCTTCAAGACCCATTAAGGATTCCTGCTGACCCTGGTCGGCAATCAACACGGCCTGCTCGCTGCGGGCGTTAAGCTCATTAATAATGCCTTGAATTTCACCGGTTGAACGCTGGGTGCGCTGAGCCAACTGGCGTACCTCATCGGCCACCACGGCAAAGCCGCGCCCTTGCTCACCGGCTCGCGCCGCTTCAATGGCCGCATTAAGGGCCAGCAAATTGGTTTGCTCGGCGATTTGTTCGATCATTTGCGCCGCCGCGGCAATATAGCCGGATTGCTCGGAAACGCCACGCACCGAATCACTGATTTGCACCACGGTTTGTCCCAAGGTTTCAATTGAGGCGCGGGTTTTTTGGGCCATTTCAGCCCCTTCAATAGCTAGCTCATTGGCGGCTCGAGCCTGCTCCGAGGTTAGATTCACATTTTGCGATACCTCAGATATGGTCGCCGTCATCTCATTCATGGCCGTTGCTACCAGCTCGGTTTGCTGATGTTGCGCATCGATTTGCTGACCGGCATTGGTGGCTAGGTTAAAACTCACTTGGGCATCATCCGCCACACGTGCTGCAGCATCATCAATGCGCGTTAAAATGGTACCAAGGTGGGCGCGATCGGACTTTACCGCAACATGAAGCCGCCCCAAGGGGCCGGTGAAATCGCAATAACTCAGTACCGCCAGCGGGTCGTTAAAGCGACCTTCTATCAGTTTGTCCAAACGCTGCTTAAGGCGTAATCGCGAAAAGGTATTGAAAACAGCAAAAAGAATAACACTGCCCAACATCAAGATCTCAGCGGCTAAAACCTGATCAAAAAACCACAATGCTAAAGCGGCGATCAAAGCCAGAATCAACATATAAAACTCTATGTTATCTGGTAGCGAAAAAGTGCTTTTATTAGCATTAATTCGCTCATATAGGGCTGTTGCACGATTAACATCCTCACGCTCGGGACAACTGCGCACCGACTCATACCCCACCACCTGACCATGCTCGGTAATGGGCGTGACATAGGCATCAACCCAATAGTGATCACCATTTTTACAACGGTTTTTAACCAGCCCCATCCAAGGCTGGCCGGCTTTGAGGTAACCCCACATGGTGGCATAAGCCGCACTTGGCATATCCGGATGACGAACAAGGTTATGTGGCTGACCTATAAGTTCCTCGCGGCTAAAGCCGCTTACGTCAACAAACGCCTGGTTGCAGTCAATAATATTGCCATGTAGATCGGTCACCGAGATCAACTTTTGATCTTTCTCGAAGTGACGTTCATTCTGTGTCACCGGCAGATTTGTGCGCATTTGTTGGCCCCCATTCAAAACACAACAATAGTCTTATATTTAACGCCCGTATATTACCAAAAAGTTGGCGTTACGCCTTATAAATACAGTCTAATATCGGTACAGATAATGTTTAATTTAGTACATAAATTACAAAATTTGATCTAGATCAAATTTTACCTAAGTTACCCACTATATAAGTGATGCACTCTGCCCATGATCTGCTGTTTGAAATCTTAACCTTGGAAATTTTTCCTAATGTGCCAAGAAGTTACTATACTGAACAAATAATGAATCAGAACCACCGTGGACACTTACTGAAAAGAATTACCCACAAAAGCATAAGGGCTTTAACACTGCTGTAAATTCGTGCAATTACAGCATTAAGGTGTAATCGGTAGTAATAGCCTTATTTGTCAAAATAAGGACACAAAAAAATTACGCAGCAAGTAAATTACTTGAAATTGAAATAAAATCACACAAAATTAACCCAAAAGTACCAGAATGAATAACTAACTGCTTTGGAATGGATTTCCTCCCCTACAAGGCACTTACACAATAATAGCTATAGGTATTAAAGTTCTTGTATCACACACTTCGCACCATAATCACCGCGTCGCTACTGTGTTTTATACTTTTAATAAGTACTAAGCAGGGATTAGCACAAGCACCTCAGACTTCCCAGTCTATTGCCTTCTATTATGGCGATATCGACTCAACGCGGGAGTTACTAAGCTATGAACGTGTGGTTGTCAGCCCTGAGCAACTTTCAGCGGCACAATTAGAGCAACTTAAAAGCGCTAATACCCAAGTCTATGCCTATCTAAGTGTGGGCGAAGCCGATGAGCAGCTAGCAGCAAATTTCCCCTCTGCAGCACTGGGTTACAACAAGCTGTGGCAAGCCAGCATTATGGACGCTAGCGCCGAGCCTTGGCGCCAACACCTGATAACACAAGCAAAGCAGCTGCGCACAGCCGGGTTTGATGGTTTCTTTCTCGACACATTAGAGAGTTATCAACTGGCACTTGGTAAAGATGAATATAACGCCCAGCAGCAGGCTCTGATCAGTCTGCTCACAGAGCTGCAAACACAAGGGCCTGTACTCTTAAACCGTGGCTTTGAACTCTATCAACATCTACCGCAGCCGCCGCTGGCCGTGGTCGCCGAATCCCTGTTCCATTCCTATGATTACCAAGGTAAGCGCTACCGTCAGCAAAGCGCGGTGGATGCCCAGTGGCTTAAGGACAAACTGCAACAAGTACAGGCAAAAGGCATAGAAGCCATAGTCATAGATTATCACCCCGCCGATGACGCCGTGCGCGTCAAAGCAGCACAAGAGATTGCCGCTTTGGGCTTTACTCCCTATATCAGCGACCCTATGTTGTATCAGTTTGGGGTATCAACTCACTATCCGGTGCGCCGTCGCGTTTTGGGCCTGTATGACTCTCGCGTCAACATAAAGAAGCAGTCTGAATGCCACCGCTTTCTTGCCACCTTAATTGAATACCAGGGCTATGTGCCTCAATGTATCGATATTAATGAACCCGCTTTGGCCAACCTGGACTGGAATCGCTATGCCGCAGCCATGTTCTGGCTGCCGCAGGTAAGCTATCAGCAACGCAGTGCCTATAACGCGCTGCTGCACAGCTTGGATACCATACCCACTGTTTTAATCGGTGAATTACCCGAGCAAACAAGCCTGCTAACTCGCCTGGGTGTTAAACAAGATGGTAATTATCAAGGTGCCTTAGAGCTAAAGGGAACCAAACTTGCTTATCCTTTGCCGCACGCCCAAGGCGAGCAATTTCCGCGTTACCTTTGGCAAGGTGAGGCGCCAAACAGCCAATTTACCCTGAGTGACGAGCAAGGCCTGCAAGGCATTGGCATGGCAGCCACAGCTTGGGGCGGCCTTTGGTTAGAGCCCTTGACGGTACAAGAGTTACCTGAAAACCTTCTGCGCTGGCCGCTTGAACCCTTTGAACACTTAGTACCTCTGCTACAGCTGGCGTCTATTCCCAGTGCCGATATCACCACCGAATCAGGACAGCGCATCGTCACCGCCCATATAGATGGCGACGGTTTCCCTTCTCGTGCCTGGTTACCAGGCAAGCCATATGCGGGCGCCTCTATTTATAAAAATATCCTGCGTAAATCGCCCTTACCTCATACCGTGTCCATAGTCGAAGCGGAAGTCGCAAAAGATGGCCTTTACCCCGAGCTAACGCCTGAGCTTGAAGCCATAGCCCGAGATATCTTTGCGCTGGATAATGTTGAAATTGCCTCGCACACCTTTAGCCACCCGTTTTTCTGGGATCCGCGAATTGAAGCCAAGGAAAAGCTCTACGGAGATGCCTTGCCGGTCCCCGATTATGTGCTTGATTACGACCGCGAAATTTTTACCAGTGTGCGCTATATCAATGAGCGCCTGGCGCCTAAAAACAAGCAAGTAGAAGTTTACTTATGGTCAGGTATGGCCAACCCTACCGCCGATATTATCGCCAAAGTCGATCAACTGGGTCTGTACAATGTTAATGGCGGCAATACCTATGTGCTCAATAACAATTACTCCATCGCCCAGGTTACACCGCACCTCAACTGGTATAAAGGCGCAGTGCAGGTTTACGCGCCAGTGATGAATGAAAACCTCTATACCGCACTGTGGACGGAGAATTTCAGTGGCTTTGGCCGTGCCATTGAAACCTTTGAACTGCTTGGCGAGCCGCGCCGCTTAAAGCCGGTGAGCGTGTATTATCATATGTATTCCGGCGTGTACCCGGCGTCTCTGCAGGCCTTAGAAAATATTTATCAATGGGTTGAGCAACATCCGTTAACACCTTTATATCTGAGCGAATATGCCCACCGCGCCCGCTCCTTGTATGAAACCGGTTTAGCTAAATCAATCCACGACCAGGCCTGGTATATCACCAGCACGGGTGTAAAAAGCATGCGCATCAATAAAGCGCAAAGCCCAAACGCTAACAGCCAAGGTGTGGCCGGGGTCAATGCCGGTCCCGATGGTAACTATGTTACTTTAACGTCACCACGAGCTCGTCTTTACCTTAGTAGCGCTGCTCAGCCCTTCTCTGGGCACATGTATCTACAAAGCGCGAATGGGGTGCTTGAACATTGGCAGCAAGAAGGTACTAAAACCTATATCAGTTTGATAAGTCACCAGCCGTTGCAGGCCAGTTTTGCACAGGCCAGCACCTGTCGTGTGCAACAACAAGATGGCGCGCCACTGACTCATAAGGTAAAAGGCGAACAACTGCTTATTTCCAGCAAAACAAAGGGCCGTGTGCGCTTTACCCTCACCTGCGCCACAACGCACTCGGGTGATAGCCGATGAACTCACCTAAACAAGTACTCGGCAGCCGCGATAAGAAGAATAAGCGTATTGTTCTGACCAATCGCCGTACCTTGATAATCCTGCCATTAGTGGCCCTCACCCTGTTATGGGTATTACAGCCCAACCGGGGCTTGCTGCTCAATATGCTCGATGAAGCCCAGGACCCCAATGTGGCACTGGCATTTTTACGGGTGTTAGATGAGGAAGACCCTTCGCCACGCTTACAAATGGCCTTTGCAAAACAGCATTATCGTCTTAAAGACTATGAAAAAACGCTGCAGCGTTTGACTCCCCTTAGTCAATTTAGCGATACAGAGCTCTTGCTGAGTGCCCAAAGCATGTATGCCACCAGTTTGCTGCACTTAAGCCATGATTCTCGCTTTAAAGATCAGGCAACACGCGAGCTGCGCCGTTATCTACAATATCTTCCCCAGGATCTCAGCTCTGAGCAAAGACAAACCTTTGCCGAATACGCTCTGCAGATAGGCGAGCCGGCAATTGCTCACAAGCTCCTGGAAAAGCACAGCGAGGACGACCTACAACGTATGTTAACAATCGCGCTGCAAGCCAATCTCTATGGCTCAGCCATTGATCATGCTGAGCAGCTTTATCAGCGCCAGCCCTCAAAGGCACACTTTGAGCAATTGCTGAGCTTGTATCAACAGCATCAACGCTGGCCTCAGGGGATCCTGCTGCTAAACCAGCATATTGACGCTGGGCATTGCGATCTAGACTGTTTACAACAAGGTATCGACTTTGCACGCAGCGCCGATAACAGCGCGGCTGCCAGCCAATTTGCAGTGCGCAAAGCCAATATCAGCACCGACAGCGCCGACTGGTTACAGGCCAGCGAGCTCGCTGCCAGCGTGGGTGATATCGCCACCGCTATTACCTGGCTTAATAAGGTCAATGACGCGCAACCATCAGCAACCCATATCAGTACTCTGCACAGTTATTACCTCTGGCGCGGCAACACCGGCAAGGCTCTGGCCATGAGTAAACGCTTGATGCGCTACAACTCTGATTTGGCGCAGTTGCGCCAAGGCGTAGCCGAAGCCCTGGCATAGAGCGATCTTAAAGCGCTCAGTGATTTTTACTATCGATTGGCACAGGTTGAGCAGCTGACCCAGGAAGAAAAGTTAGAGTGGATCAACTTTAACGATAAGGCCTATGGCGCCGAAGCCACGGTTGAACGCCTTGAGCACTTGCAGCAGCGCTTCCCGAAGGAGCCTCTCTATTGGTTCCAACTGGCTCGTTTCTATCACTTTGCTGGTCAATCACCTAAGGCCACGGCATTGTGGCAAACCCTTGAAGTACCCAAGCCGAGCGCCTTTAGGGATATCAATTATTTTGCCCAAAGCTTTATCGCCGTTGGCGAGCCACAGCAGGCCCTGGCTATTTTGCATCAATACACAGATCCACATGACCTAGATCTCGATCAGCTGATCACCTTGCAGGATCTGGCCGATTACAATGCAGCAACCGAGCTACAAGCTTATTATCAAGGTCAACGCATTGAGCGCGGCGACACCAGCTTAGACCCTTATGTGTTAATAGCGACCCATAATGGCACACAGCGCCACGATATAGACGTGCTGTGGGATTATTATCAGCGCACCCACTCGCCGGCGCTGCTGATTTATCTAGTCAACCTGGCAATAGAGCAAGGTGACGAGCAGTTACTAAAAGCTACCGGCGCGGCGCTACTGGCCAACCATGGCGATGACGCCAGCGTGAATATGCAGCTGCTGCGGGTGCGCATAGCCATGTATCAAGAACGCTTTGCCAGTGCCAAAACCATCTTAAATCAGCTAGTTAGCACCTATCCTGAGCACGATGAAGTACAGCAAACCGCCATGTGGTTCGCTATTTCTACGGGCGATAATCTGTGGTTACGGGAACTCTATTGGCGTCTGGTTGGCAGCCATCAAAACAACTCCGAGATGTACCAGGCATTTGCTATCGCCGCCCAACAATTAGGCCTGTACCAGCAAGCCGACCTATGGTTTGGGCGCCTCAATGCGACTGCATTGCTAAGCGCCGCAGATAAGTTGAACTGGGCCCTGCTGCTGGAGCACCAAGGCAATCTGGCTCAGGCTGCAAGCCTGCGCTGGCAGGTGATCAGTGCTCTAAGTGAGCAACTGCGCAATACCCCAGACGGTGAAACAAGCTACCGCTCTTTGGTACGTATGTTTGTCTCCGGGGCTCTAACCGAAGCTGAGCTGACTAAGTATCTACTGGCCCAGGGAAACAACCCGGATCTGAGCGCAATTTTAATTGGCTCACAAATTAACAGCTTACAAAAAATAGCCCTGTGGCAGACACATAGCAGCTTAAAAGACAAGCAAGTCAATATTTATGTGCAGCTGGCACTGGCGCTGGCTCGCGACGACCGCAGCACTATTTATCAACTTACCTACGACTCGAGCCAGCTCGATGATTTCACCCGCGCTACGGCCTTGGCAAAAATAGGTGAAAACGCCCATGCCTGGCAGTTAGCCGAGCAACAACTGGGGGCACATACTGCCAAGCTTAATCTTGCCCCCTTGCAGCGTTTTCTAGCCAGTCAACACCCACTGGCCAGCCACGGTGTGCGTTACGAGCATGAATTGAAAGATTCCTGGCAAGTGCGCTCGGAGCAGTTTAGGTATTACCGCCCCATGGGGGATGGTCAGTGGTTGCTGGACCTGGATTACAGCCATGGCAGCCCTAAGAGCGAGCAGTTGGATAACTATCATCAACGCGCCGCTCAGCTGACCTGGCGTTTTAGTCCGCAGCATTATTTAGTAAACCGCGGTGAAGTGGGGGTGGCCATCTACGACCGTCACCAACAAACTCACTATGGTCAGTTTGCCACCCTGGTTTGGCTCCCTTATCTGAAAACAGGTAAATTTCTATACGCCTCTTTTTAGCGCCCGCGCTATTGCGTATTATTGCGCTTTAGCCAAGCAGTATTCGGAGTGCTATGAATATCCAACAGGTAATTGACGACATTAGCGCGGATGTACGGGCCCGTTTGCCTGAGATGGCAGGCGAGGTAGCCAGTTATATTCCGGCGCTTGCCGAGGTAGAAGGTGAGCAGTTTGCCATGGCGGTGCACACAGTTGATGGGCAGAGCTATGTCAGCGGCGACAGCGAACAAAACTTTAGCATTCAGTCGGTTTCCAAGGTTTTAACCCTTACCCTGGCGCTGCAGCGCTATGGCGATACCCTGTGGCAACGGGTGGGCAAGGAGCCTTCGGGCACGGCCTTTAACTCCCTGACCCAGCTCGAATTTGAGCAAGGTATTCCCCGCAACCCTTTTATCAATGCCGGCGCCATCGTTACCTGCGATGCTCTGTACTCGCGCCTGAGCGCGCCCACTCACCATATGCTGGCAACCGTGCGTCAGCTCAGCGGCAACCCGCGTATCAATATCAATCAGCGGGTCTCGCGCTCCGAGTATCAACACCGTCACCGCAATGCGGCCATGGCCTATTTAATGGCCTCGTTCAATAACTTTGAAAACGAAGTGGAAGAAGTGTTGAAGGTGTATTTTGGCTTTTGTGCCATTGAGATGAATTGCGCCGAATTGGCGCGCACCTTTTCCTATCTGGCAAACAGGGGTGTTGATGTGGCCTCAAAGCGGCGCATTCTCGCCGCCAAACAAAACTCCCAGCTCAATTCCCTGCTCTTTACCAGTGGTTTATATGATGCCGCCGGAGACTTTGCCTACCGCGTTGGTATGCCGGGTAAATCCGGGGTGGGCGGCGCCATTATTGGCGTGGTGCCGGGGAAGTTTACGGTTGCGGTCTGGTCGCCTAAGCTCAATGAATATGGCAACTCCAGCGCCGGTATTTATGCGCTGGAGCAATTTGCCGACAGGCTGAAATTACAGCTCTTCTAGTGCTTCCTGAGCGGCTTGTGCGCTCGCTTTTTTCGTCTCTGCTTTTGACGCCGACTGCGGCTTATCAAAAATACCCAGGCGAATGCGAATAAAGTGGAAGATCTCTCGCGCCACATCTATGGCAGTGGCCTGCTCCAGGCCTTCAAAGCCAGGGCTGGAGTTGGCTTCACAAATTTTAAAGTGCTGCTCATCGAACAGCAAATCGATACCGGCCACATCCAAGTCCAGCGCATTGGCGGTTTGCGTTGCCAACCATTCGATTTCCGGGGTAATGGCATACAAGGAGCCGGTGCCGCCGGCGCTGACATTGGCCTTAAAGTTATCGCCACCACTGTTGCGCTCCATGCAGGCAACCGCCCTGCCGCCTATGGTTAGAACCCGCAAGTCACGACCGTGACTGCTTTTAACAAACTGCTGCAAAATAATATTAGCCTGAGGGCTGGTCGCCTCAATAAGCTGCATTAAATCGTCAAATTCATTGCGAGTTTTACTCAGGAACACGCCACTGCCCTGCGAGCCAGACAGGGTTTTCACCACCACGGGGAAACCAATTTGCTGTTCAACCAAAGCGATATTTACCGGGAACTTAACCAACATGGTGGTCGGCGTCGGCAGGTTTTGCTTAGCCAGAATTTGCTGGGCATACAACTTGTCTTTGACCGTTTCAATGGCGTGAGCACCATTAACACAGTACACCCCAAGGCGCTCTAAATGGCGAATAATGGCAAGGGCGAAATAGGTGGTTCCTGCGCCCATGCGCGGCATAACAAAGTCCGGTAAGGGCACGGGTTTACCGTCGATCAGGATACTTTTTTCGTCTTCACGGGTCACCAGCAGGTCGAATTGATCCGGAGCATACACCTCCAGCTCGATATTTTCTTCTTTGGCAACGGCCACTAACCGTTCAATTTCATACCGCTCTGGTTTTAATAGATTGGCGCCATCAGTGTAGATAATCCAGCCGCGCATAATGCCCCCTCAACGAGAAAAAGGCGGAATTATGCGTTGAGCTTCAATATGGGTAAAACAAAAATATTTTATCGTGGCGATAAAAAACACATTGAAAACCTAAGGCTTGTAGGTCGGTGCTGTGGGCCGACAAATGGAACATAATGTGTATTTTTGTCGGCCTGTAGGTCGGTGCTGTGGGCGAGGCTTTAGCCTTGCAAGGTTCGATTGTTTAATTGTTTAATTGTCAGACTAAAGTCTGACCTACAGAGTCTGACCTAAACGACAATATCTACAGTTATCTGTAGGCGAGGCTTTAGCCTTGCAAGGTCGCCTATTGTCGGCCTTTCGACAATGTGCTCCTGCATTGTTCTACTACCGCCATCCATGGCGGCAAAGCCCGATCTACAAGATGTCGGCGAAGGAGTTGGCTTGCTCCAGTAAAGCCAGTGCCTGGGGCAGGCTGACCGGTTTGGAATAATAATAACCCTGGCTAAAATGGCAGCCATAATCATGCAACTGCTGGTGTTGCTCGGCGCATTCAACGCCCTCGGCGATCACTTCCATATCCAGCTCGGAGGCGATATTGATCAGGCTGGCGATCACCACCTGATGTTTATGCTCACTCAGCAGCTGATGAGTAAAAGATTTATCAATTTTCAGGTAATCGGCACGTAAATCTATCAGGTTACTTAGCGAAGAATAGCCGGTACAAAAATCATCCAGGGCCACCTTAACCCCCTTGTCACGTAACACATTTAGTTGATCCTGTACCTGCTTGTGAGCGCCTATGGCCACAGACTCGGTCACCTCTATGGTGAGCTGATGGGTGGCTATCTGGTGTTCTTGCAGCGCCGCCAAAATGGCCTCGACCGGCTGCAATAAATGATTTAATTCGGATGCGGAGCGGTTGACCGACACACAGATATGGCGATAACCCCGTTTGTGCAAGGTGGATAAATCTGCCAGGGCCCGCTGCAACACAAACTCTCCAAGCTGGGAGATCAGTCCAAACTCCTCGGCAATGGCAATAAATTCATCGGGATAGATGGTGCCAAGCTCGGCGTCATGCCAACGGGCCAGGGCCTCAAACTTGGTGATTTTACCGCTGCGAAAATTAACAATAGGTTGATAGGCCACACTTAACTCATTGGCCTTAAGCGCCTTTGCCAGCTTATCGCGCAGTTGAATTTTACGTAGGTACTGACCTTCAATTTCATCGCTGTATACGGCGATGCTTTGCGACTGAGCCCGTTTAGCACTGATCATGGCATGATTGGCATTGCGCACAAACACGGTAGCGCTATTGATCTGTTCATCGATATGGGCAATTCCCAGGCTACAGCTAAGCTCGATATTCAGCTCGCCCAAACGGATAGGCTGACAGACATGGGTTAAAATACGTTGCGCACAGGTATAAGCCTGCTGCGCCGAGCTGTTGGCCAGCAGCAAGGTAAACTCATCGCCACCATAACGGCTAAGCACATCCGAGCTGACAACGCAGTGTTGTAGTCGTAAGGCCACCGCTACCAATACCTTGTCCCCAACTTCCGGGCCATAGAGGTCGTTAATATCTTTAAAACGATCTAGATTTAAAAACAATAAAGAACTGGGGAAACGCTGCTCATGATACAGGCTAATATGCTGCTCTACCCGCTCTAAAAAGCTGCGCCTGTTGTGTAACCCGGTGAGCGGCTCCTGAGAGGCATAAAAGCGCAGTTGTCGCTCGCTTTCTTTCCAATCGCTAATATCACGAAACAGGCCGATATAATGAGAGATCTCGCCCTGGTCATCGCGATTAACCGTGATCGACAATTCCTCTGGGAACACTTCGCCGGTTTTACGGCGGTTATAAACCTCACCACGCCAGTGCCCATGAGTGTGCAACTGCTGCCACATATTGGCGTAAAACTGCTGATCGTGACGGCCCGAAGACAAAACCCCGGGCGATTGCCCTAATAATTCGCTTTCACTATATCCTGTGTAATGCTCAAACGCCGGATTCACACGCAGAATTTTATTCTCAGCGTCGGTGATCATTATGGCTTCTTTGCTTTGCTCAAACACTATATTGCGCAGCGACAGCTCCGCCAACATGGCATTTTTGCGTTCGATATCTATATCATGGCGGGCTTGTGCGGCGACGATAAAGGCCAGGTCTTGAAACCATTGCTGGCTTTTCACACTGAAATTTTGCGGCTGTTCAAACATAGCCACCAAAATACCTATGGGCCGACGAGCCACATCGCGCAATGTCATCCCCACGTAAGCGCTAATACCAAGCTCCTGCAGCATGGCATCTTGAGGAAACAAGGCTGCGACCCTATCCTGAAAGATGCAGATATCCACGCTGTTCATGGCATCGGAACAGGGCGTCGCTTCAAGATCATATTCCAGGTTGTCCTGTATCTGACCTTGACAGTGAAAGGCCGTAGTACGCACACGCAAGCCATCGTCACTAAGACGACCTATAAAACAGTATTTAGCCGCAAACACCTCATCAATCATCGACAAGGCCAACTCATAGGCTTGCTCACTGCTGTTTGTTTGGTACAGTGCGTTAAAAGACAGGGTCATGAAATAATGTTAATATTTTGTTTTGTTTTCTTGTAGCTTAGCACAATATTCTCGCTAGACCTGAGCGTATTGTTATATATCAAAGCAATATAAAACAATGACTTTAAGATGATAGTTTTTTTACCATGGCACAAAGTCAACTGTTCCTTTGTACCACTTACAAATACACAAGGCAATCAACTTAGGTGTCGTAAATTAGGTGTCGTAAATTATGCAAAATGCTGCACAAAAGCCGAAGAATCATTTATTACGAATATGCCTGATCTCCTGCTTTGTTTTGAGCTTGAGTTGGCTTTTTATTAGCGATCAGACCATCTTGATGATCATCACCCTCTTGGTGATCCTGCTTTTGGTCTGGGGCTTGTCGCAACGCTTACTCATGCTTATTGAGCGTCAACGAAAACGCTAGGGTCTGCCCTAAAGTAATTCCGCCTCGGTGCAATTACGGCCCTTATTTTTTGCCTTGTATAGCGCTTTATCGGCAGCTTTCAGTGCTGCACTTATTTCCACACCGCCCTGCCACAAACTCACACCCACAGATACTGTAACCTGGGTCACTGGCGCAAAACTATGCTCGGCAATCTGCTGGCGCAAGCGCTCAGCGAGCTCCAGTGCCTTTACGGCATCAAGTCCGGGCAACAGCAGCGTAAACTCCTCACCGCCACTGCGACACACATAATCATATTCACGACACCCCAGCTTGAGCAATTGCGCCACGGTTTTGATCACCTGATCGCCAACATCATGACCAAAGCGGTCATTAATACTCTTAAAGTGGTCGATATCCAGGGCCAATATGGCAAAGGACTGTCCCTGCTCCCGCATGGAGTCCATGCAGCTTTGTAAATAACGGCGATTGCCTATGCCGGTCAGAGGATCTGTGTTGCTCGCCAGGTTAAGGGCGCTGATACGTTGCAACTGCTCTTTACTGTAGACTTCAATGGCCTGCTTCAGGGTTTTGGCTTCGGTATACCAGGCGGGAATATCGTCAAAGGTTTTATCATTATCGCGCACCCGCCGGGCCAGAATTTGCAATGGCGCACTAATGGTACCGGCAAGCAGCCAAATAACCAAAAGCGTGATAATGGTCACCGGCGCCGCTTTTTCCATCAAGTTGCCTATGGTGTTACCCACACTGGTGACCACCTGCTGCTGCGCACTCGAAACCAAAACCACCCAGCGCATATCTTTAACCGGGGCATAGCCTATTAACTGGGATTCACCCTGAGTGCTGACCATGGCACCACTTTCCCCCGCTTGCGCTTGCATGAACGCGCCCCACAGCGGATGCATATCGCCCACTGTCATACCAATATGCTGGCTCTGACTATCATAAACCACAGCACCATTTTCACTGAGCACCATAATGCGCGCTTCCGCACCATAAAAGTGAGTGCCTAACAGCCGCGATAAAATATTGTTGCCATGCAAATACATACTGCCGGAAATATAACCCAGATAACGCTCGGGCTCAGTGTCTGACATGATCGGATGCGAAGGGCTCACGACCAGGTTGCCCAAGGGCGATACATAGGGCTGCGGCATCATGGCTTGTGGCACCATTAACGACTGCGTGGTAGCGGCAGCGTTCAAAATGATACCCACGGCACCCAGTTGTTCAGGTGCAGCACTGATCACCTCGCCGCGGCGGTCGACAATCACCACTGAATTAAAAGACTGGGTTTGTGATAGTAAACGCTGTACTTCTTGCTCACGGCGCTCGGCATTATCCAGATCGCCGCTCAGCGACTGGGCGCTATAGGCCAGCTGCATCTGCAATGATTGAATAAGCTGGCTGGTAATATCGGCCAGTTTACTGGCATAAGCGCGGTTTGCCTCCAGGCTTTGCGTCATGGCCTGCTGGGTATAAACGCGATAGCTGATCACAAACTGGTTAGCCAGGGTAATAAACACCAAAAGCAGTGTAAAACCTAGGATCACTTGGCGCAGCTCGAGTACAAACAATCGCATAAGACGCATTAAACATTCACCACTAATACTTATTTACCAAATTAGAGTAACCTAAACCCATGCTAATGATTTGTTATTAGTCCATACAAGCACACAAATAAAGCGTCATTATCTTACTCCATACGGCATCAATATCTCACATAATAAGCAATTAACCTATTGAATTCTCAAATGACTCTATAAGGCTATAGCCTAATTTATGAATTAGCTGTTAGACTAGACAAAGATAACAGAAATTTTACTTATGTTTAGGAAATGAGATTAGCTTTTCTAATTTTTGTCACCCTGACGCTGTTGCAGGCTAACGAGGCCGAAGCGCGCGAATATAACCGCGCCATGTGCATTCTATTAAAACAGCAAATGGCACAGTTCGATCATTCACGTACGCATCCCAGTTACCGTAAGGCGCAACGGGATTATGATAGCAACTGCCCGCAGCTTGATAAAGCCCAGGCACAGCAACAAGTGCAGCGAACAAGGCCGCAGGTTAGCGCCACAGCCTTGGTTAAGCCTGAGCCTTTCACAGAGCAAGTCAAAGGCGCAAACAGTGCCGACCAAGCGCTGGTATCGACAAAGGTGCAAAACGACCAGAATAATGCCCTTGCTGGCGAAATTACCAGCCCACAAACAGAGACTCCCCTGACTGAGTCACAACAAGTCGCAAGCGAAACTGCAACCAAAAGCGATATTGAGACACAAGCCAGCGATTTAACTACGCCAGCAAATACGCAGCAAAGCGCAAGTGATGCGGCTGCTACTCAAGTTGCACCAGCCAAAGCGACCCCAGCCAAGGTGAACCCAAAACCACAGCCGACAGCACAAGCCAGTACAAACACCTTACTGGACATGGCCATCCCTGCGATTATCGCTTTACTGGTTCTAATCGTGGGCCTGGCCACACTGCTGGTGCTGCGCAAAAAACGCCAAGACACGCCCAAGGTAGCTAAACCTAAACTGTCATCTGAAGGGGAAGTTAAAGCCATTAAAAAGCCCTCAGGTCTTAAAATGGCATGGAAAAAGCTAACTGGAAGTAAACACGCCACCCTGGATCCGCAGCTCTATAGCAAATTTACCGCCGTGCCCATAGCCGTAGGAGAGCAAGGCAAGATAGCCCATATAGAGCACCTGCTACTGAGCCAATTTGGTGTGTTTATGGTCGCCCATATTGATGTCGCTGGTGATATTTATGGCGGCGAAAAAGCCCATGACTGGACTGCCAGACATAATGGTGAAGACGAAAAATTTGCTAACCCTCTCACAGTGCTGCGCGAACAGGCGCACGCCCTGGCACAGGTGCTGGCACTGCCAATGCAGGAAATCCACTGTCTTATCCTCTTTAATCAGGATGCGGTCTTTAAATCGCCCATGCCAAGCTCAGTTCTTTACGAAAAAGACTTTGTTGACCATGTGCTTAGCATCAGCACCCAAAACTATGGTGAAGAGCTAAGCTCGATTCATAAAGATAAGATCAAACAATTGTTGGCTCATGGCGCCTACGCACCGCTTAATGCGGCAGCACACAAACCAGAACCCAGCGAAGAAGCAGACACAGATGCTGCGGCTGAGCCTGCACAGCAGCCTACCCCTCAGGCACCTGATGAAGGCGAACCACAGGCACCAAATGTCGCACCACTGCGCCGCGAGCCGACCGCAGCTAAGGCCACAAGCCAAAGTGAAGGCCAGCAACACAGCGCCGAGATCCACCCCTTTGTGCGCAAAAAAGCCGACGCCAGCGATGAGCAGCCAGCCAGCCCTGAAGCAGCCCCGGCCGAGCCAAGTAGCAGCGCCGAGCCAGAAACAGAAACCGCGCCGCAAGAGAGCAAGTCAACAAGCCAGCTGACCGCTCAAGACTGGTCGAGCATGTCCGATGAAGAGTTTATGGCGTACTTAGACCAAGTCACCGGCTATGCTTCAAGCAAAGCCACACCAAGCAAGGCAGACGATGCCCAGGCAGCTGCTGAGCAAACAACAGCAGCGCCATTGCCGCAAGAAAGCGCCGATGAGTTCAAAAGCAAAGCCAGTGACGAGCCAGTTGCCGACTCACAGCAGCCCCAAGCTCATCCAGAGCCGAACATGGATAGCCAGGTGCCAGCTGAGGATATCGAACCAGCCACACACTTCAGTAGCGAAGAAGAGCCGCAAGAAGAAACACAGCCTTTGGGCAGCCAGCTAACTCCAGCAACGCACCACGAAGCCGAATTAGAAGCTGAAACTAAGGCAGAGCTCGAGACTCAACTCGAGACCGAAGTTAGCCTGGATTTAAACAACGCAGACACCCAATCACTGGACGACGCCCTGTTAGAACTGGAATCGGCCCTGGCACAACAAACGCCCGAGCAAGAGCAAGAACCAGCTCCAGAAACCGAGGTTGAAGAAGACGAAGAGCAGAACAAAAAAGCCAAGGCCAACCCCTTCGCCAATCTGTCCCTCGACCCCAACTTCACTCCTCAGGAAGAAAAGATAGACATAGGCGCCGGCCCGCTGGAAAGCGAAAAGTCCTAATAAGAAATGGCGCCCGATGGGCGCCATTTTATTGTGTTAGTAAGTGCAATAGAGTTATTTAGTTACCATTCCTGCAATTGCTGCAGTTCACGTAAACGCCCGCGTTGTAATAGCAAAGCGGCAAACAAGTCGTCTATCGAACGATTGCCCACTCCTAAACCAGGCAGCGCCAGATTCGCTTCGGCGAAAAAGCGCTGCGAAAGCACGCTCTCTTGCTCGGTTTCCCAGGCTTGTTGCCACCAGTGGCGTATATGCTCTCCGGCATGATGCAAGCGGATATTACTGGGCAATCGGTCGCGCTTTTCATTGTTCGCTTTGGGTGTGCTCGGTAATAAATTCCATAAATCGTTGTTTGGCCAGCGTGAAAAAGGCATGCAGTGATCAACATCAAAGCCTTGTTGCAGCGAACGCTGCGTCCAGACACAATGAATAGCATCCCCCTCTTCGGCCATATCGGTCACTCGCTGGCGCACTTCTGTGGTCGTGCGTTTAGGGTCAAGCCAGTTTAATGCCTGGGAGAAGATATATGGCTGCTGCTCCAAGTGAATCGCATTACCGCGATAACTGGCCATGGTTTTCGCCCATTCGCTGACCAAAACGGGTTCAATCCAGCAAGCGAAGCGATTCAGAGCTGTCCAAACATGCTCGGGCAGGGAAAACTCGCCCCATTGGCACAGGCTCTCAAAGTCTAAAAACAGGGTGTCCTTGGCACGAACAACTTGGCTCGCAAGCTCGAATACGCACTGCTCGGTGTTGGGAAAGGTAATATATTTGCAAGGCATATTGCGAATGTTCTGCACCGCATGAGAAAGGGTTTTGTGCAAGGCAAGCGCATCATCGCCAACAAAAAGGTTACCAACGCGGTAGTCGGTCGCATTCAGGTGCGTCAATAGATGCCAGCCATCGGCCTTCATAAATCCCATATTCGGGCTTTTATTCGGCGTCTGATACAACTCATAGTAATCGATCAAATCTTTATACTGGTGGCACCAATAAAGAGCGACCAAGCCCGCAGGTAAAATAACGCGGTTATCCTCACGGCGGATAACGGCTCCGGGATGACCATCGGCAATGCGCAACAGCACTCGCATCAATGCCAGTTTATGGGTCGCGGATTTACCATCATTGAGGGCCACATGGCGAATTAAACTAAAAGAGCCACTGCCGTCATCCGGCAAGCGCAGCACCACGGTTTGCCAATGAACGTCTGCGCGGTTGAGCTCGTCAGTTTGAAGCTCGGTGCACAAAATACACTGCAAGCCCACTTGCGTGGCTAATTGCTTTAACGTATCAGCGCATACCTGATACATACCACGCTCTTTAAGCTCTACCTCTCCTTGTCCATGGCGCAAGGAGATCACCAGTTGGCCGCCGGGTTTCAGTAAGTTTGCCAGTTTGCGGATCGCTCGCGGACGTTGCCCTTCGGGAATATGCATCCAAACGGCACTGAGCAAAATAAGGTCAAAACTGATTTCTTTACTGGTAATACGTTCCAATTCCGGCAAGGAATCTTCCAGCCAATGAACCGCATAGTCTTTGGTATGCCTAGCGCCTAGCTCGG
Source organism: Pseudoalteromonas qingdaonensis (assembly GCF_038739665.1). Classification (NCBI taxonomy): domain Bacteria; kingdom Pseudomonadati; phylum Pseudomonadota; class Gammaproteobacteria; order Alteromonadales; family Pseudoalteromonadaceae; genus Pseudoalteromonas; species Pseudoalteromonas qingdaonensis. Next base: position 93,594 of record NZ_JBCGCU010000004.1, on the reverse strand, counting down.
CAAGCATTTGCGCTGGTTCTACCGCATAAACCTCAACGTCCTGTCCGTGCTGAGCCAGGTATAAAGCATCCCGACCGGCTCCCGCACCAATATCCAGCATGCGACATTGTGGTTTTTGCAGTAACGGCTGAAGCAGGTGCAACCAGGCCGCATGTACTTTTTCAAAATCGGCGCTTAGGTATTGCTCGGCTAATTGTGTGGCATTTTGGTTGTAGAACTGGGAGCTCAAGCAGAATCCATTTTATTACTTATAGTTATAAGTCGAAAATAGCATACCCAAGAATAATGACAAAGACTGATGCGCTTTTCTTTGCACAAAAAAACGCCCCTTGCGGGGCGCTCTGGTGCGTATTTGAATTAGTGGCGACGGCTTAGGATTTCTACAATCTCCAGACTGTTTTCCAGAACTCGGAAAATGTCGCCGTGCATATCAATAATCACGTGGCCATGGCGGTCGCGGCGCAGTACTCGGCCGTGACGGTATAGGTCGTAATCAATATGATGACCTACACGCCAGTAGCGGTCATAGCGGCGGTGGCTGTAATGGTCGCAGTAGTAGTGACGATTACGTTTATGCTTTTTATGATAGCCGTAGTAACGGCGGTCATGGTGACGGTCTTTTTTGTGCTTACGATCATGTTTGTCATGGCGTTTTCTGTCGCGTTCGTGGCGGTCATAACGCTTTCTGTCACCTTCATGACGATATTTGTGATCACCATTATCGTGATTCACCAGTTTTTTCTGTTGGCCCGGCGGTATGAAGTGTTCGGGTTTCGCCAGAGCTGCTTCTAGGGGTGCCAAACAAAATAATGCCGCACCGATAACAAATGTAGTGAGTCGCATAAGGACCTCCTTTTTCGGTCAGTTGACCTCTTTGTAATATCTTTACTCTAGGTGCGATTCCATGAACCCCAGATAAACCAAGGGATCCTTTACATTTATTTACACGACCCAAAAACTATTAATGAAAACTGAACAAAAGTACGCAGATAAAAATCCCTACACTATACTTTTTCCTTACCACCGCGAGCCCTACTACCAACAACCAACTCTAAAGAATCCGGCTCGATAACCTTGGCTAAACAGTTGTAGGAACCAACTTGGGCAACAATGAAAATAACATCATCTTGCTTTTCGATTGTGGCGGACTTTGCAATGCTGTCTTCCCTCGTCATTTACAGCGCTACCTGGACTTGCATATAGACGAGTTTGCGTTTCGTACCAGTGTCGGAGTTTTGGACTTTGGCGCCCTGCTTTTAGATGAGCATTATTGGGTGAAGACCGAATGCGAGAACGGCGAATATCAGGGTGACTTACATGTGTGCTGTGGTGAGCAGGCCTACATTATGGTGTCTTTGCAGCGATGCCAGTCCGGCTATCAGCAGCTTAGTAATGCCGAGCGTCTGAAAACCATAATCGACAGCACCCGCGCTGGCACCTGGGAGTGGAACTGTCAAACCGGGGAAGTGATCTTAAATGAGCGCTGGGCGCAAATTCTCGGCTATACCCTGGAAGAGCTCTCCCCCATCTCCATAGATACCTGGCTGGAGTTTGCCCACCCGGATGATATTAAACGCTCCAACAGCGCCCTAGAGCGCCACTTTTGCGGTGATGACGAGGATTACCTGTGCGAGGTGCGCTTAAAACATAAGGATGGCCATTGGGTCTGGGTGAGGGATTGCGGCCGGGTGGCAACCCGTACAGCCAATAATCGGCCGGAGTGGATCACCGGCACTCATATAGATATCACCAACCGCATCAATACTATTAACGAGCTACAAAAGGTACGTAACGAGCTCAACTCCATTATCGACAGCCTGCCGGCGGCGGTGTTTAAAAGCCCGCTTAATCGGCTTGGTCACTTTACCTATATGTCGGCCGAGGTAGAGCGCATCACCGGCTATAAGGTCGCCAACATACAGGGCAACAGCCATTGGTGGTTGGCGCAAATACACCCGGAAGACAGAGAAGCGCTGCAGGCCGAATATAATCATTGGCTTGCCCAGGGTGCCCGAGGCGTGTGTAAGTGCGACTATCGCTTTCGTCATAGTCAGGGCCATTATGTGTGGTTGTGCGAGCATAGCCAGCGCATTAAGGCACCTAAGGGCTATAATGGTGAGCCGGATGCCCTGGTAGGTTCCCTGTTCGATAAAACCGAGAACATGAGCCTGCATACGCGCATGGATGCCTTGGCGCAGATCATCCCAGGTATGATTTATCAGTTTGTGCTGACGGCCGGGCGTTCCTGGAATTTTCTCTATGCCAGTGAAGGGGTTAAACGTATTTTCGAGGTAACGCCCGAGCAAGCACTGCAAAACCCGGCGCGCATGTTAAGCAAGGTAGTCCATAGCGACAGAGGGAAAATGCTTGAAGAAGTTGTGCACTCGGCGGCCAAGCTGGAAGATTTCGAATGTGAGTTTAAAGTCACCCTGAGCGTTGGCTACAAATGGCTGTTTGCCCATGCCATTCCGCAGCGACAAACCGACGGTGGCATTATGTGGACCGGCATGGTGATAGATATTACCGAGCGCAAGCTGCTGGAGCTGAGATTACGTAAAGAGTCGACGACCGATCCCCTGACAGGGCTTTATAATCGCCGTTATTTCTTTGAGCAGTTACAACTGCGCCTCGACCAAGCGGTGCGCGAGGAGCAGCCATTGGCCTTGATCATCCTCGATCTCGACCTGTTCAAGCAAATTAACGACAATTTCGGCCATCATGGCGGCGATCAGGTGCTGCAAAGCGTGGCTCAACTGCTCAATACGGCTATCCGTAAATATGACATAGTGGCCCGCATCGGCGGCGAAGAGTTTGCCATTATTTTGCCCAATACCACACAGGAGCAAGGGGTGGGTGTGGCGGAAAAAATCCGCGGAAAAATTGCACAGGCCAGCATTTGCATTAATCAGCAAATGGTCGAGGTCACCGCCACCTTAGGTGTGGCCAGCACCGAATACACCAAGGCCCAGGTTAATGCCCTGTTTAAACAGGCAGATTTGTGCCTGTATCAGGGCAAACGCTTGCGGCGTAATTGTGTGATCAGCGGTCAGTCTTAGCCTTGATCCTGTGCCTAAAAAACTGATGAGTTGACGGCCAGCGGCGCTCCTCTTTAACCACTAGATACTGAAATCATTAGAGTTTTATTGGCTTACCCTAGCAGCCTTGTGCTAATCTGGCCGCCTCAAGCCAAGGATTGGACACACTATGGACACCGCACAACTTCTAATCAATCTACTGTTATTCGTATTTCTACCCTTATGGGGCATTGCCGGGTTTGTCGACTGGTGCTGCCATCGCGCCACTAAAATAGAGCAGACTTCCGGCCTTAAAGAGTCTCTGATGCATTCGGTGATGGGCATTCAAGTGGGCATTCCCATTCTTATGTGTTTGCTTTATCGCGTCAATGTGCTGGTACTGCTAGTGTGTTTAGCCGCCTGGCTGCTGCATGAGTTTGTCGCCCACTGGGATGTCTCTTATGCCAGTGACAAACGCCATATCAGTATCTGGGAGATGCATGCGCACAGTTATCTCGCCACCTTGCCCTTATATATGCTGGCGCTGATCGCAGTGGTGAACTGGCCCGTGGTCATCGACCTGGTAACCTTTAATTGGCAGGGACAAATGCACCTGGTGCCCATGACTTACCCCCATGGCGGCTCCTGGTTCTTACCCGGCTATCTTACCTTTATGGCCCTATTGTGCGTGTTCCCCTATCTGGAAGAAAATATTCGTTGTCTACGAGTTAGCTTAAAAGGACGTTAATATGGGTGTCTATATCACCAGCAGCGGTCATTATTTACCCGGCGATGCGGTAAATAATGAGCAGATCGAAGATGTACTCGGGCGCGTTTTTGGCAAACCCAGCCGCTTAAAAAAGCGCATCTTGCAGTCTAACGGCATTAAAACCCGCCATTACGCCATAGATAAAGAGCACAACACCTGCATTTCTAATGCGGCCATGGCCGCCGCAGCCGCGCAATCCTGCTTAGAGCAAAGTTATATTGATAAGCACAGCATAGGCCTGCTTAGCGCCGCCACCAGTCAGGGGGATTTGGTGCTGCCGGGCTTTGCGTCCATGGTTCAGGCCGAGCTAGGGTTAAGCGATGTGGAAGTGCATTCCAGCCATGGTATTTGCTCCAGCAGCCTGATGGCACTAAAGGCTGCCTATATGCAGTTGCTCGCCGATGAACACAGCCAGGCTCTGGTGGTCGCCAGCGAGTTAGCGTCACGCCTGTTTAAGGCCAGTCGCTATGAAGCAGCCAATGCGCAGCTGGACTTTAATGCCGAGTTTCTACGCTGGATGCTCTCCGATGGCGCCGGCGCGCTCTTGCTTGAGCGCAGGCCCAGGGGCAAGTGTTTCAAAATAGAGTGGATCCGCAGTTTTTCTCACGCCGATGCCTATCCCGTGTGTATGTCAGTGGGCAAAGCTAATAACAAGGAGCGCTCCTGGCAGGATTACCCCAACTATGCCGAGGCCGAAGCAGACGGCGCTATTTTGCTGCGCCAGGATGTGCGCCTACTCGACAACATAGTTAAGCTCGGCGTCGATGGTTTTTTACGCCTGCTTGATGAGGGCCGTTTAACCGTGGATGGTATCGATCATCTGTTGTGCCACTATTCCTCTGATTATTTTCGTAAGCCGATATTCGACATGCTGAAACGAGCAGGTTGCGAGATCCCCGAACATAAGTGGTACACCAATCTCTATGAGCGCGGTAACACCGGCTGCGCCTCTATTTTTATAATGCTCGACGAGTTTAGACGCACTCAGGAATATCAGGTTGGCGACACCCTGGTGTGCATGGTGCCGGAGAGCGGTCGTTTTAATAACGCTTATATGAAATTAACCGTGGTACAGTAGTAACAACATGGAGCAGCATGTTTTAAGTGACAACGGCCAGCGCTGCTTGCAAGGCCTGATGCGTATTTGGTTCGACTTTGAACGTCAGCTGGGGCGAGTGCCTATTATCGCCCGCCTGCAGCGAGGCCAGTTTGAGCAGCAAGACTACCAAAAACTACTGCTTAATCTGCGCCAGCAAGTGATCGAAGGGGCTCGTTGGATCACCCGCACCGCCTCAAGTTTTGATCGAGACTACGCCGATGTGCGCGCCATAGTGATCGGCCACGCTCAAGAAGAACACCGAGATTACGAGGTGTTAGAGCAAGACTATGTTGCCGCAGGCGGTACCCTGGAAGACATAGTTAAGGCACCGCGCAACGCCGGCAGCGAGGCTCTGCATGCCTTTCTTATGTACCGAGGCTCACAGCCCAACCCGGTGGACATGATAGGAGCCATGTGGATCATCGAAGGCTTAGGGCACAAGATGGCCAGCGACTGGGCTAAACAGGTTGAGCATTGTCTGCAAATAGATGGCGACTATACGCGCTTTATGCGCTATCACGGCGATAACGACGATGCGCATTTAGAAAAGCTCTACCGACTTATCGACCGCGTCAGCCATAGCGAGCAACAGGTCGAAGCGATTTTACGAACCGCCAAGGTAGTGGGCCGTTTATATACGCTGCAACTGGAGGAAATCGATGGCTAAACAGCAATATTCGGCTCTACTCAAAGCGCTGGCAGTGGACAACTCCATTCCCATCGAGCAGGCCGCCGTGGATTTATGGTTAAAAGACGTCAATAACCCGTTGCGCTGGTTGGTAAGGCCGCTGTTTCAAGCATTTTTTGTGCTTTTGCTGCATCTGGTCTGGCTGTTTAAGCGCCTGCCGCTGCCGCAATTCAGTGCCCACGGGCCACTGCAAAAATTAATCTGTTGGTTCTGTCGCCACTTTGTTAGCCGCGAAGCCAACCTATTGATTTTAAGACATTATGCTACCGAGTCGAATATCCTCAATTTCATCATAGACAACACAGGCAAGGACGCGGTAACACCCTTGGCTCTGTATCCTAAAACCATAGAGGATATGAAGTACGCCAGTTTTGTCGAGCACGATCAGTGCTTGTTTAGTGCCTTTGCCGAGCTCGGTCATTGGCAACGCCTGGAATCTCCTAAGCAAACACTTAACTGGACGCACTGGCAACCGGTCAATATGGATGATTTTAGGGTGGAAAAACGTTGGACCCAGTTTCTAGACTTTGAAAGCGCTCACGCCCTGTTTATGTGCTTATTTTGCTTACTGTTGAAAAAAGACGAGTACCGCGATGCCATCAACGGCTTTAATCTGGACCAGTCTATGGCGGTGCGCATAGGTCAGATGATTGGCGACCCAACCCTTACCGAAATGGCCTATAACAAGCATCCTTTATATCTGGTTGGCCCGTGGAACCTGGGGCAGCGTTTTCTGATGCACGGCTTCTTTACCGAGTATATGTATGCTCGTTTAGAGCAGTTGAGAGAGCCACAAACGGCACCTCAGTGTGCAGAAGAAAAAGCCGAGTAATTCTCGGCTTTTATTTAGGGTCTGTTTATCTTTGCGGTTTACTTTATGTTCAATCTAAACGCATTCTGATCACGACGCTCGTTATGATGCATAGTCATTCTATGTTCATCGCGAGCAACACAGAGCAGGATGCGTTTAGGTGAACCCGTAGGGCAGCGTTTGTAGCGCATTTCTACTGTGTTGTTACATGTTTATGTAGAATAACTACACCACACATGTGCCGCCTTGTACAAATACACTACAAACTGCTGCAGAAACAAACAACAAAGGTCAACAGACCCTAGCTATCAAAGCGGTTCGTTAACTTTAACGACCATTTTGCCGAAGTTACGGCCATTGAGTACGTCGTTTAAACCTGCGGGTGCATTTTCAAGACCTTGGAGCAGGTGCTCTTTGTACTTGATCTTGCCCTCGCTCACCCATTGGTGCATATCGGTGGCGAACTCTTCATAACGGTGGCCGTAATCATCATAAATAATAAAGCCCTTCATGGTCATGCGTTTTGCCAGCACCTTGCCCATTAACAAAGGCATACGATCCGGGCCAGCCGGGAGTTCGGTATCGTTGTAATGCGCGATCAGGCCGCACAAGGGAATTCGCGCCTTAGTGTTAAGCAAAGGCAATACCGCATCGAATACCTTGCCACCAACATTCTCGAAGTACACATCTATGCCCTTGTCGCAGGCTGCGGCTAATTGCTCGGCAAAATCATCGGCCTTGTGGTCAATACAGGCATCAAAGCCAAGCTCTTCAACCACATAACGACACTTTTCTTCGCCACCGGCAATGCCTACTACCTTGGCACCTTTAATTTTCGCGATTTGACCCACGTTGGCACCCACGGCGCCGCTGGCCGCAGCAACCACTACGGTTTCACCTGCCTGTGGCTGACCAATATCCAGTAAGCCCATGTAAGCGGTAAAGCCTGGCATACCTAAGGCGCCCAGAGCCCAAGATGGCTGGGCTGGGCTCTTACCCAGATTGATCGCCATCTCACCTGTGCTGATGGCATAGTCTTGCCAGCCGTTAATAGACAGCACCCAGTCACCTGCGGCGTAACCATCAAGATTAGATTCAACAACTTGCGCTACTGTGCCACCAATCATCACCTCGCCAAGAGCCACGGGATCCGCATAAGACTCCGCATCGCTCATGCGACCGCGCATATAAGGGTCGAGGGAAAGATAAACGGTGCGCAGCAACATTTCACCTTGTTTTGGACTTGGGATCTCCCCTTGGTGCATACGAAAATTGTCGGCTACGGGCTCCCCTACCGGACGTGAATTCAACAGAATTTGACGATTAACTGTATTCATTATTAACTCCTAAACATTCTTGAATGGTTACTCAAGTATAATTGGGGTGGTCATTCGGCTTTCAAGACGGCAAAGCGTTGCAAAATGTAATCTTAGGTAAAATAACTTTACCTTGGTTTATTTTTGTCCATCTACTGTGCCAACAACGATTTTTCCATTGCTGGCGATTAAGTAAACAAAAAAGGGACGTTTAGAGTGCTTTAGTACGGTATAAATTGACTTTAAGTCATTCCATTGCCAGATTTAACTTATTGAGGCTAAAGGCTTTGGAGCACAGTATGGCGAATTGGTTAGAGGCAAAAGTAAAACGGCTGATATGGTGGAATGAAAAGCTATTTAGTTTAGTGGTCACCGCAGACATAGAGCCATTTACGGCTGGGCAATACACCAAGCTGGCGCTGCAAATTGGCGATGAGCGCGTAGCAAGAGCTTATTCCTTTGTTAATCCACCGAGCTCAAAGAACCTGGAGTTTTACCTGATCAAGCTCGATGATGGCACCCTTTCCGCAGCCCTGGCCCGCTTAGAGCCCGGTGACAGCGTGCAAATTGCCGCCAAGAGCCATGGCTTTTTCACCCTGGATGAGGTGCCAAGCGCCGAGCAGCTGTGGATGTTAAGCACAGGCACCGCCATAGGCCCGTTTTTATCTATGCTGCAAGAGCAACAGGTATGGCAACAATTTCAACATCTGGTACTGGTACACTGTGTTCGTCACAGCCAGGATCTCAGCTATAAAGAGATGATCCTGGAACTACAGGAGCAATACCCACAATTACATTATGTGCCCGTGGTCACCCGCGAACGCGATGCCACACCACTGACAAAGCGCATTCCGCAACTTATTACAAGCGGTGAGCTTTTTACACATGTTCAGCTTGAAGCCAGCCCGGATATGGCACAGTTTATGATTTGCGGTAATCCCGACATGGTCAAAGAAACCAGTCAATGTTTAATGGATTTAGGCTACAATCGCAACCGCCGCCGCAGCCCGGGGCAAATAACCGTAGAGCAATACTGGTAGTAACCAAAGGACTAACACCCATTATGAAAACCCATATTGTCGCTATCTTGGCAGCCCTGCTTTGGCAACCGGCACTGGCCAATGAAAGCGCAGAGCCGCTAAGCGCCCAAGCCAGCGAATTGGTTGAGAATCAACTCGAACAGCAAACTGCAAAGAAACTAAGCAAGGCGCAACAACAGGCCGTCGCCGTTGTTGATGCCCTGCTAAGCGCTTACAACGACAAGGATATCGATACCTTTATCAGCTATTTTGCCGAAGACATTTCCTTTTATATGTTCCCGGAACAGCTGATGTTTAGCGGCAAGGAGCAATTAATTGCCCGCTATGGCGCCATGTTTAAAAGCCTGCAATGCGTCAAAAGCACACCCATTAAGCGCATAGTTCATGGTAAATACGTGATAGATCAGGAGCTTTCCGAGTCATGCTCCAAAGACCCCGAGGTAGTAGATAAGCGTGGCGAAGTGGTTGCCAGCTATGAAATCAATAATGCCAAGGTAACCAAGGTTTTGTTTTTTAAAGGGAAATAGCCCCTTGTAGGTCGGTGCTGTGGGCGAGGCTTTAGCCTTGCAAAGGGTTAGTGCCAGACCTTATCGACAATAAGCTCATGTGTTGTTCGATTGTTTAATTGTTTAATTGTCAGACTAAAGTCTGACCTACAGAGTCTGACCTACAGGGCCTCGCCTACAGGCAATAGGCTATCTGTAGGCGAGGCTTTAGCCTTGCAAAGGGTTAACCGTTCACTATATCGTTAAAGCTGGCGTTATCGTGCAGGCTGGCAAAAGCACTTTCATGAAGCAGCTCATTACGCAGGTTTGGCGAATATTCCAAGGCCATGCGGATATCCGCCAGGGCATCGCTGTGCTCATGAAGCAGCGAGTAAGCACAGGCGCGCTGCCAATAGGCATAGCCATAATCCGAATCGATATCCAAGGCCTGATTACACAGCATAATGGCCTGCTGGGTATCGCCTAACTCCAATAAAGCATCCGCCTTGTAGGCAATAGCTTCAACATCCTCAGGCTTGCGGGAAAGGATTTCGTCATAGATCTCCACCTTAGTACCGTAATCGCTTTCAAGATTGGCACGCATCCATAAGGAGTGGATTTCATTGGTAATGGTGATCTTTTTCTGATTATTGAGGATGGCTTCAGAGCGCTCACGCAGCTGACTCTCTAACCCGGCCAGTCGCGATTCGTACTCTTCCGTAATGGCTTTTACCCGGGTGTTAACTATATCTTCTACCTTGTTTTTCACATCACGCAATGAGTTCCAGCCCACCAATACCAAGATGGATACTGTGGCGGTAATAAGAATAAAGAGGTTATTCATTGTGTCTGTGGTGTAGCCAAGGGCGCGGTCGGCGGTGTCCAACTGGGCATGGGCTATTTTTTCAACGTATTCGGCGCGCAGTGCCTGCTGATCCTTACGCACGGCCTGTAATTCATCAAGAATAAAGCGCTCAATCAAGGGACGGTACATGGGCCCATCCAACTGTGAAACCGATTGCTGCGCCTGAACTTGCTGCTCTTGAGAAAGCCCTTTGGCTTGCTGCTCGGGGAGCGTAACCGGCTCTTGCTCGGCCTGTGCCCACGCATTTTGCGCCATTGAAACACTCAAAATAACACCAAAAAACAGGTAACTCGCCCATTTCAGCATGCTTAGATCCTTTTTCTCTTATTTTTGCAGCCCCTATGATGCCAGCTTGGCAGCGTCCAGGCAAAAAAAAGCCAGCTACAAATATAGCTGGCTAACCTGCTTAACAACAATAAAGGTTCAAGGAACATTAACAGGAGTGAATGGCCATAGTATTGCTTACACACTGAACCTATACTTAATTGATAATACAGTGAGTTATACCTTTTTTTGCTGCTAGATTCGCCAGTATTTTAAGGCATAATAGGTAGCCCTTGTGCCACTTTACACTGGCGTTTTCGTCAACGCATTAGGCTAGATTAACGCGGTAATTGAGGCTCCCTTGAGTGAAGAGGCTCTCAATACAAAAGTGAAAATGCGCAGTTACCATCTGGGCTTAGGTAGCTTCATATGGGCAACACAAGGCCCTAATTATACCGCTTTATTTCATAATTGATTTGCAACTGGGAAAATGTGGGCTTTACTTCCTTATATAAGGCCGTTTTCGGCACGGTAGACAAGAACACAGATAATAATAACGCGTTGACACGGCAGGGAAGTTTGCCATTGACGCAAGGTTTACCTAGCTTGTAGGGTATTGATAAGGGTAAGGACTCACCGGATCATGCTGACTTAGGATTATAAATGTTTGATATAAACAAAATTTACAAGGGTAGGCTTTTTTTGTTTGCTGTGGCCGCCTCAGCTTTATCCACCTTATCTATCATACTGTTTTATAAACTTTTTTATAATGACCTAAGCGACACCACCAAGGTGCTCTTTCTACTGGGCTCGCAGCTGCTGCTTACCCTTAGCTTATTACTTTTTGTATGCAATCGAGTCGATAAGCATGCGAACATTATCAAACGGCTACTCAACTCCATTAATGATGTGGTGCTGATAAAGGACTATCAGGGCAACTTCCAGTTTTGCAACGACACCATGGCCAAGCTGTACAACAGCTCACCGGAACAAATGATAGGCAAAGATGACCTTGATTTTATTGATAATAAAGAGCAGGCCGATTTCTTCAGGGAAAATGTTCAGGGCATTATGCGCCGCTTTGAAATAGAAGAAGTGTACGAGTCGGCCACCGATGTAAATACCGGCGAAATCCGTCATTTTCACTCCGTAAAGGTACCATTTCACGACGTTCGCGACCGTCTTCATATTGCCGTTATCGCTAAAGACATCACCGAAATCACCCGCTTAAAAGAAGAGGCAGACAGAAACAAAAAGCGCTTAGAGCATGTGTTGGACGTATCCGAAGAAGGGCTGTGGGAATGGAACGTGCAGACCAATCAGGTGCTGCATAATCACCAGTGGGAACTGATCACCGGCATTGAACATAGCGACAAGTCATTTAAGGAATTTGAGCAATGTATCGTCCCTGAAGACCGACCCATGGTTACCAAGGTGCTGAAAACACTGATGCGCAACCACCAGCCCTATAGCATTGAGTTTCGTATGAAAAAGCCCAATGGCGAGGTGATCTGGATTTGGGACCGCGGCCGTGTTGCTGAGTTCGACGACAATAACCAGCCGCTGTGGCTGGTAGGCCTGGCACTGGATATTACCGAAGAGAAAAACAATCAGGATAGGATAATCAACCTTGCCTATTATGATCAGCTCACCGGCTTACTAAATCGCACGCGATTGGAAGCTGAGTTAGAAAAAGCAATAAAATCTAATCAGAAAACAAACAGTTATAGTGCGCTCTTGTTTCTCGATCTGGATCGCTTTAAGTTACTCAACGACAGTTTTGGCCACCATATAGGTGATCAACTACTCAAGGTAGTGGGCGAGCGACTTAAACACATTAATCAGGGCCAAGGGATTATTTCCCGCTTCGGTGGCGATGAATTTGCGATTGTACTTCCTCAGCTAAATAATGTTCCGGGTGAGGCACTGCGCACCGCAGAGCACTATGCCGAGCGGGTACTTAAAGAAATTTCCAAGTCGACATCCTTAGCCAGCGATGTGCAGGATATAGATATCGACTACTCGATCACCGGCAGTATTGGCGGTGTGGTGTTTACCGCCGATGATCTGTGCACCATGAAGCTGCTGCAACTGGCTGATATGGCCTTGTATCGCACCAAGGCCAGCGGCGGTCAAAAAGCGATGATTTTCGACACCAATATGCAGGATGAACTGCGCCAAAGAAGTGAGCTGCAAAAAGCCATACATGACTCCATCGCCAATCGCGATTTTTGCATTTATCTGCAGCCCAAATTCGATATGAAAGCCACCCTGATTGGCGCCGAAGCCCTGCTCCGCTGGCAGCACCCTACTTTGGGGTTACTCTCTCCCGATGTGTTTATGCACATGGCCGAAGAAAGCAACCTGATCGTGCCTATGGGCGCCATAATGCTCGAACTCGCCTGCCAGCAGCTAGAGCAATGGCAGCATCAGGCCCATAGCAAACACCTGCATCTAGCGGTTAATCTAAGTGCTAAAGAAATTTGGCGCGCCCACTTTGTCGAAGACTTTATTAAGGTGGTGCAGAAATACCAGATTGACCACAGCAAGCTGGTCGTTGAAGTAACCGAGTCCGTGCTTATTCGCGATATCAATGATGCCACCGATAAACTCAATAAACTCAGAAAGTTTGGCGTTTCCATCGCTCTTGATGACTTTGGCACCGGCTACTCATCATTAAGTTATTTGCGCTCCCTGCCCATAGACGAAATTAAAATCGACCGCTCCTTTGTGCAAGACATGGTCACAGATAAACATGCCCACCTGGTGGTTAAATCCATTATTGATTTGGCGAATAACTTTAATTTAACCGTGGTCGCCGAAGGCGTTGAGACGCCAGAGCATTTTAATCTGTTGAAAAACTACCGGGTGGATTATTACCAGGGTTACTATTTTAGCAAGCCAGTATCGGCAACAGAGCTTGAGCATTTGTTTATGGCCCCAGATAGCAACAAGGCCAGGGTTGAGAAAAATAGCAGCCCACAGCTAGCTTCAGCGGTAATAATGGATTAATAAAAGCAATAAATGGAGCCCAGAGCATGACCGAATTATCCGCAGCAGCGTCACACAATACAGACGATAACTGGCTCGAGGCCGAAGTCTGTTATATCGAGTTAGAAGGTGGCTTTTTTGGCCTAGTTACCAAAGATGGTAAACGCCTGCTGCCGCTAAACCTGCCGGCACAATTTTCAAAGCCCGGCGCCAAGGTCAAACTGCGCGGCCATGAGCAGCGTGAGGTGATGACCATACAGCAATGGGGCACCCCCTTTCACGTCATTGAGATAGCATTTGCCCACCCCGATGGCGCAGATAACAAGCCTTACAATTCATTGATTTAAAAACTTTTTTAAATTCGCACCGCAATCAGTTAACCTGGGTTTGATCGACTAGAAGTGTTCGATTCGCTATGATCGATTCAATATGATCGACTCGCGACAATCGCCTAAGTTTCGATAGCTGTTAACCACCAAATTCAAGGATGAACAAATGAAGTCACGCCGATTTTTCAAACCCCTGGTGTTTGTAATTTTCCCGTTATTGGCCCTGGTTATTGGTGGCCTTGTTACCTACAGCTACACCCCGTACAGCCTGACAATCAAGGATGTTACTCTAGATCGAGACACAGGAACCTTAGTCAAATACCAGGGCGAGTACGGCCCGCGCACCTTTATCTCGGACTATGTCGCCGTACGTATTCCCGATACCTTGGATGGTGTTGTCATCACCCATATAGCGCCTTCGGCATTTGAGCGCAAAAAGCTCTCCAAAGTCATTATTGGTGATTCGGTGATCCATATAGGTAAACGCGCCTTTTGGGACAGCAATCTCAGTAGCGTTAAGCTCTCGGCCTCACTTACCCATATCGGTGAAGACGCCTTTAAATTTAATGAGCTAGTGAGTCTTAAACTACCAGAAACTCTAACCCGAATTGATGCCGGGGCATTCGAGTACAATAAGCTGACTCAGGTTAATCTACCCGACTCACTGAGTCACTTGGGTGCGGATGCCTTTCAGGTCAACAAGCTTATCTCGGTGGCTATTCCCGCGGCAGTGACGAGAATTGAGGAAGGCACCTTTGAGCACAATACCCTCACGGCCATCACATTGCCAAAAACACTGGAGCATATTCACTATTCCGCGTTTCGCTATAACCGCATTGAAAAGGTCAACGGCAAGATCACACATGGGTTTATTTATGGGGAAGAGTCTAACCGCACCTTGATTGCCTATGGCGGCGAGCGCAAGGCCATTACCTTGGCCGATTCGGTCACCAGCATTGCCCCTCATGTCTTTGATTGCCAACACCTAACAGCCGTCACCCTGCCAGACTCACTGATCCATATAGGTAGCAGCGCCTTTGATAGTAACGAGCTCACCGAGGTGATCCTGCCCGACTCCGTTACTTCGATTGGCAGTTATGCGTTTTGGGGGAATCCGACGGCCGAGATAGCCGCTCCGGCAGCACTGAAAAGTATGGGCACCGACGCGTTAAAAACGCGCCTGCACCCAAGTTGGAACAATTTGGATGAGCTCAGAAGAAGCCTATGCATAGTTGATGAGCCAGCCTAACCCGTGCTTATTCACTGGCCAATGCATAAAGCTCATCTAGATCGCTGATGTAGATTTTTTTACGCTGCACCTCAAGCACGCCTTCATGTTTTAAGCGGGTAAACTCGCGGCACACCGCCTCGGAGGAAACCCCGAGCAAATTAGCAGTGTCGGTGCGACTCATGGGCAGCTCAAAGCACAAGGTCGGCACCTTAAAACTACCAAGACACCCATCTAAATTAGCTAGACACCCATCTTAATAAATTAGCTAGACACCCATCTTAAATCTCAAAGAAACTACCAAGACACCCATCTTAAATCTCAAAGGAAAACTACCAAGACACCCATCTTAAATCTCAAAGTGTAAGAGTGGCGAAAATTACCAAGACACCCATCTCAGAATGTGAAGGATAAGTAAATTAGCTAGACACCCATCTTAAATCTCAAAGAAACTACCAAGACACCCATCTTAAATCTCAAAGGAAAACTACCAAGACACCCACCTTAAATCTCAAAGTGTAAGAGTGGCGAAAATTACCAAGACACCCATCTCAGAATGTGAAGGATAAGAGTAGGTGTCCATCATAGCCTTCATCACTAGAGTGGGTGTCCTTGATAACCCTATTAGAGTGGGTGTCCTTGATAACCTCCTAGAGTGGGTGTCCTTGATAACCTCCTCGATAACCTTCCTCGGAAAGCCGCGATGAACCATTTTTGCCATAAATATCCACCGCCACCGACTTTGACAAAACCAGAAACAACTGCTTAATTCTTCTGTTAAATATGTAATAAAGATGATCCAGGTCATGCCGGTTTTTAGGGAGTAGCTAATACTGGTTATGGTTAATTTTTACAGTGCTCGATTTAACGCTGAGCTGGTACACCCCATCACATCGCGAGCCTGTATACCTGTGTGTATTCAAAAACAAAGTATGCACACAACTAAATGAAAGGGTTAATAACCCGACAACACACGGAGTAAGGACTATGGGTGTAAAAACACTGTGGATCACTCTGGCTATCACGGCCTCTACCTACCTTGGCGCAGCTTCGGCACTCCCCGTTGAAGACGCCGTACTTACTGCTCCCCCGCATGTGCCCCCGGCCATTAGCCGTGATCATAATGCTCGCGTTGTAGTGCATCTGGAAACAGTAGAAGAAATCGGCACCATGGCCGATGGTGTAGAATACGTGTACTGGTCCTTTGGTGGTACCGTACCGGGCAGTTTTATACGCGTTAAAGAAGGTGATGAGATTGAGTTCCATCTTTCCAACCACCCTAGCTCGAAAATGCCACACAATATCGACCTGCACGCGGTTACCGGGCCTGGGGGTGGCGCAGTTTCATCCTTTACCGCTCCGGGACACACATCTACTTTTGCGTTTCAGGCCCTAAACCCAGGTTTATACGTGTATCACTGCGCAACTGCGCCGGTAGGTATGCACATTGCCAACGGCATGTATGGCCTTATCTTGGTTGAGCCAAAAGGTGGCCTGCCTAAGGTGGACCGTGAATACTATGTGATGCAGGGTGATTTCTACACCAAGGGCAAATACGGTGAAGCAGGCCTGCAACCTTTCGATATGGAAAAAGCCATAGAAGAAAACGCTGATTATGTGGTCTTTAATGGCGCTGTAGGCAGCCTAACAGGGGAAAACTCCTTAACCGCTAAAGTTGGCGAAACCATCCGCCTTTATGTGGGTAATGGTGGCCCTAACCTGGTGTCTTCTTTCCATGTTATCGGTGAGATTTTCGATACCGTGTATATCGAAGGTGGCGATGCGAAAAACCATAACGTACAAACTACCTTAGTGCCTGCTGGCGGCTCGGCCATTGTCGATTTTAAAGTGCAAGTACCAGGCAATTTGATCATGGTGGATCACTCCATCTTCCGTGCCTTTAACAAGGGTGCACTGGGTATGATCAACGTCAAAGGCGAAGAAGATAAGGTGGTGTATTCAGGTAAGATAAGCGAAGCCATCTATCAACCAGAAGGCTCAGCAATTCAAAGCATTGAAGGTGAATACCAGGTTGCTAAAGCGCAAAACAAGGAAGATAAAATCACCTTTGGTAAGCGCATTTACAACGCTAACTGTGCTGCCTGTCACCAACCGAATGGTGAAGGTATACCTCAAGCCTTCCCACCGCTGGCTAAGTCTGACTACTTTAACGAAGATCCTATTCGTGGTATCAGCGCCATAGTTCATGGTCTTGAAGGCCCGATTAAGGTCAACGGCGAAAGCTTTAACAGCGTAATGCCGGCCATGCTGCTTGATGACGACGAAATTGCCAACGTTTTAACCTTCATCTTAAACTCTTGGGATAACAAGGGTGGTGAGATCACGGTTGAGCAAGTGCAAAAGGTTCGTAAGCAAAAAGCGCATTAAGGCAAGAGCGAATATGCTTAGCACCTCCATGCTACTGGTATCTGTTTCACTGGCTCTAAGCGGGGCCAGTGATCAGGTGTTAGTTAAAGGCGGCGATTATCGCCCCCTGTATATGAGCAAAGACAGCCCGATGCAATCGGTCGCCAGTTTTTACCTCGATAAATACCCGGTGACCAATCAGGCATTTTGGCAGTTTACCCAAGACCACCCGAGGTGGCGTAAAGAACAAATGGCGGCACTTTTTGCCGAGCCCACCTACCTGCAACACTGGCAGCAACAGCAAGGTTCAGCGCCCTTTAGTTCCCCTAACGCCCCGGTGACTCATGTATCCTGGTTTGCAGCCGATGCTTATTGTCGAACCCAAGGCAAACGCCTGCCCAGTGTGGCCGAGTGGGAACTTGCGGCCCTGGCCAGCGAGACTCAAGCCGATGGCTCAAAAGAGCCGGGATATAAACAAAAAATCTTAACCTGGTACAGCACTCCAAGCAAAGGCGCCCTGGCCGATATCGGCTTAACCGAGAGCAACTTCTGGGGAGTGTACGACCTTCATGGTTTGGTATGGGAATGGACTCAGGACTTTAACTCCTCCTTGGTGACTGGTGAGTCTCGCGCCGACAGCGCCATAGATACCAAACTCTTTTGTGCCGCCGGCGTCACTGGCGCCGTTGACCCAGGTGACTATGCCGCCTTTATGCGCTACGGCTTTCGCAGTAGTTTAGAGGCCAAATATACCCTTCCCAATTTAGGTTTTCGCTGCGCCGCCAATGTGGCATCAGCACCCGGAGAAGAAGATGAAAAAATTCACTAGTTTGCTAATAACATCCACACTTTTATTATTTTCCAGCGCGAAAAGCCTTGCCGGCGATTCAGCTGGCGCACTAACCGCTGAGCTACCTGGCGATTCTATTTATCACCTTAATAGCCAGTGGCAAACCCAGGATAATCAGGCCCTTAACCTAGCGGCTTTGCAAGGGAAGAAACAGCTGGTCAGCCTTATTTACACCCATTGTCTGCACACCTGCCCAACCATAGTGATGACCATGCAACAGGTGCAGCAATCGCTTCCGGCCGAGCTGCAAAACGACGTCGGTTTTGTTTTAGTGTCTTTAACACCGGACTCGGATACCCCTGAAATGCTTAAGTCTTTTGCCGAGCGCCGCAAGCTGACACCCGATCATTGGACCTTGCTAACCGGCGACTCTCAGGATGTCAGAGCCCTGGCCATGGCGCTTAATATCAAATACCAAAAAAGCGATGACAACGAAGTGGCCCACTCCAATCTAATGACGCTATTGGACGAGCAAGGCCGAGTGGTCTTTCAGGAAATTGGCGATGTAGAAAAGGCCAAACCAACCCTGAAACGCATAGTGGAAATGCAATAAATTGTAGGTCGGCGCTGTGCGCCGACATCGTGACAATATTGCACATTTGTCGGGATAAAATCCCGACCTACAGGCTGACAACTAACAACCTTGCAAGGCTAAAGCCTCGCCTACAGATAACCTATTTCAGCCTTAGCCGCCAAGGATGGCGGCAAAGCAAGTTTTTGAAAAACATCCCTTTATAGATTTCAACTAAACTATACCTAACAGCATCTTATTACTATCTGCCCCTAACCATCGGCGAGCTACATGAAATTGAGATACATCCCGTTGTTTTGCGCCTTACTCACTAGCTTGCTGGCATGCACCGACAGCGACTCAAATACCGCTTTCGGTATTCTTGAACGTGACAGGGTGACCTTGCTGGCCACCGCCAATGAGGTGATCACAGCTCAACCCATTGCCGAAGGTTCTGAGGTCAAAGCGGGCGATATCCTGGTTGAATTTAATCAAACAAAACAATTGGCCACCTTAGATATGGCCAAGGCGCTTGAACAGCAAGCCCAGATGCAGCTGACAAAATTACTCAATGGCGAAAGAGCAGAAGACATTCGCGCTGCTGAGGCAAACCTCAGCTCGGCAAAGGCTCGTGCCCATGAGGCCGAATTGCAGCTTAAGCGCGCACATGAGCTGGTAGCAAAATCCCTAGCCTCACAAGCAGAGCTGGATAACGCCATTGCCGGGCGAGATTCAGCCAAGGCGGCGGTCGAGGTGGCACAGCAAAGCCTCAACAAGCTGCAAAGTGGTGCCCGCCTAGAAGATATTCAACAGGCCAGAGCGGCACTCAAGGCGGCGCAAGCGGATGTGCAGTATAAACAAGCCCAGTTAGCGGATATGACCATAAGAGCCTCTCGCGATGGCATCTTAGACTCACTCCCCTACAACATAGGCGAGCGGGTGAAAGTAAACAGTATAGTGGCCATCATACAGGCCAACAGCACCCCCTATGCCAGGGTGTATGTTCCCGAGCCATACAAGGCGAAAATGGCCGCCGGTAAAGAAATCATGGTGCGTATCGATGGAGTGGAAAATGAAGTCGCCGGCATTATTCGCTGGGTGTCTGTGGAGCCCGCCTTTACCCCCTATCGCAGTATGAGCGAAGGCGATCGCTCGCGCCTTGTGTATCTGAGTGAAATTGACTTACCGGCAAGCACCCAGGCCCTGCCTGCGGGCATTCCCGTGCAGATTAAGCTGCACTAAGGAAGCGCCTGGCATGAGCGAATTAGTGATTAAGGCTCATAATGTCACCAAGCAATTTGGTGACTTAAAAGCCATCAACAATATTTCGCTGAATGTGGAAAAGGGCAATATTTATGGCTTTTTGGGCCCCAATGGCTGTGGTAAATCAACGGCCATTCGCGTACTTACCGGGCTACTCACCCCTTCTACTGGCCAGGTTGAGGTGTTAGGGCTGAGCATCCCAAAGCAGGCGGACGCATTAAGGCTGAAGATAGGCTATATGACCCAGAAATTCTCGTTATACGAAGATTTAACTGTGGCAGAAAACCTGCTTTTTATGGGGCAAATTTACGGGATCAGCAGCGCCCAACTCAAAAATCGCTGCCAGGAGCAGATGCAAACCTACGGGCTGGATAAATTACAAAAACAGATTGTCGGCGGCATGAGCGGCGGGCAAAAACAGCGTTTATCCTTGGCCTGCGCCACCATTAACAAGCCCGAACTCTTGTTTTTAGATGAGCCCACCTCCGCCGTAGACCCGGAAAACCGCCGTAATTTTTGGGAGAAGTTATTCGACTTATCCGAGCTAGGCACCACCATCTTGGTCACCACTCACTATATGGACGAAGCGGAGCGTTGCCATCGTTTGGCGATTATGGAATCCGGAGTGATACGAGCCGATGGCTCGCCGGAAGAATTGATGCGCACTATGGGGGTGAACATAGTGGAAGTGAAAACCACCAGCCTGCGCTCGTTAAAATCTAAACTGATCGCCAATAAGCAGGTGCGCTCTGCCGCGCAGTTAGGAGTACGGCTTAGAGTTTTAGTCGATGAGCAAGTAGCGAACCCTATCGAGTGGCTTAAATCTCAATTCCCGGAATTACAGCAGGCGGAGCTGACCCTGGCGCGCCCCACCTTAGAAGATGTATTTGTGAGCGTGACCGGAGCGAGCCGAACATGATCTCCTTTGTCCGCATTCGCGCCGTGATGTTCAAAGAAGTCAAGCAGTTGGCTCGCGATCGCCTCACCTTTGCCATGATAGTGATTATTCCCCTAATACAGCTGCTGTTGTTTGGTTATGCCATCAATACCGATGTGCGTCATATCCCTGTCGCCTTGGTCGACCAAAGCCATAATCAAACCGGTCGCTTACTGCTTGAAACCGTGCGCGCAACCCAGATAGTTGATTTTAAAAAGACGTTCGAGACCCCAGAAGAAGCAAAAGCCGCCATACAAGCCGGTGAAGTGCGAGCCGTGCTGGTTATTCCCCATGATATCAACCAACGCTTGGAACAAGAGCGGGCACTTGCACACTGGCTGGTTGATGGCACCGACAGCGTTATTGGCGGCGCTATCTCTGCCTTGCAGAATATGCCTTTTACGCTCGACCCTAAATCTGCCAATGGTCGGCAAGCCTTGGTGAGTGCCAACCACACTTTTGAAATCGCCCTGTATTACAACCCCAGCCGCAGAACAGCGGTAAATATAGTGCCCGGCTTACTTGCCATCATTTTGAGCATGACCATGGTGCTGTTCACCAGCATTGCCATAGTGCGCGAGCGGGAAAGGGGTAACCTGGAGCTGTTAATTAACACCCCGGTTCGCCCCCTTGAGCTGATGATAGCCAAGATTGTGCCCTACATTTTCGTCGGCTTAATTCAGGTGGTGATCGTTTTAGGCTTAGGCCACTTTATGTTTGATGTGCCGATTAATGGCAAGCCTCTGGAGATTTTATTGAGCTCTCTGCTGTTTATTTCCGCCAGTTTAACCTTGGGGCTGTTAATTTCGACCTTTGCCAAAAACCAGTTACAGGCGATGCAAATGACCCTGTTCGTTTTGCTACCGTCCATTTTACTTTCGGGATTTATGTTTCCCTATGAAGGCATGCCCGTTGCGGCACAATGGCTTGCTGAAACTCTGCCCGCAACTCACTTTATTCGTATGATCAGAGGCTTGGTGCTGCGCAGCGCCGAAATCAGCAGTTTATGGCAGGACTCACTCTGGCTTGGCGCCTTTACCGTTTTCGGCATTATTTTTGCTGCCAGACGTTTCACCAAAAGGCTGGATTAATCCCTTGTAGCGCTTTGTAACAAAACCGGCGTTTTCATTTCAAAAAAATTGGCATATGGTGTGTTCAACACAGAGAAAAGGACGCAGTGATGAAAGAATTACAAAAATTAGTGGGCAGCCTGAATAAATCAGGGGCGCTCAGTGGCTTTTTAGGCGGCGTGGCCGGTGGTGGACTAACCAGCCTGGCAACAAGCAAAAAAGGCAAGAAGGTGGGTAAAAAGGCGCTTAAATATGGTGCCCTTGCCGCCGTTGGTGGGCTTGCGTGGAAGGCCTATCAGCAATACTCGCAAAAAAGTGAGACCGAACAAGCTGGTCAGGTACAAAGAGAATACCCACCGCAATCGGCTCAGGGCGCACACTCGGCCAAATCAGTCCAGGACACCCACTCGACCAATAACAGTGGCCGTACCTTTGATTACACCCCGGCACGCATGCCAGAGCAAGCCTTTACCGAGGTGGTCGATGATAACAATGAGTCGGGGCAATTACTGCTTATGCGGGCAATGATAGCCGCCGCCTATGCCGATGGCCATATCGACGAAGCTGAGCGCCAAAAGATTTTCGCAAGCGTAGAAAATATGGAACTCACAGTCACAGAAAAAGCCATGCTCTTCGATGAGCTGCGAAAGCCCATGACCTTATCCGAGCTAGTAAACACAGTGCCGGATGCGCAAACCGGCATAGAAGTGTATGCCGCCAGCGTCACTGCTATCGACTTGCAACAAGCCGCTTCAACTCACTACCTGGAAGCACTGGCTAATCAGCTTTGCATTCCCACAGAATTGGTCGCCAGTATTCATAATCAATTGGAACATCAGTAGTACGCCGCGCGACATTAACTCACCATTGAGCCCCGCCCGAGTGCGGGGCTTTTTTGTCCCTGTTTCTCCTTAACCCTAAAGTACCAATCCCAATATTGAACATTGCCATGGCGCAAAAGGCTCTAGACTTAGGAAGTTAAGCTGAACTGTGCGACGGTTCTTGGTTACCTATTTGGACATCTTCTTTTAGTAATTAAGAGCACAGTAACGGGCGTAAGGTCAGGATCTACCCTTGTAGTGGTGCCAACAGGAGATAATTTAAAAACTCAAAAGGAGAGAAAAAGTGCAAAGTTTTAATCGTCTTTTGTTGTCGCTGTTATTTGCCCTGATTTATAGCCATGCTCTGGCCGCACCCGATGATATGGTGTTCCCCAGCCGCTATGATATCCCCGCCTATGCTCCCGATCGGGTGCTGGTAAAGTTCAAACCGGGCACCAAGGCTGGGGAGGTTCGCCAAATGGCGGCCATGGCCGGCGGCTCGCCACAAAGAGTCATATCCCAGCTCAATGTGCATGTTATTAAAGTGCCCGTGGGCAGTGTCGGCAACAGTATCAAGATGTTCAGCAATAACCCCAATGTGCTCTACGCCGAGCCGGATCACTATCGGGTCTTGATGATCCCCGACGAAGGGCAAGATCCACCGCCTACCGGCACCGACAATCAATGGTTTAACGAACAATGGGGCCTGAATAATACTGGGCAAATGCTGCTCAACCCGCAAACCGGAGTGCAGGACCTAGTTGGCCGGGTAGATGCGGATATAGATGCGCCAGAAGGCTGGGATATCAGCACAGGCTCCAATCAGGTGAAAATTGCCATTCTCGATACCGGTATCGACTGTCGCACTGCCGCTCGTCCCGGTGGCAGCCTTGAATTTATTGCTCCTGGAAAATGCGTTGAAGAAGTCAGTTTTGTTACCGATTACAGTACCACGGTCGATGATGTTGCCGCTCACGGCAGCCATGTAGCGGGTATCGCTGCGGCGGCCACCAACAATGATATCGGCATTGCTGGGGTGGGCTGGAACAGCGCCGTGGGCAACCTTAAAACCTGTTTTGAATACACCATAGATCTCATGCCACCACTGGGAATTTATGTGATAGTCGGCGTCTGCCCTGTGTCCTCGTCCGCAGCGGCGATCACCTATGCCGCCGATAACGGCTATCATGTGATCAATATGAGCTATGCCAGCGATGCCGTAGATGAAAGCGGCGAGCCTGCTGGCCTCGGCGGCTGGACACAAACAGAGTCCGATGCCGTTGACTATGCCTGGAGCAGAGGTGCTGTGCTGATCGCAGCAGCGGGCAATGATGGTGTTAACACCCTCTCCTATCCGGCGGCATACGACCCCGTATTGGCCGTAGGCGCTACGGAGCGAAATGATGACAGGGCTTCATTTTCTAATTTCGGTAACTGGATATCCATGATGGCGCCCGGCGACCATATTATCTCCACGGTTCCCAATGAGATCTGCGTTTTCTACGCGGAAATACTAGGAACAATTTTTGACCCTGATAACGATGCCTGCCTGGATTGGTATTCCGGCACTTCCATGGCCAGCCCCTTTGTTGCCGGCGCCGCGGCTGTGGTCTGGGCGCACTTTTATAGCGATGGCCTAGCCGACCCCAGTAGCTGCGAAGCGGCTCCGGGCGTGCCCTGTAACCAGGCGGTGCGTGAACGCCTGGAGCAAGGTGCCGATGTCAGTGGCGCCGGAGGCCAGAATATGCAGGCTTGGTCACTCAACGGACGCCTAAATCTGGCCGGCGCCCTCAATGCCAGCAGCAACCCGCTGCCACCTCTGACGCCGGGAAATTTTGTGGTGCTTAATGGTAGTGATGGCACCGCAGTCATAAGTTGGAATGATGTGAGCGATGAAAGCGGCTATGAGCTGCAACGAGAAAAGGCTCATAAAAAACAAGCCGGTGTATGGCAATCCACCACTTCTATTGGCCCGCTAAGTGCCAACCAAACAGCCTTCGTGGATGCCAGCGGCACCGGCACCTTCCGCTATCGCCTACGCGCCTTTAATAACAGCGGAGCATCAAATTGGTCGAGCTGGATAAATATAGATGTCACCGCAAGCGGTGGCGGCAGCGGCGGAGGCGGAGGCGGAGGCGGCGATAAGCCCTGTCGCGGCAAAAAGTGCAGCAACTAGTTGCTACGCAATAAGCGATAAGCACTAAGCGTTACGCACAGACGTAATAGACACAAAAAAGCACGCTAAGCGTGCTTTTTTAATTAAGGTTTGTTGAGCTTTTAGTGCCCTTTTCCTCTATCTAAAAGCCAAAAAAAAATTACCAAGACACCCATCTTAAAAATTAGCTAGACACCCATCTTAAACCTCAACGTGTAAGAGTGGCGAAATTACCAAGACACCTACCTCAGACAGTGAAGGATAAGAGTGGGTGTCCTCGATAACTATAACTACTGCCACCTCTGATACCTGGTAATTTTGCGGTGCTTAAAAAATTAGCTAGACACCCATCTTAAACCTCAACGAAATTACCGAGACACCCACCTCAGAATGTGAAGAATAAGAGTGGGTGTCCTCGATAACTACTGCCACCTCTGACGCCGGGAAATTTTGCGATACTTAATGGTGGCGATGGCACCGCAGTCATAAGCTGGAATGATGTGAGCGACGAAAGCGGCTATGAGCTGCAACGAGAAAGGCTCATAAAAAACAAGCCGGTGTATGGCAATCAGAAGAAATTACCAAGACACCCATCTTAAACCTCAACGTGTAAGAGTGGCGAAATTACCAAGACACCTACCTCAGACCGTGAAGAATAAGAATGGGTGTCCTAGATAACTCTGTGGATGCCCTAGATAACTCCCATCTCAGAATGTGAAGAATAAGAGTGGGTGTCCTCGATAATTACCACTGTCGCGGCAAAAACTGCAGTAACTAGTTGCTACGCTAGGCGTTACGCACTGAAGTAATAGACACAAAAAAGCACGCTAAGCGTGCTTTTTTAATTAAAGTTTGTTGATTTTTTAGTGCCCATTTACTCTATCTAAACGCGTTCTGATCGCGGCGCGAGCTACGTAGCATAGTAACGCTATATAAGTAGCGAACAACAAAGAGCTGAACTCGTTTAGAAGCTAAAGCTTACTTTGGCGTAGTAAGTCATACCATCAAAGCCATAAGGCACTGCGCGAAGCGGGTATTTAAATGCCTGATTTGAAATAGCATCCAGTACCTCATCTTCACCCAACTCATCAGGGGTTTGATCAAACAGGTTGTCGATACCCACTGACAGCATTACCTCATCAGAGAGGTGATAACCGACATTTACATCCACTAGCACGGCTGATTCAACTGTACTGGTGGCTTTAAAGTTATCACCTAAAGGAATGTGATCATTCGCAAAGTAACTCACATCAGTTTCGCCAAAGTAGTTAAAGCGTACCATGCTGTTGTAATCGCCGCGCTCATATTCGAACGTCAAAGTTGCACGCTCACCCGGCTGACCATCGGTTAAGAAACTACGCTGCAGATCATCAAGTGCAACAGAATCTGGAACACCTTCCGGCGCGTTTACATCATCGATTTCGGTTTCATTTAAGTTACCGGCGAAAGTCGCTGAGAAAGCACCATCGTATAAATCAGTGTTATAAGCGGCGATGATATCCACGCCTTTGGTAGTTGAGTCTACCGAGTTAGAGAAGTAGTTAGCCTGCTCCGCCCCCGTGGCGTTAAGCGCGGCCACAGCTTCTGGGCTAAAGGCCACATCTTCGGCCGACATCAAACTACCTAGGGTGATGCGGTCTTTGATCTCAACATGATAGAAATCAAGAGTCAGTGACAACTCGCTGCTAACATCCCAAACAAAACCAAGGCTTAAGTTTTCCGAGCTTTCCAGCTCCAGCTTATCTACACCTAGGGCTGAAGGGAAATCTGCACCCGCAGTGGCTGTAAACGACTGCTCTAATTCACCACTGGCACCCAGGTTAGTGGTGTAGGCAGTGTAAGCACTTTGTTGTAATGACGGCGCTCTAAAGCCTGATGAAATTGCACCACGCACAGCGAAGTCATCGTTTACTTCATAGCGAGTCGCTAGTTTACCTATGATGTCGTCACCGGCATCTGAGAAATCTTCATAACGCAATGCCGCGCTCACCTGCCAAGCATCGGTGATCAAGGTCTCGGCATCTGCATACACAGCATAGCTGTGGCGGCTTTCATCATTCGACGCTTCAGGACGCAGGCCGTTATAAGCCTGGAAACCACATTCAGCAAACTGATTGGGATCGTTTACCGACGGATAAGAGGTGTCCATATTGGCCAGGCCACAAGCATAAGAGGCTTCTTCACCTGGGACGATTTCATAATTTTCTTTACGGTATTCGGCACCCACAGAAAGGTAAATAGGATCAGCGCGGCCGATATCAAGCGTACCATTTAGATCCGCATTGACCGTGGTTTGATCGAAACGGAAGCCACCAGAATAACCACCGCTAGGGCCAGCATTCGCTATGATATCCGCATCTGAGGCACCCGGATTATTAAACACATACTCAGCGGCATATGAGGCATTGATGGTGTTTTTCGAATGGAAGTCATAGGTGTTTTCACCATAAACCGCAGAAACATCATAGCCCCAATCCGAGTTTATCTCGCCGCGAAGGCCAAGAGCGAAGGAAATATCTTCCGCCTCGTTATCAATACGCGGCAAGAAGCCATCGCCGTAAACCTGGACCACGTTTTTAGCGGCCTGATCGAAGTTTCGATAGAAACCATTACCCAATGCGGTACGGTTTGAGTAGCCACCGAACGAGTACAGCTCGACATCATTCATAGGCAGAGCCATATTGTAAAACAATGAAGTAAATTCGCTGTCGGCATTACCTTGTCCCCAACGCACCTCATCGGATAAGGTGCCCGCAGGTACATCGACCGAGCCACCAATATCGCGCTCGGCACGGTTGGTACCGTCAGCATCACGATATTCAACGGAGAAGTTGATAAAACCGCCGTCATCGCCGATATCAAAACCACGGTTTAGGCCGATAGAAATGGTATCACCATCCCCCTCGCCCGTGCTGCCAGCTTGAACGTAACCTGTTGTTACACCTGTTGAATTATTTAAAGAAAGGTTGATAACACCGGCGATGGCATCTGAGCCATATTGCGCCGCGGCACCGTCACGCAAAACTTCAACGCCTTTAAGCGCTATCAATGGAATAGCGTTCATATCGGTACCCGCCGCACCGGCGCCAACCGTACCATTTAGACCAAAAATAGACTGGTTATGACGACGCTTACCATTGATAAGCACTAAGGTTTGATCCGGCTGTAAGCCACGAAGAGTCGCGGGGCGGAACAAGTCAGAGCCGTCTGACACCTGGGTACGAGAAAAGTTAAACGACGGCGCCGTAGCCTGTAAGCTTTGACCCAGTTCGGTAAAGCCGCCCTTATTTAAGTCGTCTGAGTCAATCAAATCAACCGGCGATGTAGACTCTGTGGCCGTGCGATTAGCCATGCGCGAGCCCAGTACCGAAATTACTTCAATTTTTTCATCTGCTTTGACCTGTTGTGACTCTTCAGCCTGCACTGAGACCGAAGAAACGGCTAAGCCAACGGCAACTGCCAGCATATTTAAGCGATGTGTTGTCATATATGTCCTGTAGATTTTCCTGCCAGCTCTTCTTGATCAATGGCGCACCTGAGGGTGGAGAGAAAGAAGAGCAAGCTAAAGCACTTATTATAATTTCTGTCACGGTTATCACGGCTAACTCAGGCCAACCGATTTAACCTTTAATAAACATCCTATCAACAAAAGTAAAGATTGAAAGAAAAAACAACTACGACTTAAGTGTGAAAATGCAATTATTGAATTATTTGAAATAGTTATAAGTAATTTAGCGTGCTGATACGACCAGTTTGGCTTTGTTTTAGGGGCGCGAAGCGGGTCAACCGAGGAGTTCTAGGGGAGAATTTGGCGACAATAATGGGACGAGAGAAAGTTACGAGGACACCCACTCTAATTAGTTATCAGGACACCCACTCTAATTATCTAGGACACCCACTCTTATCCTTCACAGTCTGAGGTGGGTGTCTAGCTAATTTAGGTGGGTGTCTTGGTAATTTAAGGTGGGTGTCCAGCTAATTTATCTGCAGGAAAAAAAGCCCCGCTAAACAGCGGGGGCTTTGAGGTTAACGTTTTTTCACGTAATTACCAAGGAACACGGGGATTGCAACCTAGGGTGACCCCTAGGTGCATAAATTAGATTGATTCGAGGGCGATTTTCACCATCTCGTTAAAGGTGCTTTGACGCTCTTCGGCTGGTGTTGCTTCGCCGGTGATCACATGATCGCTCACCGTAAACAGTGCCATGGCATTGGCGCCATACTCAGCGGCCACACCGTAAAGGCCAGCTGTTTCCATGTCCACCGCCAATACGCCCAGCTTATGCAACTCTTCGTAAAACGAAGGGTCGGCCTGATAGAAGGTATCCGTGGTAAACACGTTACCTACTTTGGCATCGATACCCAGTTCACGGGCGGCGCGAACGCCATTTTCAAGCAAACCATAGTTGGCCAGGGCGGCAAAATCGTAGCCACGAACTCGGGCGCGGTTAACATTGGAGTCGGTGCTCGCACCCTGGGCAAAAATCACGTCGCGAATTTTGGTATCCGCGGCGATGCCACCACAGGTGCCGATACGAATAATATTTTTCACGCCATAGCTAACAATCAGCTCGCGGGCATAAATCGACATAGATGGAATACCCATGCCAGAGCCCATGATGCTCACCGGCTTGCCTTTATAGGTGCCGGTAAAACCGTACATATTTCGTACGCCAGTCACTTGTTTGGCATCGTCAAGAAAGTGCTCGGCAATGTATTGGGCGCGCAGTGGGTCGCCCGGCATTAATACCGTTTCGGCGAAATCGCCCTGGGCTGCGCTAATATGTGGCG
Organism: Pseudoalteromonas qingdaonensis; assembly: GCF_038739665.1. NCBI lineage: Bacteria > Pseudomonadati > Pseudomonadota > Gammaproteobacteria > Alteromonadales > Pseudoalteromonadaceae > Pseudoalteromonas > Pseudoalteromonas qingdaonensis. Next base: position 63,930 of record NZ_JBCGCU010000004.1, on the reverse strand, counting down.
TACTCATATCTTGTCCTCTTACTGTGCTGTGTCCGGCGTCTCAAGAGACAGTTCCGCAACAAAGCCGTTACCATATTCTAGTTTTGTTAGGTCAAACCATTGCGCCAGGGTCTGGCCGATATCGGCAAAACTCTCACGCTCACCCAGCGCCACGGCCTGCATGCCCGGGCGATAGGCGATTACCGGCACATACTCGCGAGTATGATCCGAGCCAGGGGCTGTGGGGTCGCAACCATGGTCGGCGGTGATGATCAGCAGATCATCTTCTTTTAACTGCGCCAACACATGGGGCAAAAAGTCATCGAATACTTTCAATGCTTCGCCATAACCCATGGCATTACGACGATGACCATAGAGTTCATCGAAGTCCACCAGGTTGGTAAATACCAAGCTGTTATCCGGTGCCTGTTTAAATACCTCGACGGTTTTCGTCAGCAGGTTTTCCAGGCCCGGCGCCTTATATTTTTGAGTGATCCCCTGATGGGCATAAATATCGGCGATTTTGCCGATACTGATCACCTCGCCTCCGGCGCCAGCCAGCTTATCAAGCACAGTCGGGGCCGGCGGTAACACCGAATAATCGCGGCGATTACCGGTGCGCTTAAAATCGTCCTTGTCATTGCCAACAAAGGGGCGCGCAATAACACGGCCAATGTTGTAGTCATCAAGCAGTGAGCGTGCAACTTCACAAACCTGATATAACTTATCCAAACCAAAGCTTTGTTCATGAGCGGCAATTTGGAACACGCTATCGGCCGAGGTGTAACAAATAGGCTTACCGGTGCGCACATGCTCCTCACCAAGCTCGGCGATAATGGTCGTGCCCGAGGCATGACAATTACCCAAGATCCCAGGGATACCTGTACGCGCCACCAATTCATCAATCAACTCGGTGGGAAAGCTGGGTGTGGTTAAGGGGAAATAACCCCAATCAAACAACACAGGCACACCGGCCATTTCCCAATGCCCCGACGGCGTGTCTTTGCCACTGGATAACTCCTTGGCATAACCCCACGCAGCCATTGGCTGTTGGCGATTGGCAACATTCAGGGTTCGACCGGACGCCGCCTCACAGGCATCAATCAAACCCAGTCGTGACAAGTTTGCCAGCGCCAGGGGTTCGCCCCACTGCTGCTGGTAAGCATCTAAAATGTGACCCAGGGTGTTGGCGCCAAGATCACCAAAGGCTTCAGCATCGGGTGCTGCGCCTATACCCAAACTGTCGGCCATCAAGATCATTGCTCGTGCCATAACTTGCCTCGCTTAGTTACGCTTTGCTAATCACTTTAACCACTTGATAAATTTAGCTACAGGACAAAAGTCCTACAATAATTATAGGTTTGATCTGGCCAGCTAGATGCGCGCCTCTTATGTTTTTTCAAGCGGACATAAGTCCTTAATAAAAACCCGGTATAAAGGCTACATTTGTCACAATAACGTAAGGATTTGCGTCGCTTTTGGCGCGCGTAAGCGCTAAAGGATGGCATCAATTGAGATTATTCGTGGCGAATTTGCTAAAGTAATCAATTGTCTAATTTCAGTCTAGGTGCTTTGTTTGTGACACAAACCATTATCGCCATTGCCGGTGCGTCTGCATCGGGTAAATCGTTGTTTAGTCAAACTATTTATAACGAACTGGTCAATGAGCTAGAACCTGGGGCGATCGCCATTATCGAGGAAGACGCCTACTACCGGGATCAATCCCATTTGCCTATGGCGCACCGCGTCAAAACTAATTACGACCACCCCGATGCCTTTGAGCACGAATTGATGGTCGAGCACCTGCGTAAATTGCGCGCCGGGTGCGCCGTGGATGTGCCCATTTACGATTACAACGAGCACACCCGCGCTACGGAAACACGCCGCGTTTTACCGGCAAAAATTCTTATCGTTGAGGGTATTTTGCTGTTAAGCGATCCGGCCCTCAGAGATGAGTTCGATATCAAGGTGTTTATCGATACGCCGCTCGACATCTGCTTGATGCGCCGTATGCAACGCGATATTGAAGAGCGTGGTCGCACAATCCAGTCGATTGTCGAACAGTACAAGCGTACCGTGCGCCCTATGTTTTACCAGTTTATCGAGCCGTCCAAGCATAATGCCGATTTGGTCGTCACTCGTGGTGGTAAAAACCGCGTAGCAATTGACATAATAAAAAGTAAAATCAAACACCTACTACAAGAATAACGGGAACATCGGCAATGACAACATTAATGAGCCTGGTCGGCATGCTGGTGCTGCTGGCGATTGCCTACGGGGCATCAACAAACCGTAAAGCGATAAATCCGCGCACAGTCGGCGTGGCATTTTTACTGCAAGTCATCATAGGTGGCTTTGTATTATTTTTTGAATTTGGCAAAAACATACTTGAAGCCATGTCCAGAGGGGTTGCCAAGATAATCGGCTATGCCACCGATGGCATCAGCTTTTTATTCGGCCCCTTGGCCAAGGAAGACACATTAGGCTTTTTATTCGCCTTTCAGGTGCTTCCGGTAATAGTGTTTTTCTCATCCCTGGTGGCGGTCTTGTATTACCTCGGCATCATGGATTGGGTGATTAAATTTTTAGGTGGCGCGCTGCAAAAGCTATTGAAAACATCGCGCCCCGAGTCGCTCTCGGCCACCGCCAATATATTCGTTGGCCAAACCGAAGCGCCTTTGATAGTTAAACCTTTTATTACCACCATGACCAAGTCGGAGTTATTCGCGGTGATGGTAGGTGGCTTAGCCACCGTGGCAGGCTCGGTAATGGCCGGTTATGTAAAGATAGGCGTTGAGCTGCACTACTTGATTGCTGCCAGCTTTATGGCCGCACCTGGTGGTTTCCTGATGGCCAAAATGATAGTGCCGGAGACGGAAACCCCGAAGGAAACCCTGGCCGAGCTCGATACCGATCATGAGCAGCCGGTTAACGTTATCGATGCCGCCGCCGCGGGTGCCTCAAGCGGTATGCAACTGGCCCTGAATGTAGGCGCCATGCTGTTGGCTTTCGTAGCGCTAATCGCCTTGCTTAATGGTGTATTAGGCTGGTTTGGCGGCTTCTTCGATAACCCGGAGCTGACGCTACAACAGATTTTAGGTTATGTCTTCGCCCCGGTGGCCTGGTTACTGGGTGTACCTTGGGATGAAGCCATGCGAGCCGGTAGTTTTATCGGCCAGAAATTAGTCGTAAATGAGTTCGTCGCTTATTTGGACTTTGTAAATTATCGTGATGAGTTAAGTGAGCACACACAAGCAATTGTAACCTTTGCGCTATGTGGTTTCGCTAACCTGTCATCGATAGCCATCTTACTAGGCGGGATTGGCGGTATGGCGCCAAGCCGGCGAAAGGACATCGCACGTCTAGGGCTCAGAGCAGTGTTGGCAGGATCTATGGCCAACCTTATGAGCGCCGCAATTGCTGGGTTTTTCCTCTCTATTGCTTAGATACAAAGAGAAGCCAGTGTTGCAAAACAGGGTCTCAGACCTAGGTTGTTGCCTTAAGGGGTTAAGGCGGCAGCTAACTTGAACGATACTTCACCAAAGGGCCGCAAGGCCCTTTTATCGTTTCTGCGCCTCATCAATACCAATTCACTTAAATAGCTAATCATTCTAGCGGGCTAAATATCATGCTCACATACTTAACAGAATTGGTATAAATCCATTAAAGTACCCAAATAAGGAATGTTTTCTTCATAATTGTGTGCATTATCAATGGCATTTATCTATGCTTAGGGGAATTATTGGCCCGATGAGAAATGCATGACCCACTTACTGCGAACGCCTTTGTTCTTATTATGCTGCCTATGTGCCCTTATTTCCTTTAGTAGCGGTGCAAATAACACAGTGCAGGTGGTGACCGAAATAAGCCCGCCCAATCAGATTCTCATCAATGACAATATCGGCGGCAGCAGCACAGACATAGTGCGCCATGTGCTTAGCGAGGCAAAGGTGGATGCAGATATCAATATCTATCCCTGGGCTCGCGCCTTTCATCTCGCCAAAAAACAGACCAATACGCTTATCTACAGCATGGCAAAAACGCCGGAGCGCGAACCGCTCTTTCACTGGCTTGGCAAGGTGGCCCATTTTCATTTGGGCTTTGTTAGCTTGTCCTCAAGCAAACATATAAATATCAAACAGCTCGACGATGCCCGCGCCTATCGCATTGCCGCGCAGCGCGATGATATCAGCGCCTTGTTTTTTGCTAAACGCGGCTTTACCGTGCTGCAAACCACTGATATCAAGCATTCCTACCGCCTATTACTTTCCGGCAAGGTAGATTTAATCATAGATGACCCTAATTATGTCGATACCATGGCGCAGCAATTTAATCTGCCCGCCACGCATCTGCGCTTTATCACCACCATAGACGAACTCAGTGTTTACGGCTATCTGGCGGCCAACAAAGATCTGGATGCCACCACGGTTGCCAAGATTAAAGAAGCCTTCGCCACCATTGAAGACACCCCCTGGTATCAGCAAAAGCTGCGCAATCCCTATAATGAGCTGAAAAACTTTAATGATTAGCAGCTATTCGGGCCTTCTTTGCGACCATCTACATAATTTTTAACAAACTTTTAGTCGCACCTCGGTCGCAGTTATCTGCCCTCTTGCTATGATGTAACCATCTCCCCAAAAGGATAGGATAACCATGAAAAAAATAACGACCTTGGCTTTGGCCGTGGCAGCCTCTTTAGCGCCCTGGGTATCGGCCTATGAAACCGAAGACACGCGCCTGTTGCGCTTCCCTGATATTCACAACGAACATGTCACCTTTATCTACGCCGGTGATGTCTATGTGGCCAACACCGCAACCGGTGCCAGCCAACGCCTGACCGATCATGTTGGCTTTGAGACCTTCCCTAAATTCTCACCGGACGGTGAGCGCATCGCCTTTGCCGCCGAGTACAACGGCAGCCGCCAAATTTATGTGATCAACCGCGATGGCTCCGGGCTAAAGCAACTGACTTACTATAACGATGTTGGCCCCATGCCACCGCGCGGCGGTTATGATTACCGAGTGCTGGATTGGACGCCCGATGGCAAAAACGTGGTCTTTCGTGCCAACCGTACCCCTTGGGGCAAACGCATGGGCCGTCCCTATATGGTGCCGGCGGATGGTGGCTTAGAGCAGCCACTGGCTATCCCGGAAACCGGTGGCGGCATGCTCTCTCCCGATGGTGGTAAGTATGTGTACACCCCCATCGACCGCGAGTTTCGTACCTGGAAACGCTCGCGAGGCGGTCGTGCTCAGGATGTGTGGGTATATGACTTAGAGAACAACACCTCCAAGCAATTGACCAGCAGCCGCGCCACCGAGCAGCAACCGACCTGGGTGGGCGACAACATCTATTTTGTTTCCGACAGCGACTACACCCTGAATCTGTATCAATACCGCGAGGGAGCCGAGGCGAAAAAGCTCACCAATCACGCGGATTTTGACGTGCTCTGGCCATCGGCCGGCCCTAACGCCCTGGTCTATGAAAATGGCGGCTACCTCTATCGCTTTGACCCAATTACCGAGCAAAGCACCAAGCTCAATATTAATATTGCCGGCGTGCGCCAGTACGCCATGCCTTACAGTAAAAACGTTAGTGAGTTTATCGACTCCATGTCCATCTCTCATGATGGCAAGCGCGCCCTGTTCAGCGCCCGTGGTGAGCTCTTTAGCGTGCCGGTAAAACAAGGGCCAACGCGTAACCTGTCTTACACGCCAACCGGGCGTGAAATTGACGCCAGCTGGTCGCCCAATGGCCGCTATATTGCCTATATGAGCGATGAAAGCGGCGAATATGAGATTTACCTAAAAGATCGCGCCAACAACAATGCGGTGAAACAACTCACCGACAACGGCACCATTTGGCGCTTTACCCCTGTGTGGTCGCCGGATAGCTCAAAACTGCTGTTTGCCGATAAGAATCACACCTTGTGGTGGCTGGATGCTAAATCAGGTAAGCAACATAAGATAGATACCGGCCTGTACGACGAAGACGCTATTCAACAGTACACCTGGTCGCCCAACAGCGAAGACATCGTCTTTGTGAAAAACAATGAAAACCGCTATGCCTCGCTATGGCACTACAATACCGATGAGCAAAAGGTGACACGTTTAACCGACGAGATGACCAATGAGCAAAACCCGAGTTTCTCACCGGACGGCCAGTACCTGTACTTTACCTCTGAGCGCGACTTTAACCTTACCTTTAGCAGTTATGAGTTTGACTATATGTTTAACCGCGCCACGCGCATTTATGCCGCCGCGGTCAACAACAAGATAGCCCCTTTAAATGCGCTGCAAAGCGATGAAGCGGCCATCCTTAGCGATGATGATAAGAGTAAAGACAAGGACAAAAAGAATCAGCTGCAAAGCAGTGGCTTTATGCAGCGAGTGACCGCTCTTAACGCCCCGGCGGGCGACTACAACACCTTAGCTGGCGTCGAAGGCGGTGTGTTAACCATGAGCGGTGGCGATTTACAGCTGCTTGGCACAGAGCACGATGCTGAACTGAAAACCGTGGCCAAGGGTGTCGCTCGCTATACCCTTTCAGGAAACGGTGAACACCTGCTGGTACAAGCGGGCAAGGACTACAGCCTTATAGCCCCGAAAGCGGATCAGGATTTAAACGCGGCCAAGCTGGATTTAACCAAGATGACGCTGAAAATCGACCCGCAAATCGAGTGGCAGCAAATGTATGTGGAAGGCTGGCGCACCCTGCGTGATTGGTTCTACGACGAAAACCATCATGGTCAGGACTGGGATGCCATCTTGGCTAAATATCAGCCATTGGCCAATGCCGTGGCACACCGCGCCGATCTTGACTATGTGCTGAGCGAAATTGCCGGTGAGATCAACGCCGGTCACATCTATGTGCAATCTGGAGATATGCCTAAGGCGGAGCGTAAAATGCACGGTTTGCTGGGCGCCAAACTGGCGAGCCACAACTCGGGTTATGTGCAAATCGAGCAGATTTTCCAAGGCGAAAACTGGCATGAAGACTTCCGCTCCCCCCTTGGCACCACAGGCGTTAAAGCCAGCGATGGAGACTTCATTATCGCCGTTAACGGCCGCTCGGTCACCCAGGTGAGTAACTTCTATGAATTACTGGAAAACACCCAGGGAGAGCAAGTTGAGCTGCTAATAAACTCCAAACCAAACCAAAAAGGTGCCTGGAAGGTCAGCGTCAAGCCGGTGGCCAGCGAGCAAGGTCTGCGTTATCTAAAATGGGTGAATGAGCGCGCCGACTATGTGACCAAGCTTTCCAATGGTCGTATTGGTTATGTGCACTTGCCCAACACTCATTACGAGGGCAACCGCGCCATGTTCAAAAGCTTTATGCCGCAAACCACCAAGGACGCCATGATCATCGACGACCGCTACAATGGCGGTGGCTTTATTCCCGAGCACATGATCACCTGGCTGGCACGCAAGCCGCTGAACTACTGGAAGCGCCGTGGTGTCGAGCCAACAAAAACCCCGCAGTTTGCTCACGATGGTCCTAAGGCCATGCTGATCAATGGTTATTCCAGCTCCGGTGGTGATGCCCTGCCTTACTATTTCCGTCAGGCGGGTTTAGGTAAACTGATCGGTACTCGTACCTGGGGTGGTTTAATCGGTATTTCCGGCAACCCGAATCTGGTCGATGGCGGTCAGGTTGTTGCGGCGACCTTCCGCATCCTGGATAACGAGGGGAACTGGATCATCGAGAATGAAGGCGTAACGCCGGATATCGAGGTGATTGATCGTCCCGAGCTTATTTATCAGGGTAAGGATCCTTCCATTGAGCGCGCCGTTGAGGAGCTACTCAAGGAACTTGAGGCCAATCCAAGACAACCACTGAGCGTGCCGCCGGCACCCAGTAAGTTTTAAGTAGAGCCTAGGGTCTGTTTATCTTTGCGGTTTACTTTATGTTCAATCTAAACGCATTCTGATGAATTTAGCACTAACCTATAAGGCATAATTCATCCATGAAGCTTGGTTACATCGCGCATCCATGCGCTCACCTCGCTAAGCTGCGAAGCATTGCTTCGGTCTTGCTCGCCTATGTTCATAGCGAGCAACACAGAGCAGGATGCGTTTAGATGAACCCGTAGGGCAGCGCTTGTAGCGCATTTCTACTGTGTTGTTACATGTTTATGTAGAATAACTACACTACACATGTGCCGTCTTGTATAAATTCACTACAAACTGCTGCAGAAACAAACAACAAAGGTCAACAGACCCTAGGGCCTGCCTTTTTGAGAGGCAGGCCCTGATAACAACTGCTAAGTGCTGTTAAAACTCAAATTCCAAGGCCAGGCGAAAGCTATGGTCTTTTCCGCCATGCCCTACTTCGCTGATAAAGCCCGCTTCCCATTTAAGCTGATGCTGACCATCGTAACGATGCAAACCGATAAAGCCTGGGCCAATGCCAACAAAGTCTTCGCCGCTGTATAGCTCTAATGCCGGTTGAAACGCCGAGCGCAAACGGTAACGATATTGCGCCCGAAATTCAGTCTCCCACTCTGATTCAATATCACTGCCCCACTCATACACCAAGAAGGCATTGACGGTAAGGCTGGTGATGCCGAACTCTTTTTCGAACAAGAGGCCGGAGGTGATCTCATAGTTATCTTCTTTGTGCTGCTTTTCTATTTCAAATAGGGCGCCAAAGTCGGCCCAATAACGCCCCTGCTCCACCATTTGCCAGCGCAACTCAGCTTCATAGGCGGCCAAACCAAAGTCGCCTTTATCATCGCGCTCACCGACACCATAGACTTCCAGGCTCAGGGTTTCACTGATGGCACCGCCAATGCCGAAGCGTTGCGCCAACACATTGCCCTCATCGGTTTGTCGCGATACCAGACGCCACTCCAGCTCCCTTTCATAGGGCAGGACATAGGGATGATAGACCTTATCGACCACCATGCCATCAGCCCAACTGCTGGCACTTAGCAGCAATAAAGCCCAGGTTAAATATCGCATTTTTGTCTACTCCCCTGCCATTTTGCCGCTCCCAGCAGCGCCAACAGCGTCAATATATACACCAGTAAGGACAGCGAACTCGGGGTCGCCTCATACCCCACGACCACCTTGGCCACGCGACCGAAAATACTGTGTTCATCCAGTACCATGCGCAAATCCAGCAGCGCCGAGGGCATGGTAAATAAACCGGCGCCAGCGGCGATATCCAGCATGCCAACCATGGCCCCAGCAATATGCAGGCTAAACAATCCCTTCACACCCCAGGGCCCGTAGTGTTCGCCCAGCCAGGTCAGGAAAAAATAAAACAAGATGGCGAAGCTGCCGACAATACCGACGCCCAAACCGATCCCCAGCACCCGTCCTGGCTCCATTTCGCCCTGCATCAGCCAGGGCAGATAATGACTCAGATACAAACAGCTGGCACTGGCCAGCAGCAACACAAAACTGGCCCATAGCCGCAGCGCCAAACCGCTGAGCGCCGCCAGCACTAATAGGGCCACAAGCAGCATTTGCGAGTATTCAAAGCCCAGGTAGTCGAACCACTGGCTGATCTGCTCAAGCAAGAGGATATAGCTCAATGTCGGCACCACCAGCCACAAGGCTAAAATAAGCCAGCGCTTTGCACCCAGGGGCTTAACGTGCAATACCAGGGCAAACACCAGCAGCACCGCCGGTGGCAGCAATTGATTGATGGTGACCAATAAACTGTTGATCATGGCTTTTGCTCCTCAATAGGCACAGCTACCAAGGTGCCCCGTGCGGTGTCGGGTGCAAATTCGCCAAAAAAGAAGTACTCACCGGGCGCCAGAGGGCCGACATAGATAACGTTAATGCGCCCGGGGAACAGCACCTTCTCGCGGTTTAAATCAAAGCTGTCGAACTCTTCTGGGTCGCCGTCGAGGTTGTGCACCAAAAGGCGAATTTTTTCGCCGCTCGGCACTTCCATACGCGCCGGATAGAAAAGGTGGTCCTTGAGTACCAGCTTAAACTCTTTGAGTTCGGCAAAAGTCGGCATACTCAACAGCAGCAATATCCATATCAATCGCTGCATAAGGTCTCCCGCTGTACCGCCATGGTAATGATCACTTCTAATCCACCCCATTCACTTTGCTTGAGTTGCACCTCCCCCTGATAGAGGCCAATCACATGCTGAACTATGGCCAAACCCAAACCCGCACCGGGAATATGAGCTGGGTGCGAGTCGCCGCCAACGCGAAAGAAACGATCGAAAATGCGCTCCCGTAACTCGCTGGCGATACCGGGGCCTGAGTCGGCCACCCGCAGCTCGATATTATCACCCTTATCGGCCAGGTGAATGGCAATACGGCCATTAGCCGGGGTGTATTTCACCGCGTTGCTAATAATATTTTTCAACATCACATTAAGGGTAAAGGGCTCACCGATAACCTCGCGACACTCGCCGACCAGGCTGATATCCAGATTTTTCTGCGCTATTTGCGGATAGAGCTCGGCGATTAACTGCTGGCAAATATGCGCCAGCGACTGTTTAGCCAGTTTATCCTGCCACTGCTGGGAGGAAGTCCGTCCCAGGGCCAACATTTGCTCCACCAGATGATTAAGGCGGTCGACACTCAGGCTCAGCGCTTTGGCATCTTCATCATTATGACGCTGTAACAGGTTGTGCAGGTTGATTTTCATCGCGCTCAGCGGTGTGCGCAGCTCATGGGCGGCATCGCTGGCAAAGTAGCGCTCACGCAAATAGGCCTGCTCGGTGCGCCGCAACAAGGCATTCAGGGTGTCCACCACGGGTTTGATTTCCGAGGCCTTGGCTTGGGTGCGCAACATGGAAAAGTCATTGGCGGCGCGTGTTTTAAGCTCGCGAGAGAGTAAGGTGAGGGGTTGTAAGGCGCGCTTCACCGCCAAACTGATAAACACCGCCAATAAAGCAATACCGAGCAACATGGGTAACATCAGGGCGATGATCAATTGCTCCGACAGGGCAAAGCGCTCACTGATGGGCTCGCCCAGCACCACGCAATCCTGTTGCTGGCAATAGGTAGCGATACGCAGTCGTTGCCCTTGGCTATTGATGGTTTGCAAGCCCTGGGGCGGCACCTTTGCGAGTAAACTTTCGCTTCCGCCTACTAACGTATCGCCTTGCCAACGCTGCCAAAATTGCGCCTGTTGCTTGGGCAGGGCCTCGGGAGCAACGGCAAACAGCAACTGCGTGCGGGCCTGGAGATGCTGGTCAAACAAAGCATCGGCACGGGCCAAACTGCGTTGATAGCCCTGGGCCAGGGCTAAAAACAGGATCAGCACCAGCATGGCCAGCAAGAGCATCATCAACTTGGTGCGTATGCTCAAGATTCGCCGCCTTCATTGCTGGCCAACACATAACCGATACCCCGCAGGGTTTTGATCATCTTGGTCGGCAACTTTTTGCGTAAATGGTGAATATGCACTTCGATGGCGTTAGAGCCGAGCTCCTCCCCCCATTGGTACAGCTTTTGCTCCAGCTGCTCCTTGGACTGCACTCGGCCTTGGTTTTCCATTAACGCCTTTAACAGCATGTATTCCTTGCGCGGCAGATTGAGCAAGGCGCCATCGACACTGACCTGATGGGCACCGAGATCCATTTTCACCGAGCCACATTGCAACAGGCTTGACGTCACCCCGCTGACACGCCGCCCCAACACCCGCAAACGTGCCAATAGCTCGTCCACGGCAAAGGGCTTGACCAGGTAATCATCGGCGCCTAAGTCCAGGCCCTGAATTTTATCATCCAGGCTGTCACGAGCGGTGAGGATCAGCACCGGCAAGGGCTTGGCGCGACGTTTAATATCCGCGAGCAGGCTTAAGCCATCGCCATCGGGCAGACCGAGATCGAGGATCACCAGATCCACATCATCATGCGCCACCATGGGCCGCGCCTCGGCCAAACAGGTCACAGATTCCACCGCATAACCCTCGTGAGCCAGGGTGCGGCTCAAGCCTTCATTGACTATGACATCGTCTTCCACCAGTAACAACCGCAATCCCAGTCTCCTTTGTTAGGATGTAAGTTAGCGTTTTAGCTTGCGCTCCACCTTAGCCAGTAACTGAGCCACCTCTTGCTGGCGATATTTATCGGCCAGTGGACGCTCGGCGCGTGGCGCCGCTGCCTGGGCACGCAATAAATGCACTTCCGCTTGTTTATACTTCCTTTCATCATAGAGGAACTGAGCATAAAAGTAATTAATATCAATGCCATCAGGGTTGATAGCCAGGGACTTTTTAAACAGCTCCTGAGCCTTTTCATCATCGCCAAAACCGATTGGCCAGCCCGGCACCTGCGCATACAGAGTACCTAAACTGGTGTAGGCAGAGCCCTGCAATGCTTGGCCATTGATGCTCATGGCCATTTCAAAGTCTTTTTTCGCTTCTTTAGCCAGACCTAAGGCCCCCAAGCCGCCTTTTGCACCGGCGTAACTGGAATGAATAATGCCGGACCAGATATGGCCTTCGGCCTCATCCGGGTGCGTTTTACTATAGGCCTGAGCATTTTTTGCAAGCTCAGCGAAGGCATCTTCCTGATCGTCGCCCTTGAGCTCATAATTTACATGGGCCCACTGGCGCATCAGTTGCTGCAGGTTCATTTGCTCATCGGCACTGGATAAGGTTTGAGACAGGGCATTTTGAGCCAAAGCACTTTGAAATAATGCCGCGGCCACAAGGGCCATTGCGAAATAGGGTTTCATAGTTCACCTCATTAATTGTTTAATGGTCGCAAGTTGTTTCGCTAGGGCGTTATCCACCACCTTGGGCAGTAACGCATTAATTTTTGCAAAGAAGGACTCTTTGGCCCCGACACTGCGGCGGCGCTCGTCGGAGTCGAGTAAACGCATAAATTCTTCGGCCACATACTCCGGCGTATCCATGGCGTTACCCAATGCCTTATTGAGTGCCGTGACCTTGTCGCTGTTGATTGCCGTTTGCGTGGCCCGCGGGGCAAAGTATTTAACCCGCACCTGAGTATCACTTAGCTCTCTGGCCAGCGCTTCACTAAAACCGCGCAAGGCAAACTTGGTGGCACAGTACTGGGCCTGTAACGGGTAACCTATGGCGCCAAACGAGGAGCCAATATTCACTATGGTGCCGCCGCTTTGTTGCAGCAGGGGTAATAACCCTTGTGTCAGCAGCATGGGCGCACGGACATTGACCGCCAGCGCCGCATCGAGATCACACTTGCTCAGGGATCCAAAGGGCACCATGGTGTTCACCCCGGCGTTGTTGACCAGCAAATCACAGCGGCCAATATCGCCAAGTAGATCAACCACCCGGCTAATATCGGCGTCCTTGCTTAAATCCACCTGTAAGGCCAGATGATAGGACGCCTCGTCGCTTGGCAACTGCTGGCGTACCTGCTCCAAGGCGGGCAGGTCGCGACCAAGCAAGATAAGCCGATAATTACGAGCCGCCAGCCGCTTGGCGATGGCACTGCCGATCCCGCCGCTGGCTCCGGTCAATACCGCAATCGGCGCGCTCATAACGCTTCCACCTCGGCGCTCAGAGGCGCCAGGCCATGGTTAGCGTCCAGGGTGCGGAACATGTCGCCATAGAGACGATAAAAGCGCTTCGCCGCATTCACTATCATCTGCTGATCCTGCTCGTCGGTAATACGGTCCATCAATCCCTGGAAGAACTTCACATGCTCTATATCCAAGGCACCATGGGAGGTGAGATAGCTAAAGGCTTTTTTTGGCAACCCCAGCTTAGTGCGTATGGTGTCGGCGGCATTATCGGCCAGCGCAATGGACGTGCCTTCAAGCACATGGACCATGCCGAAGAAACTGAGCGGCGAAATACGCGCTATGCTGTCGTAGGCATAGCTGACCATGATTTCGGTGGCAAAATTGGGCTCGCTGTGACGGGCCTGCTCTTTATCAAAACCACAGGCCTGAATGTCATTGAGCACCCATTCCTGGTGTCCCAGCTCTTCTTCTATGTATTCGGCGATGGCATCGCGTAACCATTCCTGCTCGCTGCTAATACGGGCGCCACAGGCCATCAAGAGTGGGATCGTGTGTTCAACGTGATGAAAGGCTTGTTGTAAAAAGGCCACATAAAGGTCCACACTGACCTGGCCCGCGAGGGCCTGTTGGATCACCTCGGCAGACAACAGGTATTGACGCTCTTGTTCGGTTTGCTCGACCAGTTTTTGGAAAAATAACATAGCGGACTACTCCTGATATAACTGAGAAATTTGTTGTGAAAAATGCGCATTGATAGCCGGGCGCTTAGGCCTTTGATTGGCACTGAGCAAGCCCTCAGCAGTACTGAGCGGCGCGTTCAAACGCAAGGTTTTAACGATTTGCGCATACTCGGGCAGCTGCGCATTGGTGGCGTCGATAAGCGCCTCTAGCTGGGCGTCATCGACGGCCTCATGACAATAAATAAGGACACTCAAAAAAGCCTGACCTTCACCTACCACCACGGCTTGCAATATGGGCCCTTGGCTAAGCAAGAGCGACTCCGGCCACTCCGGGGAAATATTGCGCCCGGTGCTCAAAATAAGCTGGTTCTTTTTACGGCCAAGAATATGCAACTCACCATATTCCATGCGCACCAGATCGCCGGTGGCAAAGCCTTGTGACTGGGTGTTCGGCTCGCCAAGGTAACCTAGGAAGGTCGGGGCCTTGATGATCATTTCATCATCGCGGATTTCATAACGCACATGCGCCAATGGCTCGCCCACACCGGCGGCGCCGCTCGTTGCTAAACTCACCACAGAGCCGGCCTCAGACAAGCCATAGCCCTGATACACGGGCAGGCCCAGATCATGGGCGCGTTCGATTAACTGAGGCGCAACCTTGGCACCACCGACAGCAATAAAGGTTAAGGAGCTGGGTGCCTGCCAACCCGAAGCGCAGGCTTGCACCAGGACCTTTAATAATTCCGGCACCAAAATCAGGGTATTGGGCTCTACCTCGCTAATGGTGGCCAATAGCTTTTGCGGGCTAGTTAAGCGGGCGCCGTCGAAGCCTAAGCTTGCCAGCGAGGGCACATAAATATCACCACAGGCCAACATGGGCGCATAAACCCCGGCTACGTTTTCAAGCAGCACGGGCAAGGGGAGCAAACATAAATGCTTGGGCGCATTCACTTTGGTACGACTGACCAAGGACGCAGCGACATCAAACATATGCGCCGCGGATAAACACACTCCCTTGGGTTGACCGGTAGAGCCCGAGGTAAAGGTAATTTTTTGCGTGCCTTGGGGCACCGCGTGTTCGGGCGCCGCCAGATTGCTCGGCTGCAAGGCTATGCTTTCACTGCCGATAGTCCAGACTTCTATGCCATTTTGTGCGGCATTTTTTGCCTGCTCGACGACGCCAATAATCAGTTCGGGACGCGCCTTATCCAGGGCAAACTGGCGTTGCTCAGGCGAAAAAAAGGCCGGCAAGGGCAAGGACACTATGCCTGCCTGCATCAGGGCAAAATCAACCACCAGCCAGAGCAGGCCATTATCAAGCTCCACCGCCACACAGCTTAACTGCATATCCTTTAGGTGCGTAGCCAGGCGATCCACTTGCTGCCAAAACTGCGGTGCATCCATGTGCTCTAGCTCATCGACCAATTGACCGTGCCAAAGGCGGGTTAATTCGGCCATCATAACTGCGCCACCTCAAGGGCCAGATTAGCGATATCATTCTGATAGGACTTGGCAAAAAAGGCCAGGGTGTCGGTGCTATCCACATGCTTACAAACCTGCTCAATATCCACCACGCAGACCTGAGGAGTATTCTTGTAATAGCTGCCCCAACTCAGCCCGCAATCTGCCAGGCGCTCCGGCTTGGCATCGCCAAGCACCGCAAAGGGTGCACCGATGCGAGTAAGCAGGTTACGAATATGGGCGGTGGCACAAAATACCAGTTTGCGCTTATCGGCTTGTTGCAGCGCCTTAGCCAAAACGACAAAGTGCGCCAGCGTTGCCTGACTGTGGGTGGACACCAAATTACCTAGCTCGATACACTGAGACGGCAGGCATTGCCATTGCTGCAGGTGCTCGGCCAGTGGCTGTTCTAAATATTGGTTAATAAACAGCGGCTGGCTGGCGCTGCGCAACCCAAAACAGCAATAGCGCTGCTCGGAGTAACCAAGACAGGCCAGCAGCGGCATAAACTCCTGCACATCGGCGCCATAATGCTTGGCAAACCCCGCTTGAATACGGGTCGCCAAACTACGATGGATGGGCTGCTGTGAGTTGGCAACAAAATAGCCCTGAGCGATAGATGCGGGCTCGGGTAACTGATATTGCGACTGCATTGTGCCGTAGCTGAGCGATAAAGATCCCATAAAAACCCTACTGAAGATGAGGCGATGGGATAAATTTAGAAAGTGAAACTTAAGAAAGTCTTAAGGCAAGAAAAAATTTACTGCAAAGATAAAAAAGGCCGCCATTGCTAGGGTCTGTTTATCTTTGCGGTTTACTTTATGTTCAATCTAAACGCATTCTGATGAATATAATCACTGATTTATGTCGTCAAATTCATCCATGAAGCTTGGTTACATCGCGCATCCATGCGCTCACCTCGCTAAGCTGCGAAGCATTGCTTCGGTCTTGCTCGCCTATGTTCATCGCGAGCAACACAGAGCAGGATGCGTTTAGGTGAACCCGTAGGGCAGCGTTTGTAGCGCATTTCTACTGTGTTGTTACATGTTTATGTAGAATACTACACCACACATGTGCCGCCTTGTACAAATACACTACAAACTGCTGCAGAAACAAACAACAAAGGTCAACAGACCCTAGCGACCTAACGATTTAACGCTTAACGGCGCCACAGCAACCCAGGATATGGCCGCCGAACTGGCTCGCTTAAAAGCCATGCCTGAGCTTTCCTTGGTGGAGCTGCAAATCGATTACAGTCCGCTCAAAGAGCTTCCGCAGCACTAGGTAAGCATAAGGCAGCAGGGTCAAAACCGACGATACCAAGGCCAATATCAACTAATATGGCATAGGCATGATTAAAAAGTGCTTCCCATCGCATTATCTATTGTCTATAATGCGCGATTGTTTACTCATCCTCATTCAGTAAACAAGGCACATTAAAGATGTGCTCGTGTGATGCCTTTCCTTGATCCAGTCAGTTCCATCCCGAAATTTATAACGCCTTAAAAGTCTGACAAAGATTACTCGGGTGCCGCCTTTTCATTAATGGCGTCGACCCCAATGCAGCGACAATATCGCCGCTTTCCAGACGATAATAAGGCAATTTTAATGCGCCACAGGCGCCAATTAATGAGTTTTATTATGTCCTATTTATATAACAATCAACGTATTGATATTACCTTGCCGATCGCAGGTATTTCTATCAACAAACGCCGCATGGCCATTAGTCACCATCAAGGCAAAAGCTATATCGAGTTTGCAAATAACGCCGATATGCAAGGCTTTATGCAGTGGCTAAAAGGCCAGGCCTAATACCTGGGGGCATTAGCCCCCTTATTTCTTACCCCTAAACGCGTTACACTCTTAACTGCCCCATGGTTTAACAAGGCATAACGCGCGATGAATTACCTCGCTCATCTGTATTTAGCTCAGCCCAATGCCGACTCCCATTTTGGCAACCTGCTCGGTGACTTTCGCCGCGGCCTGGTCCATCAACAATGGCCAAAAGCGGTGCAGTTAGGTTTAGAAAATCATTTACTGGTGGACAGGTTTACCGATAAGCACAGCAGTGTACGCGCTGCCATCGGCTTATTTTCGCCGCAACGACGACGCTTTGCACCTGTGGCACTCGATGTGCTCTTTGATCACCTCTTGATCCGTCATTGGCAAGAATATAGCAACGCCGAGTTTGACGATTTCCGTCGGCAAAGTTACCAACTTCTCGATACCCGCACCGAACTTATGCCTGAGCGTATGCAAACTGTGGTAGGAAAAATGTGCGAACAAGACTGGTTTGCCACCTACGCCGAACTCGATGGCGTCGCCATGGCGTTGGACAGGATCGCCTCGCGGATCCGCTTTGAGAATTCATTTGCCGGCGCGATTGATGATATTGAGCGCCATTTCGACGCCCTTGAGGCGCATTTTCTAGCTTTCTTTCCAGAACTTATCGCCCATGTGCAAGCCCAAGATCTTGAGCTTGCACTTAGAGAGCAAAAATAACCGTTACTCTTTGGGCAAACTAAACAATCCCTGCTGGTAGGCCATGGAGCTAAACAGCACATGCGCCAAGGCTTTATGCTCCAACTGCTTTACATGAGGATTAGCGGCAATTTCCAGCTGTTTTTTGGTGCCCTTATCATAGACCCAGTAACTGACCTTATTGCCGGGCATTAATATGGTGGCTTCATTATTTTCCACATAAGCATAGTTGTCGTAATACTGCATTAAGGCTCGCTCCACCGGATAATACCGGGTTAAATCCAGCCCCGTCATCGGCGTCGCGGCTTCAACGCCCAACAGCGACATGAGGGTCACCGGCAAATCAATCTGACTGACCAGGCGCGTATCGCGCTGCACCGGCATATCCGAGTTCAAAATAAGCGCGGGGATATGGAAGGATTTAATGGGCACGGGCTCCTTACCAAATACCCGCACATCATGATCCGCGACAATTAAAAATACTGTGTTTTGCCAGTATTCGCGGCTTTTGGCGGTCTCGATAAAATCTCCCAAAGCCAGGTCGGCATACATAATAGCCTTATCTCGGGCGGGATTATCGCCTTGATAATCTGCAGGCAGTTGCACCTTGCCTGATGGTATTGCAAAGGGATCGTGATTACTGGAGGTAAAGATAAGGCTGAAAAAAGGCTTATCATCCGCCGCCAAAATACTGAGCTCTTTATCCGCCTGGCGGAACAAATCAGCGTCACTGGCACCCCAGGATGAGACAAACTCGGGGCTATCGATATCATCGAAGTCGACTATATCCTCTACCCCATTCCCAAGGAAAAAACTTTTCATATTGTCGAAGTGGCTTTCGCCGCCATAAATAAATTGTGTGCGGTAACCTTGATTGGTCAGCACCTGGGCAAGAGTGGCAAAGTGCTGTTGCGACTTAGACAATTTAACCACAGAGCGCGATGGCGAGGGCAAAAAGCCCGTGGTTACCGCCTCGATGCCGCGCACCGAGCGTGTGCCGGTGGCATAGAGATGCTCAAACCCCCAACCCTCATCGTAAAGCTTATCGAGCCTTGGTGTTATCCCTCGGCCGTTTAAGGCGCCGACAAAACGCGCCCCCAGGCTTTCTTCCAAAACTATCACCAAATTCTTCTTATCCCCCTGATTATATGCCGGGTTAACCGCCAAGGTGGGGATTTCCTGAGAAAGAAACTCGGTGCGATAAGATGCACTTTTCACCGTAGCCAGCACTTCTTCCTTAGTTAACTGACCATAAAGCTGGGCGGCACTTTGTTCGCTGCCAATATTTTTTAGCGCAAAGGCGATGCTGTAGGCAGAATTTAAGACCAGTGAATTAACCAGCGCATCCTGAGAAAAATACACCAGGGCGGGGTTCAGTGGTCTGTGTGTCAAGGTTCCGCGGGCGCCGAGGGCAACCAAGGGGAAAACAACCAGGCCCATAATCACCGCCGACCATGGCGAGCTGCGGCCAGGCGGCGCAGTTCTGGCAAAAAGACGATAGCCAAAAAAACCGGCCAAACCCACTACCACTGTGGTTACTATCAGGGTCAGTAAATGGCCATTAACCAGCATGGACAAGACTTCCTGCGGATAAATCAGGTATTCCACGAAAAGTCGATTGGGGCGCACATCATATTGGGCGATAAAGGCTGGAGTAGCCGCCTCAACCAGGGTGATCAGCATTACCGCCAGGGCGCAATATGCAGGAACCAGGTATTTTAACAGGCGCCGACTAACGCTACCTCCCAGCGAGCTTATTGTTAGCAAGATTAATAACGGCGCACTCAGATAGGCGGTGGTACTTAAATCTATGCGCAAGCCACCGACAAACAGCTCCTTAAGCGCGACCTCGCCGATGCGCTCATCCAGCCAGATATACAAGGCTAAGCGGCTTAAGATCAGCAGACTCATTATCAGAAGTACGAAAAGAATAAGGGGTTTAACTTGGGTTACGAAATGTTTGATTGCTTTCATAATAAATTACAGTTTTTATGTTGAAAGCAGATTAGGGAATGAAACTTAAGAAAACCTTAAGTAAAAATTGGGGAATAAAAAATAGCGGAAAAAATGGGGGGATATCTAGGTGGAGCTTGAGCTCCACCTGGGCAAGCTAATTAGATAGCTTTAACGTCAGAAGCTTGAGGGCCTTTAGCACCTTCTTCTACGCTAAATTCAACTTGCTGACCTTCTTGAAGAGTGCGGAAACCACCTTCAGAAACGATAGCACGGAAGTGTACGAATACGTCTTTGCCGCCGTCAGTAGGAGTAATAAAACCAAAGCCTTTTGCTTCGTCGAACCATTTAACTGTACCAGTTGTTTTAGACATAGTGTCTCCAAAATATATAAATAAAATAATGTGTTGCATTGCAACATCAGAATTGCCGAACTAAGTACTAGCTAACACGAGTGGCTTACGCTGCATAAATTCGGGTGGAACACTAACTGGGTAGATCACACGAAGAACTGAAGTACAAAAGCAAAATCGAATCTGGGTAGAACTCATCAGACGCGAGCATCCTAACACAAGGGCGCGAGATCACCTAAGATTTACGATATCTTTTTGTATACTTTTCACCCAAGAAGTTCATAACCCGCTTTCCCAGACCCTTGATCCCGACTTTGCTTGGTGTTTGTTATGAATACCCTATCAATGTGCTACATTAATGTTCCGGTTTAAATTTAGTTTTAACTATATCAAGTTAAACATTCCCCAACCTTAGATATAACAAGAACAAAGGGCTTTTTATGCGACATCAACTAGCGGCAATGGCACTGGGCCTATCGGCGGTTTTGTTAAGCACCGCCTTAAGCGCTGCCCCGGAACCATTTGAATATAAAAAACAAGGACGCGGCTCGGCATCGGAATCTAAGATGCGTGGCGTTTATGATCTGATCCCTAACCCCAGTGGCGATGCCGCTAAGGCGCGTTTGGCAATTCTCCAAGGCATGCAAAAAACCAAGGGGGTTGCCTGGCTACTGGAGCGAGAAGGCGACGGCTATATTCTGGCGCGCTGGGATTATAAGGGTCACACCATTTTCCATCGTATTGAATACAACGCTGAAGCGGTGCAAATCAAATATGCTGGCGGCCTAAATGAATACCAATGTGAAAAACTGGTCGGCGATTACTGCTATAAGACCCATAAAAACTATTACAAATACAACCGCTCGCTGGTCAAGCAGTTGAAAATCGCCTTGCAGGGAGTCTAAAGCATGAAAAATATCAAAAGCACATTATCACACTGGCTAGTTGCGGCGAGCCTGGGTTGTGCCTTAGTTGGCGGCGCCAGCGCAGACTCCACACCCACCTTTACCATGTATGACGATCCCTTATTGATACAGCCCTATGTCACCGAGCCGGCTAAAGTGATCAAACTGGGGATGAACCAGTATCAATGGCGTGGTACCGAGCAAACCCCGGGCACAATAGCGGCGGAGTTGGACTACAAGGGCTACGTGCTGCGCGTCGATATTCATTACAACAGCGAAAAGATTTGGTTTGAGGCCATCTCAAGCGTTAACAATGACTGTAAAAAGCCACCCTGCGAAGTTGAGCAGCGCCATATTGACCGCTGGCGCACCGGCCTGCGCCGTGGTATTGCCAAGGCAATCACAGACTTAGCGGTGAAAGATGCCTACCAGCAAGTGTATATGGATAAACCCTAGAAAATAACTAAGACACCCACTCTAAAAATAACTAAGACACCCACTTTAAAGCGCTCTTTATGATGGGTGTCTTGTTAATTCTGCATGTGTATTTGGATAGACACCCATTCCAATATTTCACACTCCCCGATCCTTTGACTACACTTTGAAGGTGCTACTCAAGGAGGAGTGGATCATGGCAACACCTCGAAAAAACCAAATCAGTCTGGCAGATACCCTCTATTATCACTGTATTTCTCGTTGTGTACGGCGTGCATTTTTATGCGGCATAGATGTACTGACCGGCCGCTCTTATGAGCATCGCCGCGATTGGGTTGAAAATAAACTATTGCAACTAGCGCAAATTTTCTGCATTGATATCTGTGCTTACGCGGTAATGAGTAACCACACCCATGTGGTGCTGCATGTGGATAAGCCTAAAGCCCAGCACTTAACGGATAAAGCCATAGTGCTGCGGTGGCATAAATTATTTAAAGGCACCGTGCTCTGCCAGCGCTTTTTGCAAGGAGAGCAGCTCGATACGGCCGAGTTGGCCGCGCTGCACAGTCGTATCTTGATTTATCGGGAGCGCCTCTGTGATATCAGCTGGTTTATGCGCGTGCTCAATGAAGGGATAGCCCGTCAAGCCAATCGCGAAGATGACTGCACCGGCCGTTTTTGGGAAGGGCGCTTTAAGTCTCAAGCCCTCCTTGATGAAGCTGCCTTGGTGGCCTGCTTAGCCTATGTGGACTTAAACCCTATTCGTGCAAAAGCTGCTGATTTACCTGAGCGCTCAGACTATACCAGCGTGAAAACCCGCATCGCTTCAGCAAAAAAAGGAGAGCAACCCTCTACCTTAATGCCCTTTGTTGGTAATCCCCGTAAAAACATGCCTAAGGGGTTACCTTTTGAGCTAAAGAGTTACTTAGAGCTGATTGAATGGACAGGGCGCTGTATGCGCGAAGATAAACCAGGGCATATTTCATCTGACGCAGCCCCCATACTTGAACGCCTCGATATTTGTTCTGAAAATTGGTTGGCTCTAACAACCTCATTCACCAAGGTATTTCACGGTGCGGTGGGTAAAGAGCAAGCCTTAACAACCTACTGTCAGCACCAACACAGAAAACGACGTGTGGATTTAAGTAACAGCCAAGCGCTGTTTACTTAAGTATCGTTTCTTTCCTCTCAATTCTTGACTAGGCTCGCGAGAAGCAGAATTCGCACATCCAAAATTCACGAAAATGATAAAAACGTAAAGCAAATCGTCAAAAATATTCAAACAAGGTGCCACTCGCTTTAAAATCCATTCCCCTCGTTCTGTTACAAAGCTCAATCTTTAGAATGGGTGTCTTGGTTATTCTCTTTTAAAGTGGGTGTCTTGCTAATTTTCAGCGTACTACAAAGTCAAAATAGGTATTAGGATAGGGCTGAGGTTTTAATGAAAAGTGCCACCACTCCAAGGGATAAGGTGCGAAGCCTTCGGCCAGCATTAGATCTCGTAACAGATAGCGGTTTTTTCGCTGCACCTCATTAATGCGCGGATCGTCCGTGTTCGATAAGGTATCGAACATATCAAAGGGTGAGCCCATATCCAGCTCTTTGCCATTGGCTCTATCTACCAAGGTCAGGTCGACCGTGGCGCCACGACTGTGACCGGACTGAGCGGCAATATAGCCCCCTAGTAACTTATCCTTAGCTAGATTCGGATAATACTCGGCCTTGGTTTTAATATCGGTCTCATCTTCAACCCAGCGCACAAAATGATCCACCGCACGCTGCGGCCGATAACAGTCAAACACCTTTAAGGTTAAACCGCTTGCCTGCGCGGCCTGTTGCACGCGCACCAAAGCCTTAGCCGCATCGCGATGCAAGATACACTTAGGCGCGTAATAGCCATCTACTTTAGCCCCCACAAAGTTATTGCTGCCAAAATAGCGAATCTCTTTTTCTATGCGGGTGTCCAATTCACCGACAGCAACAAAATCCTCGGGCAAGGCATCCTGTGCGCTGGCAAACGCTGAAAATAATAACTGGGCTAAGCAAATGGAAAGCAGCTTTTTCATAATGTTAGGGCCAAATCGTAGGTGAGCTATTAAAAATAACATACCCTAATTAAAAAACAGGATAAAGGTGGGTGTCTTGCTAATTTTTTTTAATCTGGCACATGCCGTACTAGAGCGTATTTTGCTGCTGTACTACGCCATCAGCGGCGATACCTGCCCTCTGCTACACCGCCTCGCTTTATGTGCAACCCTGGCCTATGTGGCCTTTCCTTACGACCTGATAGCCGATGCGTATCCAGTCCTGGGTTTACTAGACGATATCTTACTGCTGGCCGTGGCCGCCGTGTCCCTGCTCGGCTGTATTGATGCCAGGGTCAAGGTTCTTGCCGAATTTAAAGCCCACCAATTACTGTCAAAAACAGGCACTACAAAAGAGCACTAAAAGCGTATCTCATATTAATTGCTTGGCGCTAACGCCCGCTCATCCAGCAAGCTCAACAAGGATGTAAAACTGACCCCGCTGTGCCTGCTCAAACCGATTTCGCAGGTACGGCTGTTAGAATAACCCACAGTACAACCCCTGGGTTTGCTGGCACTAACATGGCGTAGTGCATGCTCATTTAGCTGGGGATGAGTAAAGCCCTTATCACCGGCAAACCCACAACAGCTCACTTCCGTAGTGCTGACCTTGGAACTAAGCGCCCTGGCCAGGTTCAGCATGGCGCTACCGCCATCCAAATGCTGGGAACTACAGGTGATATGCAGCCACAAAGGCTCCTCACTGCGTTTAATTGCCAGGCGAGGCAATAAATATTCGCTGGCAAAACTCATACTATCTAACACCCGAACTGGGCTGCTTTCTTCTTGCTGGCTTTGCTTTTTCTGAGGCTGGCTTTGCAGGGCACAGGGACTGGCGTCCATCACCACGGGCCAGCGCCCCTGCTCGCTCAGTTGCGTGATGATTTCCTGTAATTGCTGCTGTTTTTGTGTGGCCACCTCAGTCAATCCCTTGCTTTGCCAGGGCATGCCACAGCATAACTCGGCTATCTTCTCGGGTATTACCAGGGTCAGCCCTGCCTTGTCGCACAGGCTTTGCAGTGTCTGCTGCACACTTTGCTCGGTGGCATTGGCAAAAATACGGTTGCCGCAACTGGGCACATACACCACCTTATCGCCGCCCATAACCTGGCCGCTAGTCTGCTCGCCATGCTGCGCCTTGGGCCAGGCACTAAAGTAAAGCGGCGTACCAAAACGCTGTTGTAATTGGGCACTAATACGCTCAAGACGCTGCGCCCCCAGCAGTTTGGCGCTTAAATGAGCACCGCGGACACCCACTCGAGCCAAAGCGCTGGTCATGGCAAAATGATTTGCACTCCAGGTAGCGATTTTAGTGATCACAGGTTTGTTACCCATCTGCTTGGCGCGCAGCGACTTGATATAGGCGCCGGTATCAATGCCAACTGGACAGCGAGTGGCGCATAAACCAGTGGCGGCACAACTGTCTATGGCCAGATGTTGATAACCCTGTTGCAGCGCCGAAAGACGTCGATAGACGTCCTTGTCTTTGAAGGTAAACTCCTGATTTAGCAATTGTTGCTCGTGGCGTTTCAGGCTGATGCGCTGGCGTGGCGTAAGGGTGTATTCCTTAGATGGACACACAGGTTCACAAAAGCCACATTCGATACATTTATCGATTTGCGCATCGCTGGCGGGCATGGCTTTAACATGCTGCACATGAGCGCGGGGGTCGGCGTTGATGATCACCCCAGGGTTTAAAATCCCTTGGGCATCAAATAACTGCTTAATTTGCTGCATCACCGCATAGCCATCATCGCCCCATTCGAGGGCCACAAAGGGTGCCATATTACGCCCCGTGCCATGCTCCGCCTTTAAAGAGCCCTTGAGCTCCACCGCCACCAAGTGCGCCACATCGGCCATAAATGCCTCATAACGCTGAACCTGCTCCGGGCTATCGAAGGCCTGAGTAAAAACAAAATGCAGATTCCCGGCCAGGGCATGGCCGAAAATAATGGCCTCCTTGTAGCCATGCTTATCAAACAAGTGATGCAGCGCCTTAATGCCCCGGCTTAAGTCCGCCAAGGCAAAGGCCACATCTTCAATGATCACAGTAGTGCCGGTGTCGCGCACAGCTCCCACCGCCACAAAGGTGCCCTTGCGCACATTCCAAAGCGCCTGTGCCAGCTCGGCATCGTCGCTCAAGGGGTAGCCATGCACCAGCTGCTCTTGATATTGCGCCAAGATGGCATTAACCGAGCGCATCAGCTTATCAAGTGCCTGCTGATTTTCTTCGCTAATTTCTATCAGCAAGGCCGTGGCCTCAGCGGGAAAGTCGGCGACATTTTGCGGCATCACCGCATGCCCCTGCACCGATAAAAGCGCCCTTTTATCCAGCATTTCTACTGCGGCTATGGGCAAGGCGCTTAGTTGCTCAATCAAGGCGCAGGCGCTGTCTACATCGGCAAAGGTAAATAATCCGGTGCGTTTAAAGGCAGGCTCAACAACCGTGTTGTAGGTAATATTGGCGATAAAGCCCAAGGTGCCCTCAGAGCCTATCATCAGGTGTTTTATGATCTCTATGCCGTCAATGTGATCCA
The DNA here is from genome assembly GCF_038739665.1 of Pseudoalteromonas qingdaonensis. NCBI lineage: Bacteria > Pseudomonadati > Pseudomonadota > Gammaproteobacteria > Alteromonadales > Pseudoalteromonadaceae > Pseudoalteromonas > Pseudoalteromonas qingdaonensis. Next base: position 37,626 of record NZ_JBCGCU010000004.1, on the reverse strand, counting down.
CCAGGGCATTAAGGCCATAGCCAGTGGTATTTTTTAAGCGATATTTATGAGCGATGCGCTCACTTAATTCCTGGTTATCACGTACTTGCTGCGCCAGCTGTTCAAGGGCATTGAGCAGCTCTGCGTGACTTTGCCGAAACGCCGCCTTGGATTGCTCATCAGCGGTATCGAGACAGGTGCCATCAGCAAGGATAATCACCATGTCCTTTAAGGTGTGGTAACTGTTGTGTTTCACCCCACAGCACATGCCGGAGGCATTATTAGCGGCGATACCACCGATTTTACAGCTATTGATAGAGGCCGGATCCGGGCCGATTTTGCGCCCATAAGGAGCCAAAATGCGGTTTACTCGGGCGCCGACCAAAGAAGGCGATAGGCTGATCCAACGGCCATCCTCGCCCACCTTATAGTCTTGCCAATCATCACTGAGCAGCACCAGTACGCTATCGCTAATGGCCTGACCACAGAGACTGGTGCCGGCGGCCCTAAAGGTGACAGGTAATTTATATTCGCCGGCGCTTAATATCACCTTTTGTACCTGCTCGGCGCTTTTGACCAGCACCACACATTGAGGCGTTAAGCGATAAAAGCTGGCATCCGTGCCCAGGGCATAACGCAAGGCATAATCTGTGATCACTTGCTCGCGGCCAAGGACTTGGGTCATGGCATCAATGAAGGCTTCCATAGCCTTAGGGGACTCTGACATAATGAGGCACTAGCTATAACATGGTTGCCCTAGCATAGCTGGGAATAAAATATTATTAAACTCGTATTCATAGATCAGCACTGATATATAAAGAATAGATGGTTATGCTGAGTATTAGCCGCGGCTAAAGCGCTTGTGCTCATGGTATTAATAACTATAGAATCTTGAATACTTTATTCCAAGGGAGCTCGCCATGATTTTCCGCCGCCTAGTCAGTGCCTTGACGCTGCGCCTGCAAGCCAAGAGACTAGCCAAATTCGCCACTTTAGGATGTGTATTTATGAGTGCATCTAGCCTAGCCGCCCCGACGCTTACGCTAAAACAGCAAATCGGCCAAAAACTCATGCTGGATTTTCGCTACTACTGCGAAGATAAGGATATTAGCAGCGCCCGCTGCCGTGCCCCTATGACCTCCTTACCAGCACCTTTGGCAGAGCTGCTGACGCAGCAGCAAATCGGCGGTGTGATCCTTTTTGCGGAAAACCTTGAAAACAGCGCACAAATGGTCGAACTCACCCAACAATTGCAAAGAGCCGCACAACAAAGTGAGCTTGGCGCCCCGCTCTTTATCAGTATCGATCAGGAAGGTGGCCGGGTGGCCCGTATTCCTCGGGAATTAGGCACCGCCATGACCGGCAATATGTCCATAGGCGCCACCTATGCGCGCCATGGCACCGACTTTGCCCGCCGCAGCGCCGAGGTGATTGCCACTGAGCTGAACGCCCTAGGCATTAACCTCAATTATGCGCCCACAATTGATGTGAATATGAACCCGGATAATCCGGTGATCAATGTTCGCTCCTTCGGTGAAGACCCTCAGCTTGTGGCCGAGCTTGGCGGCGCTCAGGTCGATGCCTATCAGCAACACCAGATAATAGCTGCGCTAAAGCACTTTCCCGGCCATGGCGACACCAATGTCGACAGCCACACCGGCTTGCCACGAGTGGCCCATGATAAGGCGCAGGTGATGGCCCTGGATATCGCTCCTTTTAAACAGATTATCGATGCCGGACATGCTCCGGGCATGATCATGACCGCCCATATTCAATATCCGGCGCTCGACAACAGCACCTTTGTCAGCAAGGACGGCGATACCATGATCAAACCGGCGACCATGTCCCGCGCCATTATGACCGACTTGCTGCGCAATGAACTCGGGTATAACGGCGTCACCATCACGGATGCGCTGGATATGGCTGGGATCAGCCACTTTTTTAGCGCCGAAGATGCAGTGATCAACACCTTTAAAGCCGGGGTGGATATTGCCCTGATGCCTATCGCTGTGCGTAACCAAGATGATATCACCAAGCTCAACGCACTCATTGAGGCGGTAGAAAAAACGGTGCAAACAGGCGAGCTGGATGCCGCAGAATTTAAGCAATCCGCAGCCCGGATTATGGCGCTTAAGGCCAGCTATCAATTACTGCCCGAGCACCACAAGAGCCTGAGTAAACAGCAGGCCGTCGCCAGGCAAGTGCTTGGTAACCCTAAGCACCGTGCGTTAGAGGCTGAGCTTGCCAGTGCCGCTATCACGGATATAAAGAATGGCAAACACACTTCAGCCATGCTTAAAAACGCAAAAAATGTCGCCATTATTATGCCCGATACTCGTAAATGCCTGGCCTTGGAGCAAGCACTGCAAGCAAATTTGAAAGACACCCAATTCCACTGCTTGAGCCTGCAAGGCCATGATCCCGTGAAGGCGCAGGCGCTGATAGCAGAAGTTGATCTTGTTATCGCCGGAAATGCCAGCCCGGCGCAAAGCGCGGTGGAAATTGGCGGTATGGACGACAGCGAGGCCATTGCCGCATTTGCCCTGAGTCAGGCGCAGCAACCAGACGCCCTGGAGCGTTTATTAAAGCAGGCCAAACACACACAAAAGCCCACTGTTTTTGTGAGCCTGCGCGCGCCCTATGATATTGCCCGCTTTGGCGCTTATGCCGATGCCATACTGGCCACCTACGCCTATAACATAGACGTGGATGATGGCGAAACGGTGCAAGGTCCGGCCTTTAGCGCCCTGGCCAAGGTGTTGCTTGGACAACAAATACCAAGCGGACAATTACCTGTTACTATTAAACAATAATCTAGGCTGTTAATTTATAGATAAGGCGGATAAAAATGGATACCAATGCCTCGCTAAATACCCCTGCGGATATTCGCAAGCTGATCCGTGGTGGTGATTACACAGGTCATACATCGGGTTTTGCGCCGGGATTTGTGCAGGCAAACCTGGTTATTCTGCCGCAAAAGTACGCCTACGATTTCTTACGTTTTTGTCAGGCCAACCCCAAATCCTGCCCCTTGCTGGGACAAACCGAAGCAGGCGCCCTGGGTCACCCTGCTCTGGCTAAAGACCTGGATATTCGCACCGATCTGCCAAAATATCGGGTGTTCGAACACGGCCAGTTGATATATGAACCGACTCAGGTTCTTGATATCTGGCGCGACGACCTAGTGAGCTTTTTAATTGGCTGCTCCTTTTCCTTTGAAGAGGCGCTGCTGGCCGATGGCATAGAAATCCGCAATATCAGCGAACATAAAAATGTGCCCATGTATATTACCAATCAAGCCTGCAACGGCGCCGGCCCCTTTGTCGGCAATCAGGTGGTAAGCATGCGCCCAATGAAACCCAAGGACGCCATTCGCGCCATCCAGATTTGTAGTCGCTATCCCAGTGTGCACGGTGCGCCGGTGCATTTTGGCGATCCGGCAGCCATAGGCATCAAGGACATTAATCGCCCCGACTTTGGCGAGGCGGTCAGTATTAAGGCGGGAGAAGTACCGGTATTTTGGGCCTGTGGTGTCACCCCGCAAGTGGCCATTAGCAATGCCCGCCCGGACTTTTGCATTACCCATAGCCCAGGACATATGCTGGTGCTCGACATCAAAAATACCTCATTGGCGACGTTTTAGGAGGCAGCATGTTACTGAACTGTGATTTAGGCGAGAGCTTTGGCAGCTGGACCATGGGCGAGGATGAACTGGCCATGGCCCATATCGACTTGGCCAATATCGCCTGTGGCTTTCATGGCGGTGACCCCTTGGTAATGCAACGCACCCTGGCGTTAGCAAAACAATATGGCGTGCGTATTGGCGCTCACCCCAGTTACCCGGATCGCCAAGGCTTTGGCCGGCGCTCCATGGCACTGAGCCCCACAGAGCTTATCGCCGATCTTCATTATCAAATTGCCGCCTTGACTGGCATGGCCAAGGTACAAGGGCTGCAAGTGGAATATGTTAAACCTCATGGCGCCCTGTATAACGATATGATGGCCAATGAGTCGGTGTTTGTCAGCGTGCTACAGGCTATCACTCAATATGACTCGAGCCTTAAGTTAATGATTTTAGCGGGCAACAACACCGAAAATTACAGCGAACTGGCGGCCAAGCAAGGCATCAGCCTGTTGCTGGAAGCCTTTGCCGATCGTCGTTATACCGACGTCGGTACCCTGACGCCGCGCAACCAGGCCGGCAGTGTGCTTACCAAAGCTGAGATGTTAGAGCAGGTTCAGCAACTGGTCAGTGAGGGGACGGTGCAAACCCAGGGTGGTCAAACCTTGCCTCTAAAGGCCGATACCTTGTGTGTTCACGGCGACAACCTGGAAGCGGTCAACGCCATTATCGAGATCCGCGCCCTATGTGCCCGTTAAACAAAGAGCTGCAACTGAGTCGCCACATCGAAGACCTATTGGTGGCGCGCAACCTGCGTGGTATGGCACAAATACAACCGGCCCTGCAGCCGGGCTATGTGCAGCGCAGCGCAAAAGCCCTGTATCAGGCCGAAGGTAAAATTCTGATCGGTACCGGCTTTTGGGTTGCCGGCACCTTTGAAACCGATGGCCCAGTCGGCGCCATTGCCCTGTATTTGGCTCTAAAGGCGCTTGGCAAAGAACCCGTGTTGGTCTGTGGCAACCCCCTTTACAGCAAGCTAAGCGAAGATTTTAATTGTTTTCAACTACCCTTAAACGATCTGCCCCAGGCAAAGCTCTTGGCACAGCAGTACTTCGCTACCGAGCAGGTCGGCTGCGTGCTCGCCATAGAGCGCCCAGGGCTTAATCAACAAGGCGGCTATTGCAATATGCGTGGCGAGGATATCAGCCATGGCTGTGCCAGTTTCGATCCCTTTATTGAAACCGCGCCCTGCACCAGCATAGCTATTGGCGATGGCGGTAATGAAATAGGCATGGGCAAGGTCGCCTCGGCACTGAGCCAGCTGGACATTATTCCCAGCATAACCAGCTGCGATGAATTGATAGTGGCCGATGTCTCCAACTGGGGTGCCTATGGGCTGATCGCCTTTTTTGCCCTGTGGCAGCAAAAAGATATGCTCGCAGTTATTGACCCGCCACACTGGTTGGCGTATTTAAGCAAACACGGCAGCGTTGATGGTGTCACCAAACGCAACGAAGCCACCGAAGACAGCCTGGATGCCACCCATGCCCAGGCGGTGATCACAGAATTACGACGGTTAACGGGCTTTTTGCCCATTGAATGAGGAAACACAATGAGCCAGGTGTATTTAAACGGCGACTATATGGCCCCCGAGGAAGCGAAGATTTCGCCCATGGATCGCGGCTTTCTGTTTGGCGATGGCATCTATGAAGTGATCCCCGCCTACCATGGCAAAATGCTTGGCTTTAATGCCCATATCGAGCGCATGCAACAGGGCCTGGCTGCCATCGAAATCGCCCTTGATTACGACGTCGAGCAATGGCGCGAAATCTGCGAAACCCTGCTAAGCACCAATCCAGGTCCCAACCAGGGCATTTATTTGCACGTTAGCCGCGGCACAGACAGCAAGCGCAATCACGCCTACCCCAGCGGCGTTGCCCCCACGGTATTTGCATTTTGCTTTACCCTGCCCGGCGAGCCCAGCTGCGATGCCGACAAGGCCAGCAGCTATGAAGTCTCTTTAGAGCAAGACAGACGCTGGCAGCGCTGTAATATCAAGTCCACTGCCCTGCTTGGCAACGTAATGCATTACCAAAGCGGCGCCCGTGCAGGTAATAAGGAAACCATTTTATTTAATGCCCTGGGTGAGATCACCGAGGCCAGCTCCAGCAATGTCTTTATCGTCAAAGAGGGTGTGATAGCTACGCCACCGCTGGACACGCAAATTCTGCCGGGAATCACCCGCTGGTTGATTTTACAAATAGTGCACACGCACAGCGAACTGCGCATTGAAGAACGAGTAATCACCAAGGATGAACTACTCGATGCCGATGAAGTATGGATCACCTCGGCCACCAAGGAAGTGGGGCCCGTGCTTAAGGTCGATGGCAAACAGATAGGTCAGGGCCGCCCCGGGCCCATGTGGCAAAGAGTGCAGAGCCTCTTTAGCCAGCATAAATTTGACTACTAGGGTTTTAACTAAGCACTTGCTTTTAGAATCTATCAGCCGCCGAATGAACCCGGCGGCTTTTTTATGCTCCGCGGCGCGCCCAGTAAAATAGCAACATGGCAGACACAAATAGCCATAAAGGCACTGAGCCCCAAGGCGCCGCCATAGCCGTTTAGCTTGGGCACCAGGTATTGAAAAAGAGGAGCGAAAATAATGGCCGAGCTGGTCAAAGTATAAAAACCAAAGCGATGGGGAGCGCTCATACCGATAAAGGTGCCACCAAAAAAGACCAGGGCATAGAGATCCGGATTATCGCTAAATAACCTCAACAAGCCATAGGCGAAAATGGTCACCAGCGCCGAGGCACGAATGGCATCAAAACGTTTATGCTGCGCCAGCAAATAGGTGCTCAGAGCGCCAAGCAGTGCCAATAGAATAAAGATCAATGTGATCATAGAACTCCTCGGGTGAGCATAAACAATGCCACGCTGACAAAAGCCACACCACCTAGGCGCCCACCAAAACCGGCAAACAAATTCATGGTCAAGGCATATAAAGAAGTACCGATTAAGGCCAGTAAGGCCAGTTGCCAGTAATCGCCTATCAATTCCGCCGAGCACATACCGGCAAAGCTACCGGCATAAATAGCCGCCCTTGGATGCAAACCAAAGGCCTGAGTTGCAGGAACAAAGCTGCCCAATAAGCCGGTAATGCTGGCTGCCAGCACCACGGGCACGGCAAACTGCGCATGCAAAATAAAGCACAGCGTACAGCCAAGTAAAAAGGCCAGATATTTAACAATAAAGAATTTAATCATAGCGCGGCAATTATAAAGCAATCTCGCCAGTGCGGGAGAGGTTTTCAATACCTAAAAGCTATAAGCTAGTATGCCCCTAGGTGCAGGCTTTACCTTGTTGGTCGGTCTTTTAGGCCGACAATTAGCAATGCAGGAGCATATTGCCGAAAGGCCGACACAACGCCAATTAATATCACCTTGTCGGCGCATTGACCTACAAACGGCCTTCAAATTAAGATTTTGTCGGGTCGCCGACTACGACTTAGAGGAAATAGGAAGAATAGTGCTAATAATTCATCCATGAAGCTGGGTTCCTGTCGGCATCCATGCCTCCACCTTCTCGCGCTGCGAAGCGGTGCTTCGGTCACTCGTCGCCCCTAAGAACCCCAAGGCGCCCCAACATTGCACTTTTTCCTCAGCGCGCTACGAGAAATGAAGGTAACCAACATGCACAGGACATCCATGTCCCGAGCATGTTTTCGCCAGCGTCGTGCTGGCGATTACGCTTCTCGTAGCGCGTTTCGGGTGCAATGTAAGGGGATGAGGCTGATACACCGGCGTTTATTTGTATTCCTGCTTTTGCTGTGAGGTTTAGGCTTTGCCGCCAGGGATGTCGGGATTTCATCCCGACAAATATGCGCATTCGTTGACATGTCGGCGCAAAGCACCGACCCACAAAGTCAAAACGCAAACCTAGAAATTAATCTGATAAGACGCTGAGAAGGTACGTCCTATACCCTTAAAATTACGCTTATCGTTCGGGCTCGATTGCGAGTAATAGGTGTAATAATCTGTGTTGGTCAGGTTTTGAATACCCAAGGTCACCACTCCAGAAAACGCCTCTACATTGGCACTAAGATCCACCGTGGTGTAACCATCGAATTCATTTATTACCTCGCCTTGAGCATTGTCTACGTCACGGTCAAACAGATGATTAACTTGTAAACGCGTACTTAGGGTGTCCGTCCAATCCCTGTCCCAACTGGCGTTGATGCGATTTGGGGCGATATTGGTGCCGCCTAAATCACTGTCGACATGCCCATCCTGGTTTGAGTCATAACGACCGTCGGAGGTGGCAAAACGCAGCCCCAGTTTATCGAGTGACGTGGCCAGATAGTTAATACGAAACTCGATGCCATCAACCTCGGTTTTCTCACGCTTAACGGTATAAATACCATCGTCACCGCGCTGTAAGCGCTGACCAAAATCCGAGTCTGAGGTGTAATAGGCCAGTTGTGCCTGTACCAGATCGCCGCCGTATTCCAGGCCAATCTCGGTGTTTTCCGTCAGAATGGGCTTAAGATCAAGGAAAGTTTCCACGCTTTGCCCAGGCACATTGATACCACGCAGCACACGACCCACGTCCGGCATTGAAAAGGCTTCCGAGTAATTGGCAAAGGTGCGCCAGTCGCCGGTTAAACGGTAGGTGGCGCCCAGGTTATACAGGGTTTGTGAAAACTCCGGCTTACCGCCGGCAACAAATTGACTGCCATAGGAAGCCAAGGTGGTAAAGTCTTCCACTTCCAGTTTCGACTTTTCATAGCGAATACCAGCGCTGACACTCAGCGGTGAACTACCAGCATATTCCAGCTGCGCATAGGGTGCATAGTTGTGGTATTTAGTCGGCGGCACCCAGGTACGGCCGGTTTGAATAAGCGCCTGCCAGGTTTCGTCTTCGAGTAAGTCCAAACCATAAACCAGGCTCAGGGGTTCAAAAACAAAGTTTTCTTTAACCAGGGTGATCTTCATGCCGGTTTTTTCAGAGTTATTCTGCGACTGATCGATCAGATCCGGGCCATAGGCTGGGTCCTGGAATGTCGCTAAAGGAGTGGCTTCGGCACCATAGGTGGCGGCAAAATCCTGGCGGAATAACTGCACCGATAAACGCTGAGAGAAGAAGTCCTGCTTGGAATAGTTCAGGCTCGTGGTAGTCACCTTGTTTTGAGCCGCATCACCATTGATCGCACCCTTTTCAGCGCTGCTGGGAATATCCGCATCGACATCGCCGGGCACAGAAATCCAGTCATTCTTGCCTTCAATCTGATAGCGGTTAAACATCAACTCTAAGCGCGAGTCGTCCCATTCATAACCGGCCTTTAAAAAGCCATCAAAGGTATCGGCGTCCATGGTATCGCCCTGGGTGTTATCCACCCCGATCAGCTTGCCATCGGCATCATACGACATGCCGCTGGTCCGCCAGCTAATACCGGCTAAAATATCGGCATTGTCCCAGCGATTAGACAGGCTGTAGTTAACACCTAAACTGCCCTCGGAGAGCTTGTCGCTTTGCACTGTGGTATCAAAGCGCAGCTGTTGCTCCAAGCCACCGCTAGGCTTTTTGGTGATCAGATTGATGATCCCGCCGGCGGCGCCCAGACCATGAATGGCATTGGCACCGTGCAGTACTTCAACGCGCTCAAGGAAAAAAGGGTCTATGGTATGACCGTCACGGCCACCACTGCGCAGCGGGTTCGATTGCGGCACACCATCAATCAGGTACAAGGGTTTACGACCGCGCAGGCTCTCACCGGCACTGGTCATCTTCTGACGGCTTGGCGAAAAGCTCGGGATCAGATTTCCCAGCACGGTAGAAATATCATGCTGTAGCGACAACTGCTGCTGCAGCTCAGACTCATCAATAACGGTAATGGTATTAGGGATCTGGCTTAGCGGCCTTTCAATGCGCGAGGCGGTAACCACTATGGTTTCCACCGGCTCGGCCGACTCTTTGGAGCCTTGCTCGGCAAGCGCGTTGTTAGTGATAAGTGGGCCTGCGAGAATTGCGAAACACAGCTGCGACAGCTTGAACTTCATGACCTTGTCCTTACTAGCTTATTAGATTTGGGAAGTAATGGCTAATAATGTAAATGATAACCACTATCATTTCAATGTTTGTTTTTGTTTTCTCAATAATGGGGAATTAGGTGCTTAACCCTGTATCTGAGTAAAGATATATGCCGGGCATACACAGCAAAAACTGGCCTCAAAGCTTAAGCTGGCGTTACAATCCGGGTCGTTAATGCACATCAACATCAAGGAATAACAGTGAAAATCTCTATTTTGGCCTCGGCCCTGGCGTTACTCAGTACCGCATCTATGGCGGCCACGGTTGGCAGTGACAAAGATGCAGTGGCGCACTACGCCCTGGACCAGTACCAGGAAGCGCAAATTCATACCCTGGCAAATCTGGTGTCTTTCCCCACGGTTAATACTCAGGACCTAAAAGCGCCGGATAACCCAGCCTTTATCGGCTTTAAAAACTACTTAAAGATGAAGGCGGAGCTGTTTGGCTTCGACTATCAGGATTTTGGTTACACAGTGCTGATTGGCATGGGCGAGCAAAGCGAAAAAGTTACCATAGTCACCCATGGCGATGTGCAACCGGCGGATCCCAGTAAATGGAGCAAAAGCCCATTTGAGCTAGATAAAATCACAGAGCCGGGCAAGCTGATCGCCCGTGGCAGTGAAGACGACAAGGGTGCCATCGCCACCGCCTTATATGCCATGAAAGCGATTAAAGACAAGGGCATAACCCTTGATAACCGCATCGAGCTGATGGTTTACCTGGCCGAGGAGTCAGACTGGGGACCGATCACAGAGTTTATGAAAACCTATAACCAGCCCAAGTATGCGGTCACCATAGACGCCAGCTACCCGGTAGTCGTAGCGGAAAAAGGCTGGAGCCTGATAGCCCCCACCTTTAGCGGCGCCAACCCAAGCAGCGGCCTTTATGTATCTAAGCTGCAAGGCGGTGCTTTTGTCAGCCAAATTCCCGAAGATGCAAGCGTGATCCTGCATAATGCCGACGATCAGACCAAAACCCAGCTACAGCGCAATATCAGCGCCTTACAAGGAGTTAAGGTGTCCTTGGTTGAGCAAGAAGATGGCCTGCATATTCGAGTAAAGGGCACTTCGGCTCACTCATCCGAGCCGGAATCGGGCGTTAACGCCATTGCTCACTTGGCGGCCATCTTTGACGGCATCGCCCTTGCCACCAACAGCGATGGCCAGGCACTGATGTTTATTAATGAACTCATTGGCTTGGGTTTATATGGCAAGCAGTTTGGTGATATCGCCTACGAGCATGACTTTATGGGCCCACTGACAGTGGCACCTACGTTACTTAGTCGCGATGGGCAAAATAACGACATCACTTTATCGGTGAATCTGCGCCGCCCCATGGGTAAGGATGCCGACTTGCTGGCCCAGCAGATCGACAGCGCTCTTAAAACCTGGCAACAGCAACATCAGGTAACCTTAAGTAATGTAGAAGTAGAACTTGGCACCCCCATGTTGCTAGATAATGCCCCGCACGCCCAGGCGCTGTTGGATATTTTCAAGCATTACACTGGGGATCAGGATGCCTCTTTTGTCTCCATCGGCGGTGGCACCAATGCCAAGCTATTTGATAATGCCGTGTCCTTTGGTCCATCCATGCCGGGCAAACGCTATACAGGTCACTCAGAGCATGAGTTTATTACCGAGGAGCAACTGGCACTTAACCTGAAAATGTACACCGCCATGATGCTCACCTTGGGCAAGATGTAATTAAGTAGATGATCAGAGAGAGCGCTGGATAAATAATATGGTAAGAAGGCAGAATTTTACTATGTAGAATAAAGATCAAAGGCCTGGAGGTGAGTCCAGGCCTTTTTTTAACAGAGCCATAAGTATAAATACTATGGCTCGATATTGAACATGTCTTAAAAACGCTTAGAAGCGATATTGGAAGTTCACGTAAGCACGGCGACCAACCAGATCATAAAGTGCGTTGCCAACATAACCCGGAGGCACCTTATCAAATAGGTTGCGAATACCGCCAGAGATATTCAAGTGCTCATCCACTGCGTAGCCTAAACCTAAATCATGAGTGGTGATAGAGCCAACATAGTTAGGACCGACGTTTTCAGACAAGTTATGACGTGGAGTAACGTCAAACAGTGCTGAGCTATCAATGTAACGCGTTGTCCACGCCGCATTGAAGTCGTCAAGCTGATACGTGGCGCTAAAGCGAGCTTGCCACTCAGGATCGCCTAGCTCACCTGCTTCTTGATCATCCAAGTCTGGCTGATCTTGGAATGAGTAAGAAACAAGCTTATCTACATAGTTGATAAATAGCTTGGTACGTAACTCACCCGGCAGGTCGAAATCAGCAATATCAGGACGATAGTTTACTTCAAACTCGTAACCAGCAGTTTCCAGCGATGCAGCATTAAGGTAACCCGACTCAACATTGGTCAAGTTCATATCGCTACCACGGGTAACCTGAGCACAGAAGGTGTTGTTGATGCCCGTTGCAGAATCTACACAGTTGTTGATCACGTCTTGAGGATCAATAAAGGTGATCGCATCCGTGATTTCAATGCTGTAGTAATCTAAGGTAAAGCTTAAGTCGTCAGTAGGTGTCCAAACCGTACCTAGGGTGTAAGAATCTGACTCTTCCGGTTGTAATTCTGGGTTACCGCCGGAGATAAGATCGATACTTGCATTGGTGCTTGATTCGAAGTTCGCAGACACACCCAAGGCTGCACAGTTAGCTGCACGGTTGGCGTTCTGGTCTACACGCGTTTTGTCACATGGATCGGTAACTCGGGTAAAACCAGGCGCACGTGGACTGAATGCTTCGGTGATATTCGGCGCGCGCGTTGCAACGCCATAGGTACCACGTATACGGAACTGGTCAATTGGCGCGTACATAAAGCCAATTTTCCACGCATCTGTGCTGCCCGCATGAGAGTAATCAGCGGCACGATACGCAAGATCAAGGGTTAACTCTTCGGCGAAGTCTACACCCGCAAGGATAGGTAGATTCACCTCAACAAAACCTTCGGTAACGTCAAACTCACCATACTCATCAGGTGTCGCCGCGTTACGCGTTAAGCCGCGTTTAGTGAATTCATCGGTAAGGGTTTGCGATGTTTCTTCACGCCATTCAAAGCCGAATGCCACACCAATTGGACCACCTTGGAATTCCAAGAAGCTTGCTGTATCGGTAACAAACGAAGCACCAAAATATTCTTGTGTAATGGTGTCTTCACGCTGTACGTCGGCACTCATAAAGTCCACCGCCGCTTGGCTTGCTTGATCGCCAAACGGGTTGTACGGCACACATTCGCCACCGATATTCACCGAGCCGGCATCAATATCACGACAAACAATGTTGCCATTGGCGTCTTTGATGGCATCAATAGCCGCGTGCATATTGCCAGGAATTTGCGAGTTAAGGGTACGGCGGGTATTTTTAGTCTCGCCATAGCCATAGTAAATATCGTAGTCCAAGAAGGTGTCACTAAACTCGATGGCGCCATCAATACCTGAAGTAAAGCGGAATACGCTACGCTCATTCTCTGCGGTGCGGTTACCCCAATCTTCAAAGAACTTACTCATTTTCGCAGTCGTCACCCCTTCAGAGAGCAAGTGCTGACGTAAGGCTTCGTCTAGGTACGGGTTGTCTGCAACATTGATCTGTAATGACTGAGAGAATGACGGCTGAAATTGCTGAGTAATGTCCGCTTGTGAATATTTAAAATCCGAGTAGAAGCGGGCATTGTCATTGATCTCAAAGTTGACCATAGAGCCAACATTGAAACGTTTAACTTCTGGCTGATAGTTAGAATAGTCCTGTGTAAACAGACAAGTATCACAACCTTCAGGGAACGAACCGAACAAACCTGAACTGGTGCCATCTCGCTCCGGCTGCACTTGCCAGCTACCATCTGGGAAGAAACCGTACAATTGGTCGGCATTAATAACACCGCCGCCAGAGATAAATTCAGAGCCAACATTTGGCACGTAAAAACGCTTAGGATTACCATCCGACGGACCGGTATCGGCAGGGTTTAACACTGTTCCCCAGTTCTCAAACTGACGGATGTCGTTTTCCATGGTTTCTTGCGAGCGGTTAAGACCAGCAAAGAAGGTAGCGTTACCGCGACCATCCATAAAGTCACCACCACCTAATAGACTAAACTCGTGGCTACGGGCGCCCACGCCTTCAGTTGAGCCATTTGCTTGCCCTGTCACTTCAAAACCTTCGTAACCGTCTTTAAGAATAACGTTCACAACCCCAGATACGGCATCGGAACCATACACGGCAGAGGCACCACCTGTGATGATCTCAACACGCTCAATCATACCCGCTGGAATTGTCGATAAATCTACCGCAGCAGAGCCTGCTGAGCCGGCGACATGACGTTTACCATTTACAAGGGTAAGTGTACGGCTTGCGCCCATACGGCGTAAATCCGCCGAGCTAACACCGGCTGAAGCGTTACTTTCACGGTTACCGATCAAGGTGTCGGTCGCACCAATTGCCGGTAATTCAGCAAGAATTTGACCTAAGTCTGGAGAGCCTGCGCGAGCAATGTCAGCCTGACCCACAGTCATCAAAGGCGCTGCTTGCGATAGTTCAGGACGGGCGATACGAGAACCGGTTACTTGGATTCTTTCGACTTCTTTTTGCGCTGTGTCAGCGTCTTGTTGTTGTGCCGCGTTAATAGAAAAGGCAGCAGCACTTGAGCTAAGTAAAAGCGAGTATTGAATCGCCTTATTAACTGATGATTTATTAAACATTATTAAACCCTGAAATTATAATTATTAAGAACTAATTCCATCGACCTTTTGATTAAGAGGAGCCAAGGCCGGATTATTTTTTACATGGTAAATGTAACTTTTACAAACAAAATGACACAAATAACTAGAAATAATACCGCTTTGTAAATTACTGATTCACAAGATGTTTGATTTTGTTTTAAATAAAATAAAAATGTAACATTTGGAGGTGATTAATCATCACTTTATTTAACAATTGCAAAAAAGCCACATGCCATCAATGTTTATATATTGTTTATTATATGTATAAATAATTTTCAAACAGGTCATTTATTAATCTTTTCTAGTTGTTTTTTACTGCATTTAAAATAAAAAAGATCGCTTTTTGAATGCGTACTGTTGATATATTAACCAACCATACTTCAAAGGAATAACTCCCCCGCCAGGCACATATTTTTGCTGGCATCTAGTTTATCCCTAGGACTGGGACGCGGCAGCACCAACAAGCGCGGCCAATACTATTGCCATGCCTGTACCGCACTGGTGACGTTAGGATTGTGTTTGGGGAGTGTTTGGGTAGATGACAGGCCATGGTGTACTGGCCTAATACTAAACTGCACCAAGTGGTTGCTGTCGCCACAGCAGCGCCCACATGGCACAGACACGTATTTGTTGTGCTGATAGGCCAGCATGTTTACTACTGGCCTAGTTGATAGCCACCGGCAGTGGCAAGCTCTTTTACAGCACCGTATTCGATGCTGGAGGAAAATAGTGTGGCAACAAATAACGCAACGAAAAAGCCCATTGGTTACGACACTCTGAGGCACCACCTTGACGCAGTGGCGCAGGGTTATTAAAGAGCTCAGCGATCACCGCAATATCTTCATGATCCTGACAAATCAGCGCTTGTACCGCTTGACGCTGCGTATCACTGAGCACTTTAGTACCTTGGCCATCTTGCCATAACAGCTGAATATTGGTGTGCTGGCGTATTTGCGTTAACAAATACAGATATTGCTCAGCATAGCTATGACCGGCATAAAAACTCGACATATAAATGGGCTTAGTTGGCGCCAATTGCTTAAGCTGCTGCTCTATGGTGCGCAAATACGCCACCAACTCTTGTTGTTGCGCATAGTTTTGCCAATGCAGATCATCTATTTCATCACTGATATACCAGCCGGCAAAGTTGCTCTTGCTGGTAAAGGGTTGCCACTGTATGGCCACCTGCTGGTGTTTTTTAGCCAAACGCGCAAGGTAATAATGTAATGCCACAGGCTGCTGTTTAATGCGCTGATAAAAGCTATTTTCATGGTACAAGCCAACAATTACTTGTAGTCCATGCTCGGCAGCTTGGTTAAACAACTGCTGCAATAGGGCATTTCCTTGCTCATCAATAAAGTCACTTTGTTCATGTTGACTCCACTGTAGGGCGATACTGTGGTAGCCCTGCTGTTTTAGCTCCACCATCACTTGATGCCATTGCATGCTGCTGAGCACGCGATCATCATTCAATGGTTGATAGATGATCACCTTGGCCTCGGCCAGCACACTGGCGAACAAAGCCATTATTATTACAAACCAGCGTAACCCTACCATAACCACTCCACATTCATCGTCACTAGGTTCTCACCTTCACGCTCACCATCCATAACCCGCTGCAATAACAATTTGACCATGGCACGGCTGCGATAAGCGGTGATCTCATCGCCCTGTCCCCACCAATGTAAGCCTAAGCCGACACCTATGCGACTGTCTTGCTGTTGCCCCGAGTGCGCCCATTGCGCCTGTACATAAGGTTGGAGCGAAAATGCGCGCTGTACCGATTCACTGAGTTTAAAGTGATAACCACCTTGGTACTGTGCATATATTTGCCCTTGATCGGCCTTAAGCCAGTGCACCGCCTCCAAATACAGGCTTTGCTGTACCCAGCCCTCGCCTTCAACCTGCCAATTAGCGCGGCTGTCGCTGATACTGAAAACATCGGTCGCAGCTTTGACCATGACATCAAAATGGCCACTATCAAGCTGCCACTGCGGCTCAATGGCTAAATTAAAGTCGATCGCCGCCGAGGGCTGCCAACTGTAGCCTGTGGCTAACGTGGTGGCCCTGTTATCTTCATCACCTTGCATAAAAGCACGGGCGTACCACTGATGAGTGTCTTGCTCGCGCCAATGATAATGCAGACGCTGGCTATAACGGACATCAATAAAGCCGCCATAGTCAAGCTCATTAGCCTGTGGAGAAGCATCTATAGGGAGTAATTGCTCCCCTATTTGGGCTTGTAGTAACCAGCGACTATCGGCTAACAGATCACGACGCAAACGTTTTAGCTGCTGCTGCGCCGGTTTATCCAGTGCCATAATATCCATGTGCTGCGCCGCTATGGTCGCATGTTCAAGCGCGGCATCAAGCTCATTGATAGCCACATAACTGTAAGCCAACTGCTGATGCATAGGGTAAAGGTCTGGTTGCGAATTTAGATACTCTTGGTACAGAGGTGTTGCTTTATTGGCCATCTCCATATCCGTGTATAAGTACCCCAGTGGCGCCAAGTCATTCACGGTGAGATGCTCAACGCCCAACGCTTCAATATCAGCCACCAAGGCCATTGCTTGCTGCTGTTTTCCTTGCTGCCAATATAAACCCGCTAACTGTATTTGGTAGCTCGGCTGTGGTTGCTGTTGGTTTAACCACAGCAGGCTTTGCTCCTGGGTATACACATCTCCGAGACGTTGCGCCAACAACAATTGCAGTTGGTAAAAACGTGCTTCCTTGGGGATATCTAAGGCCTCCAAACGGTGCAGCCAAGTCATGGCTGGAGCATACTGATGCACATTCACCGCACTGACGATGGCATTGTGTAACTGCTCAGCATCACTCAACTCACGATCTAAACTTAGCCAGTAGTCGAAAGCATTTTGATGTAAGCCCATCAAGCTACTGAGATAAGCAAGCTGTACACGAGTGTTAACATCTTCAGGGGCAAGCTGTTCGGCACGTTTAAAAATCGTATATGCCCGCTCTTTATCAAGCTTAGCGTAGCAAGTACCAAGCTGATGTAACTCTGCCAAGCTCGCAGTAGCCGCCAACCAGTGGGCAGCGAGATCACAGTACTCCAAGGTGCTGGCAAAGCCGCTGAATATTGCCTGTTGAGCAAGGCTCAGTGGCACATCAAAAGCCTGTTTTAAAGCCCCGGGCACACGCTCAGGGTCGAGTTGCTCTAGGCTAGATAGAAAACGATAGCTGAGTTCGGCGCTTTCATCCTGACTACTGGCAAGCGGCCAAAACGGCGCCAATAACCTGACAACCTGGGCATACTGCTGCTGTTGCATAGCAAAGTGCGAGGCCCGCGCTGCATAAGCCAGTTCATAGGGATAACGCTCAGCAAGCGTTTGCCAATGTTGTTGTGCCTGTTGCTGCTGACCAAGGCGATCATAACCTAGGGCCAATTGCAGCTGCTGTTGACGTGATAATCTAGGTTGCGCAGCAAGCAAAGTGACCCAGAATTCATTATCTTGATGTGCTTGCGCTATTTGTATAGCGCGTTCACGCCAAGCGCTGTGATTCTCTAGATGGTGCACCTGATAGCGGTAAAAACGCTGCCGCCATGGCGCTTTCTTACTCGCTTGGTCAGCCATCAGCACCAGCACGCGATACTCTTGTGCTTGGTGTAGCTGCATCTGAGTGAGGGCGATTAGGGTAGAGCTTAACTCTTCATCATTTTGCGCCAGTTTGGCAATATCGGCCCGCTGTAACAGCTGCGCTACCGATGCAGGCATAGCCGCGTTCAGCGCCAGTGCTTGGTGCCAATCTTGACCCATCATCGATAATTCCAGCCACTGTGCCCGCTCATCTGCACTTAACTGAGTTTGCTGTTGATAAAGCAGGAACTGATCACCAGCCTCTTGATAGCGCTGGGCGCCGATCAGGGCTTGAATAAAGTGTTTACGTATCTGCAGTTGCTGCTCTGGGTCGCTCACCTCGGTAATACAAGTGGCAACGCTGTCAAAAGCATCGCTCTCAAGTAACGCAAAACAGTAGTTAAGTTGCAACTCATTAAGGTTGTATGTTTTTACCAGTCGCTCTATATAGGCGGCACGCATCTCTGTATTAACGACACTGGCGCTAAGCGCCCCTAATTGTGAGCGCTGAGTTAAGCTCAGTCGGGTATCGCCCAGCAGGGGCTCAACAAAGCCGATAAAGCGCTCAGGTTGCTGCGCTAAACCAAGCTGTACATAATGCACCAAGGTGTCATGCCACTGTGGCTGCGCGAGTAAAGTGCTGCTATGGTGCCCATATAAGCGTGCCAACTCCAGCCAATCTTGCTGCGCACTCACAACATAGAATAGTCGCTCAAGCAAATAAGGATTGTCGGCGGTGATCGCCAAGGCTTTGTGCAGTTCGTCTTCCGCCTCCGCGTATTGCTGCTTATCTATATGGCGGTAGGCCATGTCAACATGAGGATAGAGCAAAAACTGGGTGTACTCGCTGTAGTTTTTCCCCGCTTCAAACCCAGGTTTTGCCGCAGCCACCGACCAAGAAGCTAATAAGGCTAAACAGATCATCCTCATACCAAAGACTCCTCTTTATCTATGCCTAACACTTCTGCCAGCGCCTGCTGCATATGCTGGCGGGCCTGCTGTAAAATATCAGCGCCGATAACCCCCCGCTCAAGTAAGTACTCCCCCACTCCATCTTCACTGCTTTCTTGGCCTATCATCACTTGGTTGACCACAGATGGACTTAACATAGCCACTTCACTAATTGCTTCAAGCTCACTGTAATGAGCATTAACAAAACGCGACCAATTCGCCCATACGGCACGCTTTTGTAAAGCACTGTGTTGATACTCAGCACGGCCACTAAAGTGCATAAGCAGTGCCAGGGTCACCTGCCCTGGCTGGGCGATAACATACTTGACCTTAGTGCCAATTTTGCGGCTGATGGCACCGATGGCTACCGGCGATAAATATTGCTCACTGGCAATGGTCAGCACCCCATCTTCCTTATACAAGCCAACAATACCGTAACGTCGTGCCACCGCTTTGGTGATCCCCAACTCATTCTGTTCGACGCTGGCCAGGGGAGGACAATCTTGGTATGAGACGTCCGCTTGGACGGCAAGTGCTTGCCCTAACTGCTCACCGCTGATCAGCCCTTCGCGCATCAGATAACGGCCTAACTTGACTTTGCGTTGCCCCTGCGTCAGCGCACTTTGCAATTGTTCGCGATCAATAGCCCCAAGCTCCACCAAGATTTCACCCAAGGGTCGGTGATTCACCCGCTGCTCTCCCAAAGATGGGAAATCATGGCTGGTTTTATCCCATGCGACTCGCTTTACATCGCCAATTTCAAGGATTTGTCGCACCGCACGAAGGTTAGCGAAAAAGTTAACTATGTTGCCCCACACCATACGCGGAAGTGACAGCACACCTTGCACCCAACCGTAATAACGCGATACAAACACAAAACGTTGCAGCATACGGTTGCCAAGCAGCACCGCATTCGCCCACAGCACAGCTGCCAGCCATGGCTCATCACCATAGATGGAAAGGAAGTTATAGGCACTGTCTGAAAGTAATTGATAAGCCCACACACAACCCAGCTGGAACAAAACTAACAGCGCCATAAAACCGATAAAGTTAGTGATGCCGCCACGGCGGTCTCGCCATAAGAAGTAATTTAGCTTCCAATCTTTAGTCCACGCGTGTGACTTCATGCCTTGGAAAACTATGCCTATGATCCACCGTGATTTTTGCCGCACAGCAGTAGTAAAGGTATTGGGAAAATATTCACGCACACACACCACGCTGCTGTAGCTGGGCGACTTTAATGAACCTTTTTTTACTTTTTGTTTATGGCTATCGGTCAACACAGGGAAATGAACAAACACCTCCGACATACCATGTTGTTTTAGGCGAAAGCCAATGTCATAGTCTTCGGTCAAACTCTGTACGTCAAAGGCAATACCATCACCTTGCTCTATAAGTAGCTCGATGGCACGACGGCTAAAACAGGTGCCCACACCGGCACTCGGTACCTGACCAACCAGGGCTTCGCGCACCGGTACATCTTTACCATGGATCTCGGCAAACTCGTCAAGGTAACTGCCACTGGTAAACTCGTACCATTTTCGTTCAAATGGAAAAACGGGTAATTGAATCAGATCCTTACGTTCGACCAAATAATTGAACAAACTCATTTCCATGGGACTAAGGACATCTTCAGCATCATGCAAGATAAAACCTTTAAATTGAAACTTGGCTTGCGCTTCAAAGGTAAAAATAGAGGCAATGATGTTATTTAGGCAATCCGCCTTGCTGGTTGGCCCAGGACGCGCACAGACAATTTTATGCACATTTGGAAAACGGGCGCACACGGCATCGACATCGGCCTGGGTTTTTTCATCATTGGGATAGGTACCAACAAAGATGTGGTAGTTTTCATAATCTAGAGTGGATGCTGCCAGCTCGGCCATTGGCCCCACTACGTCTTGCTCTTGCCATGCAGGAACCATGATTGCCAAAGGTTGCTCGGGCTTTTCCTTAAGTTTGCTGTAATGCAGCTTTGGATGCTTACGATAGACCACCAAGCGTCGGTAACATTTACGGCCCCAATAGACTAGATCAATAAATAGATCATCCAAGCCGAAAAACAGTAGCAATACACTTAATACGTAAACTACATATTTCAAGACAAAGAGGTAACTTGCAAACCAATACAAAAAATCCACAGTGACAAGACTTCCATATCTAAAATTTAATGAAAAAGACTGAGTTATCTTATAGCACTTAACTGCAAAGTGAAACCCAATATTACCCCCTGTAATAGAATGTAATATTTTGATAAGAATACATTTCTTCCAGCTTAGCTAATTAACGAAAAGCTAACCATTCATTTTAAATTCATTATAAAAGTACAAATTACTATAGCTTCTCTTTGCCTTGGATGTAACGCCTAAATTTCACAAAAAGCCTGTGATACTGACCTAATGGCCGCAAACTATCGATGTTGATCTACACCTTTAGCCTGCGCTCATTACTGCGGCTTGGGATCAGTATTTTACTAGCGTGTATTGTGCTTGATCAGCGGCTGTAAGCTTTGTTGGACAATACCCAGCACATAGAGGGTATAAGCTTGTTTTATAAGCAAATTAGATTAACAATAGCGCTATGATGTTATGCTCAAATAACAAGCAAGGAAAGCAATGAGAAAAGTGATTGTGATATTGGCGGCTCTGGCTCTCGCAGCGCTTCTGGGTTATTTTCTTCTGCCAAGCGCGGATAAGCAACAAACGGCTAAGATGAATGTTGCTGCCGATGTGCAGCCCGCACAGCAGCAGAGCACTCTCTCAGCGCAAAACAAAGCCACAAAGCACTATGTTCCTGAGCCCTTTCCCGAGCAAACACTCGATAGCGAGCTATGTGAGAACTTAAAAGACCTCTTTAATCAACACCATTTTCAAAATCGTCAGCAACTTGAAATCTTGGCCGCCCGCGCCTTAAAGCAGGGCCATAGCCTGGACGATATTAGCTTGGCACTGTGGGCTGCGGGCATGGATGAAAGAGCCCTGTACCACTGGCACAATGGCGCCGCAGCCCTGCAGGCAACGCTAAAGATGCGGCCGGCACTCAAGAGTTATATGCAAAAAAATATCCCAGCCAATGCACAAACGGAAGTTGAAACAGCTCAAGCTCAGGCCATGGCGTCTTTTATAGAGCAGCTTGACGAACTGTCGATGCAAATGCAGCAGGATCAGCGCTTACCCCAGAGCTTTCCCATGGAATACCTTTACAGGCATACCCTGGAGCAAAAGGGCTTTGAAGAACTTATCGTCAGCAATGTGCCCGCCCATGAGCTGGTGCAGGCGGTCAAAAACACGGTTTATGATGTGGATAGCGCCTTGGTGAACGACCCACACCTCACTCCCCTTAAGCTGTCTTTTGCCGCCCTGCTGATGTTGGGAAAAACCGAAGCGGCGGCCATGCTGACCGAGCAATACCCCCAAGCATTTCGCAATGACTCCCTGTTTTTCAATGATATACAGCAGGCAGTGCTGCAACATATAGAAGCCTATGGCAGCACATTTACCGATACTCATGCCCTGTCCCGGCTTATTCAGGGCACGCAACTAGGGAGCAAACGCTACTATTACCACCGCCTGACGGTCAGACCTGTCAGCCGAGCTCCGAGTCTCTTAAGCCAATTGGGTATTCATATCGATATTCATCCTTTAGCCGAGTTGCCACGGGATAATGGCAGCGTGCAATTAAAGTTTGAGGCAAGTGCGGCCTTGGATGCGCAGCAACAGGCACAACTGGAGGCCTGCTCGGTGCAAGATAAATGGTTTGAGGAGCGGGAAAAGCCCGTCGAACAATGGCAAGAGTTCGCCGACTCAGAATTTGTGGCCGAGGTGAGCGAGTCGCCCGAGTATGAATACTGCCAAAGCCATAATAATGCGGATATCAAGCTGTTTATCAATGACACCGCAGCTCTGCTGGTAAGCTTGGCGCAAAACAAACCCTTGCCCGAGCTAATGCGCCTGGAGCTGGATGATCTTAATTTGCCACCTCTTTCAGAACAGCAAAAAACGGCCATGGGCCTGTTTATATCGTCAATGGCGGTCGCTGATAACAAGCTAACAGAGCAGGAAATAGTAAATAAGCTCAGTAACCTAGGGCTGGATCCGAGTCCCTTGGCACATCAGGTGCTGGCTCAATTTGCCGGCAGTAAAGAACTGACCCTGTGGTTAGAAACCTTTTCTCATATCCCAGAGCAAACAGCCTTCGAGCTGGCGAATGCGGCCGCCGCCAAGGGTCATATTGCACAATATAAATTGCTTGAGCCCTATCTGAGTTTCGATAAGAGTGAACACTTGGACCCGCTGTATTTTGCACTCAAAAACTACGCTCTAGAGCGCTATATACATCCCGAATCGGGCACAGAGCGGCCTGTAAATTACCACCGACTTGTAGAATATCTAAAGGATAAGGGTGCCGAGATCCGACCGCACCATCATCGCCTGATGATGAAGCACAGATTTGAGCATCCCGAAATGTACCAGCACCTAATTAACCAACTGCCCGAACTGACGGTAAGCGATAATAATGGCTATTTCGCCGTCAGCTGCCAATAGTGTAATTTATTGATATGGCGTATTAATTAGAGTGTTGGATTACTCTTGAGACGCCGTATTCTCTTGCTGCTCTAACTTTTCGCGCTCTGCTTTTGAGATATAGGCTGGTTTATTGCTTTTGTGCAATTTTGCATTCGCACGTTTGTCTTTGGCTTTGAGCTTGGTGAAAATTTTCTTTTTACGGTTCATTATCTTGGTGCTTAGTTTCGATATGTGATTGATGACATCGCCCTCAATTATACCCTGCAATTGCCATTTAGACCGACATGTTTTAAACAACAACGCAGACACCCACCTTAACTTGGACACCTTAACTTGGACACCGACACCTTAACTTGGACACCCACCTTAACTTGGACACCCACCTTAACTTGGACACCTTAACTTGGACACCGACACCTTAACTTGGACACCCACCTTAACTTGGACACCCACCTTAACTTAGACACCCACTTTAACTTGATCTCAAAATAGGGGTATCGTTATTCGAAGAGTCTCTGGAAGGGGCTTTCCTTGGCAGACTATATTAAATATCTACCAAGGACGGTCTCTATGGCCATGTGTTACATGGACCAACCCACTCAACAAAAGTTTCGGTACATTTTACAGTTTCATCTTCAGTTATTGAGCATGTTTCAAGACCAGAAAGTTTAAACTTACAAAAAGTGCCCATTTGATAATTTGAACGGTCACCACCTTCAAATGGGTCTTCCTGTGTACCTGTACCTGAGCTAGGTTTGTTTGGGTCTTCTGGTAAAGGTTCTGTTTCTTCCTGTAAAAATTCTTGGAAACATTTAGACATTGGCACATCAGTCAAATCAACTTTACCATCCCTAAAAAGCTTAGCGACGTTTATTCCGTCAATACGAGAAAAGGAAGGAGCTAACTTTAAGTTGATAAGCGCTCTTTTGTTGTCATCGTCCCACACTACCTCATTTATAGAACCGATCATAAATGTAAGGTAGTTGTGAGTTCCCTCTTTATCGTACTTTAATCTTACAGCAAGCTTTTGTTTGACATATACCTGCTCGATTTTGAGTTCAGTACTGCCAAAGCCAACTGTTACGCCTTCTTTTTTTATCTCATCATACTCTAGGTTTACTTGCTTAACGTCCGTACCGGAAAGAAGAGTCATTTTTCTAGACGCATACATCTTGACATCTCTTTCATTATCTAGGCTCTTGAAGTAGTGTGTTGGGTGTTCAGCACAATCAGATATTTCTTCACCTGTTGATGAGCTAATACTCATCAGATCATCATTGAAATTCAAAGTACTAGATTGACTACTAAATGATGTCATATCGATGTCAACAGTAAACGACGCAATCGTATCTACGATATCGAAATATTTTTGAATTGCCGCGTTATCTGCTGGACTTTTAAGAGTTGAAAAGACAGTTACAAATGGTTGGTTAACTGAGTTGATTGACGTAGTAACAGTGAACTTCTCAAAAGTCTTAGTACTATGCACCACTACTATTATGTCCTGCGAAACAGGTTCACAGTACTGTGCTGTACTACCGTTTTCCCAGATATTACAATAGTTAGCTGGTGCTTCACGGGTTGCTATCGTTTTACTTTCTTCGAAAGTACAATCTGTACAGGCGAAGGCTCTAGGAACCGAGCTAGTAGCTGCTAACGAAGTACCTGAAAAAACTCCAGCTACAAATATTAAAAATGTATATTTATTCAATTTTACATTCCTTTGTTAACTATCCGAGCCACCCCGAAACAAAAGATTAACAAAAAACAAAGGCTTTAGGTACGCATTTTGAGTTTCCTATAATGTCGAAGCTGATACAATTTCGATAAAGATGAGAGTGTTTAGTGAGTAATTAATGGGGTAACTGACACCCACTTTAACTTGGGCACCCATCTTTAACCTTTACTAAAACAGCCAACAAAAAAGCGAACCTCCGCGGTTCGCTTTTTAGCTTTAATTTAACGCCTTATTATGGGCATTAAACTTATTCACACTAGCCTTTGTTGAACAGGTCAGCACGGGCTTTGTGGATCTTTTTATAGCTCTCAAGCAGGCGCAAGTGCTTGTCCAAGCCTTCGAGCTTCATATTGGTTGGGGTCAAGCCATGAAAACGCACTTCACCGGTTACCAAGCCCACGACATTTTCCATGGTGTCTTTACCAAACATGCGAGAGAAGTTATGGATAAAATCAGCCAATTCAAGCTCTTCATCCAGGGTTACTTCCAGCACCGCGCTCACGGCTTGATAGAACAAGCCACGCTCAACCGTGTTGTCGTTATATTGCAAGAAGTCACCGACCAGCTCATTAGCCTCTTCCAATTCACCAAGTGCTAAGTAAATCAAAATCTTAAGCTCAAGGATGGTTAACTGACCCCATACGGTGTTTTCATCAAACTCAACACCAATCAGGGTGATGATGTCGATATAGTTATCCAGCTGGCTCTCTTCCAAACGCTCTACCAAGGCGGCCAGTGCATCGTCCGAGAGCGAGTGCAGATTCAAGATATCTTCACGGTATTGCAGTGCTTTATTGGTGTTATCCCAAATCAAGTCTTCCACCGGGTACACTTCAGAAAAGTCCGGCACAAGAATACGACACGCACTGCCGATTTCTGTAAATTCAGCAATATACGCTTCTTTACCAAGCGCTTTCAAAATACCGAATAAGGCTTTGCTTTCTTCTTCGTTGGTACCCGAGAAATCCCATTCAACAAAGTCGTAATCCGCTTTGGCGCTGAAGAAACGCCATGAGATCACACCGCTTGAGTCAATAAAGTGCTCAACATAGTTTTCCGGCTCAGACACAGCCATGGAGTTAAATGTTGGCTTCTGCACATCGTTCAAACCTTCAAAGCTACGACCTTGCAACAGCTCGGTCAGGCTGCGCTCTAATGCTACTTCCAGGCTTGGGTGCGCACCGAATGAGGCAAATACGCCACCGGTGCGTGGGTTCATCAAGGTCACACACATAACCGGGAATTGGCCGCCTAGTGAGGCGTCTTTAATAACAATCGGGAAGCCCTGCTCTTCAAGCTTTTCGATGCCCTCAACTATGTCTGGGTACTTGGCCAGCACCTCTTGCGGTACGTCCGGCAGCACAATTTCCTGCTCAATGATCTGGCGTTTAATGGCACGCTCGAAGATCTCAGACAAACACTGCACCTTGGCCTCATTGAGGTTATTTCCCGCACTCATACCATTACTTAGGAACAGGTTCTCAATCAGGTTTTGCGGGAAGTAAACCGTTTCGCCGTCCGAATGACGAGTGTAGGGAATTGAACACACACCACGGTCCACACGGCCTGAGTTGGTGTCGATTAAATGCGACGCTTGCAATTCGCCGTCCGGGTTGTAAATCTCTAAGCAGTAGTCGTCTAAGATGCCTTCCGGAAGGGCGTCGTCTGCACCCGCCTGGAACCATTTTTCATTGGGGTAATGGACAAAATCGCTGTACGCGATTTCTTCACCCAGGTACTGATCGTTATAGAAGAAGTTGCAGCTTAAACGCTCGATAAATTCACCCAACGCAGAGCAAAGCGCACTTTCTTTGGTCGAACCCTTACCGTTAGTGAAACACGCCGGTGAAGCTGCATCACGGATATGCAAAGACCACACATGGGGAACGATATTGCGCCACGAGGCCACTTCAATCTTCATACCCAAGTCGGCCAGCATGGCGGTCATGTTCTGAATTGTTTGCTCTAGCGGCAGGTCTTTACCCAAGATGTAGGTACTGTGATCAAGGTCGGCCTCAACCATCAACATGGCCTGGGCATCTTTGTCGATATTATCTACCGGATCGATTTGGAACTCGGGCCCGGTTTGCACCACGCGTTTAACCGTACAACGCTCGATAGAGCGCAAAATACCCAGGCGATCTTTATCAGAAATGCTCTCTGGTAACTCAACCTGAATTTTGAAAATCTGATTGTAGCGATCTTCTGGGTCGATAATGTTGTTTTGCGAAATGCGGATACCATCGGTCGAAATCTCTCGACTGTTGCAATACACCTTCACAAAGTAAGCGGCGCACAAAGCAGATGATGCCAGGAAGTAGTCAAACGGGCTTGGTGCCGAGCCATCACCTTTGTAGCGGATCGGCTGATCGGCTATTACGGTGAAGTCGTCAAACTTGGCTTCTAATCTGAGGTTATCGAGAAAATTAACTTTAATTTCCATGAGTTATCGCTACCCTAAAAATCGCAATGACCGAGCTTGCCAACTCTGCTGGGCAGACTAGGTGGCAATGTCGGTCAATCTAATGAGTTTAATGTTCCAATTATCGTCTTTTTGCGTGCAATCGTCTTGGTTTATTTTGGAAATATATAAATCAAAAATAAAAAGAGACCTTGGATTCGATGTTAGCGAGTATTTACTCACTAACAATAAAAGAGGGGGTTTACTTTTCTACCGGCTCAAAGCGTAAAGACATCAAGCCTAAATCGCGTACCAGTACGTCGCCGTCTTCAATCAACCAGGCTTGTTCTTCATTGCCGGATTTAAACACCAGGTAATCACCGGATTTCAGCTCACGTACAAAGATTTCATCAAACTCGCTGCGCTGGCCATCCGCTTCAATAAAGTTCTCGCCGATGTAGATTTTTTTGACGCCAGCAAGCTCTGATAGCGCGTTAAATACCTTGTTGTCAGAAGTACTGACATAGTGTCCTTCATACCCATGGCCACCACAGCCAAGCATAAATAATGAGGTTAAAACAATAAGGGTATATTTGAAGTACTGCATATCTGTCGCTCGATTTAGTAAAACATACGTCCCTTGAGGTCAGCTCTAAGGGGCGGTTAATTTTACATCATCTCGGAGGCGATACCAATACGTAAAAAAAGGGCCGCTTATGCGGCCCTTTGCGTAACATCACAACTGCTGTTTAGTTTAGATCGAAACGATCTGCTGTCATCACTTTTGTCCAAGCAGCAACGAAGTCGTTGACGAACTTCTCTTTCGCATCTTGTGAGGCATACACCTCGGCAATGGCGCGTAATTCAGAGTTTGAGCCAAAGATCAGGTCAACCGAGGTTGCCGTCCACTTTTTCTCACCACTTTGACGATCGAAACCTTCGTACACACCTTCTTCCTTGCTTGATTTGCTCCACTTGGTCGACATATCAAGCAGGTTAACAAAGAAGTCATTGCTCAGGGTTCCCGGATTGTTCGTTAACACACCGTGATCCGAGCCCTTGTAGTTTGCATCAAGCGTACGCATACCACCTAGCAGTACCGTCATTTGGGGCACGTTCAAGCCAAGTAGATTAGCACGCTCAACCAGCATGCCAGTGGGTGATTTCCACGCGCTGCTGTAGTAGTTACGGAACGCATCGGCGGTAGGCTCTAGCACTTCAAATGATTCAACATCTGTGTATTCAAGTGATGCATCCATACGACCAGGCTTAAATGGTACAGTGATCTTAAACCCTGCATCCTTCGCGCCTTTTTCGATGGCAGCGGCACCGCCAAGTACAATCATATCAGCAAGTGAAATTTGCGTCTTACCTGCTTTTTTGTTGAATTTATTCTGAATTTTCTCAAGTTCTTTCAGTACCTTGGCTACTTCTTCAGGATTATTCACCGGCCAGTCTTTTTGCGGCGCTAGACGTAAGCGGGCACCGTTTGCACCACCGCGCATATCGCTATCACGGTAGCTAGACGCCGAGGCCCAGGCCACACGCACCAACTCAGGCACGGTTAACTTAGAATCAAGAATTTGCTCTTTCAAATCAGCGATTTG
Organism: Pseudoalteromonas qingdaonensis; assembly: GCF_038739665.1. Classification (NCBI taxonomy): domain Bacteria; kingdom Pseudomonadati; phylum Pseudomonadota; class Gammaproteobacteria; order Alteromonadales; family Pseudoalteromonadaceae; genus Pseudoalteromonas; species Pseudoalteromonas qingdaonensis. The sequence continues at coordinate 8,362 of NZ_JBCGCU010000004.1, read as the reverse complement.
CTTATCATTCACCAGAGTGTGGTTCACTTCTGGAATGTAGTCTTGCCAAATCAATACTTCGCTTGGTATTTCACTGCCAAGGTAACGAGCACGTGGGCCCAGGTCACGGTGATTTAGCTTAAACCAGGCCTTGGCGAACGCGAGCTCGAATTTTGCAGGATCGGCACGGAAGCTCTCGGCAATCTTGCGAAACTCTGGATCTTCCTTCATCGCGATATCTGTTGTGAACATGATAGGCGCGTGACGCTTACCTTTAACGTGCGCATCGGGGACCATATTTTTTGCCGCCTCATCGGTCGGGATCCACTGGATTGCTCCGGCGGGGCTCGTGGTTTGTTTCCAATCAAAGTTGAAGAGGTTGTCCAGGTAGTTGGTTGTCCACTGTGTTGGCGTAACCGTCCACGCACCTTCTAAGCCACTGGTCATAGTATCTTCAGCATTGCCCTTACCACACTTATTTTTCCAGCCAAAGCCCTGGTCTTCAATCGGCGCAGCTGCCGGTTCTTTGCCTACACAGTCTGGCTTTTTAGCACCGTGTGCTTTACCAAAGGTGTGGCCACCGGCAATAAGTGCCACAATTTCTTCGTCATTCATGGCCATACGACCGAACGACATACGAATATCGGTAGCCGCCAAAAGCGGATCCGGCTTACCATGAGGACCTTGCGGGTTAACATAGATTAGACCCATTTCAACCGCGGCTAGAGGGCCTTTTAACTTGCCTTTTTTATCGCGACGCTCATCGGTGAGCATCTTGCCTTCCGGGCCCCAGTACACTAGATCAGGCTCCCAGTCGTCTTCACGACCACCGGCATAACCAAAGGTTTTAAAGCCCATGTCTTCCAGGGCCACGTTACCGGTCAAAGCCATTAAATCGGCCCAGGAGATATTGCGACCATACTTTTGCTTAATCGGCCACAGCAGGCGACGCGCCTTATCTAAACTGGCATTGTCGGGCCAGCTGTTGAGTGGGTCAAAACGTTGCTGACCACCACCGGCACCGCCGCGACCATCAAATACTCGATAAGTACCGGCGGCATGCCAGGCCATGCGGATAAAGAAGGGACCATAATGGCCATAGTCCGCTGGCCACCAGTCCTGGGACTGGGTCAAGACGACGCGAATATCTTCTTTAACGGCTTTTAGGTCTAGGCTTTCAAAGCCCTTGGCATAGTCAAAATTGTCACCATAGGGGTTAGATTCTACCCCGTGGGCACGCAGCGGGCTGAGGTCGAGTTGCTCTGGCCACCAGAATTGATTTGATTTTGGTTCAGCAGCTGCAGCTTGTGCACCGAACGTTAGCACCGAGGTAACGGCTAAGGCCGCGGCGCTGATAAAAGGACGTGTTTTTTTACCCATGAAACTCTCTCCCCGTTTGGAGTTTAGTGATTAACGAGAATAAATATAGTTCAGGGTTTCAATCTATTGCAGCGATAAAAATAGATTGGCTTAATCTATTATTTTGATGGGAGTCTTGCGGTGAGTTTTACAAATGATAAGGGGCGACTGTGATTGCCGCCCCTTGCCTGTTAGATTTTAGAATCTATTATGCAACACCCTGACTTTTAAGGTATTCCTCGTACGAGCCTTGGAAGTGCACTATGCCCTCGGGACGAATGTCGATAATCTGCGTAGCCAGTGATGATACAAACTCACGGTCGTGGCTGACGAAGAACAAGGTGCCTTCGTAATTTTCCAGCGCCAGGTTAAGGGCCTCGATAGACTCCATATCCAGGTGGTTAGTCGGCTCATCCAGGACCAGCACATTAGGGTTAATAAGGCTCATTTTACCAAACAGCATGCGGCCTTTTTCACCACCGGAAAGCACCTTAACGCGTTTTTTCACGTCATCATTGGAAAACAGCATGCGTCCAAGGGCACCGCGCACCACCTGATCATCACCCGTGGTCCACTGTTTCATCCAGTCGAACAGGTTATCGTCTTCAACGAAGTCGGCGGCGTGATCCTGGGCGATATAGCCAATTTTCGCTTGCTCGGCCCACTTTACAGAGCCCTGATCGGCCTCAATTTCACCTAATAAACAGCGTAACAAGGTGGTTTTACCGGCGCCATTTTGGCCGATAATGGCAACGCGCTGACCGGCCTCAACCTGTAAATCAAAGTTGCTGAACAAGGGCGTTTCAAATGCTTTTGACAAGCCTTCTATAGTAATAGCCTGACGGTGCAGCTTCTTCTCTTGCTCAAAGCGAATATAGGGGCTGACGCGGCTTGATGGCTTGACTTCCTCAAGCTGAATCTTATCGATTTGCTTGGCACGCGAGGTGGCCTGCTTGGCCTTAGAAGCGTTGGCAGAGAAGCGACTAACAAAGCTTTGTAGCTCGGCAATCTGTGCCTTCTTCTTGGCGTTTTCGTTGAGCATTTTCTCACGAGCCTGAGTGGCCGCCGTCATGTACTCGTCGTAGTTCCCCGGGAATAGGCGCACCTCACCATAATCCAAATCGGCCATATGGGTACACACGGTATTTAAGAAGTGACGGTCGTGCGAGATGATCACCATGGTCGACTTACGCTCAACCAGTACCTGCTCTAACCAGCGAATGGTGTTGATATCCAGGTTGTTGGTCGGTTCGTCAAGTAGTAGTACATCCGGATCGGAGAACAGGGCTTGCGCCAACAATACACGTAGCTTCCAGCCCGGCGCCACTTCGCTCATGGGGCCAAAATGCTGCTCAATAGGAATTTCCAAGCCCAGCAAAAGCTCGCCAGCGCGGCTTTCTGCGGTGTAACCGTCCATTTCCGCAAAGCGCACTTCCAGGTCGGCCACTTCCATGCCTTCTTCTTCGCTCATCTCGGCCTGGCTGTAAATGAAATCGCGTCGCTCTTTCACCGCCCACAGCTCGGTATTACCCATTAATACCGTGTCCATCACAGAATATTCTTCAAAGGCAAACTGATCCTGACGCAACTTACCCAAACGCACGCCTTCGCCCAGCATCACGTTACCCGCTGAAGCTTCAAGGTCGCCACCCAGAATTTTCATAAAGGTCGATTTACCACAACCGTTGGCACCAATGAGGCCATAACGGTTTCCATTGTTGAACTTAACGGAAACGTTTTCAAAAAGAGGCTTAGCGCCAAACTGCATGGCGATATTTGCTGTTGCGATCAAGGGAAGTGATATCCATGTTTGCTCAAAAAAAGGACGCGCAGTGTACCCGAATACGCCTGTTTTAGAAACCACATTAGGGTAACTCTTAACAAAAGCCTGCTGATCACCCAAGTAGTGGCGGTTCAGTAGCAGCCCTATACATTCATAATTACCGACAACAAAGGTGCTCATCTTTCGCTTTTTATAGGCACAAAACACATGCAATCAAGTAATTAAGTGTGTAAGGTAGAAATGTCTATACTTCAAATAACAAGAAAATGAGGCATTTATTATGAATGGTAAAATTATCGGTATTATTCTTATTGTGATCGGCGTGGCCTTGGTTGCCTGGGGTTACAACGTGTATGACGCGGTAGAAGCACAGCTAACCCGCTCGCTTAACGGTGAAACACCCATTGAAGCCTGGCTGGGCATGGTCGGCGGTGCCATCTGTGTCGCCGTGGGTGTGTTTAAGCTGAAGTAAAAAAGATAGCGAGTCACTTTTTACCCTGAGTAATGCACTAGGTTAAATTTCGCTATTACCAAAAACGTCACTGTTTATTAGGTTTATAAGTAGCTCTGCTCCCAGACCAATACGGGCAAGTGTAGGATTGGTTTGCGTAGGTTCGTTATTGTCATGACCCTTTACGTTCTCATCAGAGCTCCTAAAACTACCGATTCAAACCAGCTCTCCGAACACCAGCTTAACCTTCTGTAATTACGAGTACTTCTTTTAGACACCTAATAATCTTTAGAGTGGGTGTCTTGGTTATTTATTTTTTTCAGAATAGATATCCAAAAGTAAATTAACTTGGGCCTGTTGTTCTTTGCTGTACATATTTCACTCAGAAAACTAACTAAGACACCCACTTTAACTAAGGGGGGAATGAAGGGCTGGGTCTGAGTCTCTTTGTTTGATCTTTACTCTGGTATTTCATTTATCGCTTTGGCGCTCTGCCTAAACAAGCACCTATTTGACAAAGAGCTTGTAAAACAATCGGTGAATGCTGCGGCCATAAGGCGGATAAAGCAGCTTACCGCCGTTGAGCTTACCCAGGGTTTGTACCGCCTTGGCCTTGGAAAAGGTCTGAAAGCCCTCAAAACCATGATAATGGCCCATACCCGACTCACCGATGCCGCCAAAAGGTAAATCCACCTGGGCCAAATGGGTCATGGTGTTGTTGATACAGACTCCGCCGGAGTGGGTGTCCTGAATAACTCGCGCGTGTTCATTCTTATCCAGGCTAAATAGATACAACGCCAAGGGTCGCGGACGCGCATTGATATAGTCCACTGCCTGTTGCAAGGACTCATAGCTGATAATGGGCAGCAAGGGGCCAAAAATCTCTTCTGTCATCACCCGAGTGTCGACTCCGGCGTTTTCAATCAGCACTGGCGGCATTTTTCTGCTGTCGCTCAAATCCTCATTGGCTGGGTTAATAGTGGTGCAGCTCGCACCCGCAGCTCTGGCCTCTTGCAGCAGTGCCTGCAACCTTTGGAGTTGGCCGTCATTGATAATGGCGGTGTAATCAGAGTTGTCTTTAATACTGGGGTACATGCGAGCAAAGGCGTTTTGATAGGCGCTAATAAAGGCCTGCTTTTTATGCTCGGGGCAAAGAATATAATCCGGTGCCACGCAAGTCTGGCCAGCATTCAGAGATTTACCAAAACAAATGCGCTCGGCGGCCATCTCCAGATCGATAGTATCGCCGATAATCACTGGGGATTTACCGCCCAGCTCCAGCGTCACCGGGGTAAGGTTGGCCGCCGCGGCGCGCATCACCAACCTGCCCACTGCGGTTGAGCCGGTAAAAAACAAGTGGTTAAAGGGCAATTGCGAGAACGCCGTAGACACATCGGCAACGCCGGTAGTCACCGCTACCTGATCCTCGCTAAAAACCTCGGCCAACAGCTGCACTAAGCAATGGTTAAAATAAGGAGTATGCTCGGAAAGTTTAAGCATCACCCGATTTCCTGCAGCTATGGCGGTAATTAACGGGCTTAAACTTAAATATAGAGGGTAATTCCACGGCACCATAATGCCCACCACCCCAAGGGGTTGATACACCACCTTGTTGCTTGCCGGCTGGAAAATCAATGCGGTTGAACGAGCCGAAGGCTTACACCAGCGAGCAAGGTATTTAATGGTGGAGTCGATAGCCTCAACCAGAGTCAGCACCTCACAAAGGCGGGTTTCATCTTCACTGCGATGACCAAAGTCTTTGCTAATGGCCGCAACCAGCTCATCCTGCCAGGCTAGCATGGCTCTTTTAAGCGCCTGTAACTGAGCTTTCCGCTCGTTGACAGCTGGGTATTTATTCTTGTTAAAGGCTCTCAACTGCGCTTCAAACAAAGGCTGCAACTGAGCAACTTCGGTATGCTGGTGAAGACGATTGTTTTCAATATTCATAAAGACTCGCGCATGGATTGACCAGTCGCTTGCTTTACCTGGCTTTTAAGGTAAAGGCTTTGACTAATTCTTGGGTGTCGTACCCCTTGTTATACATCAAGTTATTGAAAATAACGATCAGGCCTGTGTTTTTAGCGGTTAATTTTACTTCTGCATGGCAAAGCAATGCGATAGAAGCATGATTTGTGCTACATTTGCCGCGTTTTTCACCCTATTGAGGCGGCTATCGCCATGCTTGCAATTATTCTTGTATTTTTAAGCGCATTTTTACTTTTCCAAGTGCAGCCTATCATGGCCAAAATGTTGCTCCCCAGCTTTGGCGGCGGCACTCAGGTTTGGACAGCCTGTTTGTTATTTTTCCAAACATTTTTGCTCGCAAGTTATGGTTATGCGCACCTTATCTCGAGCCGCTTGGCGCTGAAAAAGCAGTTTTTCGTCCATGCTGGCCTGTTATTGGCGGGAGCCATCGCCCTGCCCATAGGCACGCAAGTGCTTGTTACCCCCAGCGACACTCCCGCGTTAGGCGTACTAGCACAATTAGCGATGGCCGTGGGTTTGCCTTATTTTGCCCTGGCTGCCACGGCGCCCTTGATGCAAAGCTGGCAGGCCAAGGTAGATAATGAGCATGCCTACAAGCTGTATAGTTATTCCAATATCGGCTCCTTTTTGGCCCTACTCTCGTACCCGTTTGCGGTGGAACCCTGGCTCGGCTTGGGCAATCAATCCTGGTTGTGGAGCGGTTTATTTGTGGCCTTTGCCGCCACCTTCTATACCTATATGGCGCGCTTTTATCACCAGGCCAAACGCCTAGGCAGCACAGAGCAGAGCGCCTTTCGTGGCGGTGTACACGGTAAATGGCTGCTGTGGCTTGCTCTTAGCGCCTGCGGCGTGATGGTGCTAACCGCCAGCACCAATGCCATGACCCAAAACGTGGCGCCTGTGCCCTTCTTATGGTTGTTACCGCTAGCTCTGTATCTGCTGACCTTTGTACTGTGCTTCCACTCGCCCAAAGCCTATCATCGTATTTTCTGGCTCGCGGCCCTGGTGGTGTGTGCCTTTATCTCCTGCTTCTTGTTCTTTATCGGCAGCCAATTCGATATCGTCAGCCAGGTTATTCTCTATTCCTTGGTGCTGTTTGCCGCCTGTATGATCTGTCATGGCGAGCTAGTGCATGCCAAACCCAGCACCGAATACCTTACGCAATTTTATCTAGTGATGGCCTTAGGTGGCGCGCTGGGCACGGCGCTTATCACCTTTATCGCCCCGCAAGTATTCACACTCTACTACGAATATCCGCTAGCTATAGGTGCCGCCTTGGTGCTGTTTGCGGTAGGAATTTGGCTCGATAAAAACACCCAAAAGCGCACTATGTTGAGCGCCAGCGCTCTGAGCTGCGCCGTGCTTGCAGCAGGCTTGTTTGTTTGGCTAGATGGTCAGTTTAAAAGTAACGATATAGAACGCTTGCGCAACTTTTACGGCTTATTGACCGTTACGGAAGTCGACATTGATGGGCGCACAGAGCGCCGTTTGATTGACGGCACCACCACGCACGGTGTGGAGGTACTCAAAGGTGAAGGCCAAGGCGAGCCACAAAGCTATTACCGCCACCAAACCCTGGTGGGGCAGTTGCTGCAAGGCTTACCCAATGGCGCCCAAGCAGGCTTTATCGGCCTGGGTGCCGGCACCTTGGCGGCCTATGGTAAAAGCAAAGATACCTATACCTTCTATGAGCTTAACCCCAATGTGCTGGCCACAGCCAAGGCGCAGTTTAGCTACCTTGAGAACTCCCAGGCCAAGCTGGATTATGTGCTCGGAGATGGCCGTATCACGTTAAGCGCACAACAAGCGCAGGGGCAGGAACAGGTATTTGATGCCCTAGTGCTCGATGCCTTTAGCGGCGATGCCATCCCCATGCATTTGCTGACTCAAGAAGCCATGGCCTTGTACTTAACCCAGCTTAAAGAAGACGGCATACTGGCGGTGCATATCTCCAATACTCATTTGGATCTCACCCCCCTGATGCGTGGGCTCGCACAGAAATTCGATTTAGCCATCGTCTATGGCGAAGCGAAAGCACAGCAGCGCCATGGTCATGACGTACGCTGGGTGCTGCTAAGCCAAGACCACGCACGATTACAGGCCTACCGCGCGATTCAATCACCCTGGCCAAGCAATACAACTCCCTTTATATGGCGCGATGACTATAGCAACCTGTTGCAAGCCATGAAGTTTATGGGTGAATAGAGTGTGAGTTGACTAAGTCTGCTTGACTAGAGAAGGCGCCAATATGGCGTCTTTTTATTTGGAAAGAACCCAACCCATTTGACTGATATAAAGTGCCAGCAAGCCCTAATCTAAGGGCGCCCTTCTCATTTCACATTTAGTAAATTGATTTTAACGCGAATTCAACTCCGAAGTGCACCACTCGCTAAATTAAGCCGCCTTGCGTAATTCTTCGAATACGACTGCTGGCTGTTTATACCCCAGACATTTTCTCGGTCTGGCATTTAACGCGCGTTCAATCTCTGCAATTTGCTTGTCTGTTACCGTGCGTAAGTCAGTGCCTTTGCGTATGTATTGGCGCAGCAAGCCGTTAAAGTTTTCATTTAATCCACGTTCCCATGAAGAGTATGGATTAGCGAAATAGATATCCGTTTTCAGTTTCTTTGCAACCTGTTCGTGGTCACAGAATTCACACCCATTATCTGCCGTTATCGTATGAACGTGACGGCGATAACGCCACAGCATGCCGACCATAGCTCGGCTCACATCAGCCGCGCACTTTGCTGGTACTTTACGTATCAGATACAGCTTACTTTTGCGCTCAACCAGGCTGACTATGG